>NZ_QUAC01000003.1 GCF_003389455.1 Streptomyces inhibens | reverse complement strand
CGGTGCGCGGGGCCGGCCGCGCGTGTGTGAAGGGCTCGCGCGCCGAGCGGCGCGCGAGCCCTTCGCGCTATGCCGTGGTCATGAGCAGACGGTGCCGTCCGTCGGGACCTTGCCGTCGAGCAGATGACCGTTCACGGCCTGGGTGGCGCACTGATTGACGCCGTACGTGCCATGGCCCTCGCCCTTGACGGTGAGCAGCACGCCCACGCTCTTCCCGAGCTTGTCGGCCATCTTGCGGGCGCCCGCGACGGGGGTCGCCGGGTCGCCCGCGTTGCCTATGACGACGATGGGGGCGGCGCCCGGCGCCGAGACCTCCGGGGTGTCGCTCTGGCCGGTGACCGGCCAGCCGGTGCAGCCCAGCAAGCCCTTCGCGGTCAGCTCGCCGAAGACCGGCGATGCCTTGCGGAACTCCGGCAGCCTGGCCTGCACATCCTGGGGGGTGACGCGCTGCTTGGTGTCGGCGCAGTTGATCGCGCCGTTGGCGGCCTGCATGGTGTTGTAGCGGCCCTTGTCGTCGCGGCCGCTGTAGCTGTCGGCCATCAGCAGGAGGTTGTCGCCGCTGCCCTGCTCCGCGTCGGAGAGCGAGACCGACAGCGCCGGCCAGGTCTCCTTGGAGTAGAGCATCGCGACCATGCCCATGACCGCCTGCTCCTGGGTGAGCTTGCGTCCGCTCCTGGTCGGCAGCGGCTGCTTGCCGGTCTTCGCCAGGAGGCCGGTGATCCGCCGGCGACCGTCCTTGGGGCTCTGGTACGGGCAGGCGCCGGGCGTCTTGGCGCAGTGGGCGAGGTAGTTGTCCAGCGCCAGCTGGAAGCCCTTCGCCTGGCCCAGGGACGCCTGTACCGGGTCCTGGGTCGGGTCGACCACGGCGTCCAGGACCGTACGGCCCACGTTCTTCGGGAACAAGTGGGCGTAGACACCGCCCAGTTCGGTGCCGTAGGAGATCCCGAAGTAGTTGAGCTTGGTGTCGCCCAGGACCTGGCGCATCAGGTCCATGTCGCGGGCCGCGCTCTCGGTGCCGACGTGCGGCAGCACCTTCCCGGAGTTCTTCTTGCAGGCCGCCGCGGTCTTCTTGTTCTGCTCGGCCGTCCCGGCCAGATCCAGGGTCTTGGCGCGCTGCTCGTCCCACTCCTTGTCGCTCAGGCACTTCACGCCCGCACTGTCGCCGACGCCCCGCGGGTCGAAGCTGACCAGGTCGTAGCGCGTGCGCAGGGACTGGGCCGGGGTATAGCCGGGCAGGGTGGCCACGCCCGATGCGCCCGGCCCGCCGAAGTTGAAGAGCAGCGAGCCGATCCGTTTGCCGCTGCCCTCGGCCTCGGCCTTGGCGCGGATCATCGCGAGGTCGATGGTGTCGCCGGCGGGCTTGGCGTAGTCCAGGGGGGCCTTCAGGGTCGTGCACTCCCATGCCGTACCGTCCGGCAGCTTGCCGGGCGCCTTGCCTTCGCCACCCTGTGCGGTGGACGGCGCCGGGCAGGGCTGCCAGTCGAGCTTCTGGGAGGTCAGCGAGGCGGGCAGCGCGGCGGCCGCCGAGGGGGAGGGCTTCTCGCGGCCGGTGTCGTCCTTGCCGGGGCTGCAGGCGGTGGCGCCGAGGGCGAGGAGGAGGGAGGCGGAGAGCAGTGAGGTGGTTCGGAGGGTGGGAGATCCAGGCATGGCAGTCTTTCCGTACTGATAGCTGGGTTGGGGTGTAGGTGAACTGGCCTGTGTTCAGGGCGAGTTGGGTGTGAGGTGTGCCTTGTTGCCGTCGGGTGGCACGGCCTTCCGCAGCTGCTGCGGCGGCCCGGCTCCCTTGGGGAGGGCGCGCCGTCCTGGTCCCCCCAGGCGCCGGCCGAACTATCGTCAATTGCAGGTCGGCGCCGTTATCGAACGCCGCCGGCCGGTAGGTCGCAGGCAGCAAGGCCGCTCGCGGCGGACTCACCGTGGGCGTCGTCGAGTGGGGTGGTCAGGTTCCCAGGCCGGCGTCCCGTGCCAGGAGCGCGGCCTGTACCCGGTTCTCGCAGCCCAGCTTGGCCAGGATCCGGCTCACATACGTCTTCACCGTGGCCTCGCTCATATGGATCCGCTGGCCGGCGTCCGCGTTGGACAGGCCCTCGCCCAGCAGTGCCAGGACCTCCAGTTCGCGGTCGGTCAGCGTCTCCAGGCGACGGCGGGCCTGCTCGGTGCGGCGCACGCTCTGGCCGGACGCCAGCGAGTCCACGACGTGGCGAGTGGCGCCCGGCGACAAATACGCGTCTCCGGCCGCGGCAGCCCGTACGGCACGCATCAGCTCCGCGGGCGCCGAGTCCTTGAGCAGAAAGCCCGCGCTGCCCTCCGCCAGGGCGCGCAGCACGTTCTGCTGCTCCCCGAAGGTCGTGAGGATCAGCACTCGTGTGTCGGGGGCGGCTCTGCGGAGTTCGGCCAGGGCCGTCAGCCCGTCCATGACCGGCATCTGGATGTCGAGCAGCACGACATCCACGCGCTGGGCCCGGGCCAGTTCGACCGCCTCCCGGCCGTTCGCGGCCTCCGCGACGACGTCGATGTCGTCGGCCGAGCTCAGAATCATCCTGATGCCCGCCCGAATGAGCGGCTCGTCATCCGTGACGAGAACCCTGATCACGAGTCTCCTGCGCCCTCTTGAGCGGTCATACCTGCGGCCGCTCGCCATCATCCCCGATAAGCCGCCCGCCCGACATCACGGCGACCGTTCCGCCCTTACGTCGTGACCTCGAAGGACTTCTTCTCGATCAGCCTGCCGTCCTTGAAGCAGAACCGGAAGACAGGATCCTTGTCCCAGCTGCTGCCGAACTCCGAGGAATTCAGGCTGAAGCACTTCGCCCCCTCGGGCACGGGCGGCGCGCCCCTGTCCAGGCCGTCGGTCATGTACGAGGCCCCGTCGGGCAGTTGCTTGCGTACCTCGGCCTCGGACTGGCCCATCTTCACCGCCGCGTACTGCTTCGGCTCGATCATGGCCTGGTCCGACTCGGCCACGAGGAAGAGCCCCGCGACGACGGCGGCGATCACCAGCAGCAGGACGATGAGTGCCGCCGCCCCGCAGCCGATGGCTATGCCGCTGCTTCTCTTGTTCGTGCTCATTGCCCTGACCAGCTCCTTCGGCAGACCGTTCCCGTCGATGACCGGGTAACCCTCGCCGAGGGAACCTGCCGGGATCTGCTGCCGAAAGTCGCCCGTCGGATCGACGAATGTCGTCGCCGCGTCGCCGGGCGAGGGGGTGGGGGCGCCGTCCGGCGAGGTGTACGGCAGCACACCCGCCAGCCGGAAGCCGCCGTCCGCCGTCGGGCCCACGTGCACCATGCCTCCGACGAGCCGGGCCCGCTCCCCGAGCCCGGTCAGCCCCTGACCGCCGCTCACCACGCTCCGGCCGGCGTCCGCGGTCTCGGGCGCGGGGCCGTTCGCGACCTCCACGACCAATGAGTCCGGCTCGTACCGCAGCTCGATGGTGATCGAGGCACCCGGCGCGTGCTTGTGGGCGTTGGTCAGGCCCTCCTGAGCTATCCGGTACGCCGCGTGATCGGCGGTCGGGGCGAGCGGGCGCACCTCGCCCGAGCGCCGCAGCTCCACGGCCGTACCCGCGCTCCGGGACGCCTCCACCAGGCCCTCGATGCCGGCCACCCCTCGCGACGGCGCCTTGGCGTCCTCCTCCCCCATCGCCTCAAGGGCATGGGTGGGGGTGCCGCCGGCGGTAGTGGGGGGAGTGCCCGTATGCCCGGGGGCCTGGGTGCCGTCCCGCAGCAACCCCACCACCTCGCGCAGCTCGTGCATCGCGGACACCGATGCCTCACGCAGCACACCCACGGCCTCGCGCTGCCGCCCGGTCAGCTCGCGGTCCACCTCCAGCGCGCCGGTGTGCACCGCGATGAGCGCGAGCTGATGGCCGAGGCTGTCGTGCATGTCCTGCGCGATGCGCTGGCGCTCGCGCATCCGGGCCTGTCCGGCGATCATCGCGCGCTCGCGCAGCAGCTGGGCGTTGTACTCCCGCAGGGTGTCCAGCAGCGTGCGGCGCTGCGACCAGTGGCGGCCGGCGAGGCCGGGCACGACGGTCATGACCAGCGACGTCAGGGTGCCGACGACCAGGAGCGCCGGCGAGAGGCGGGGGAACTCCTCAAGGAAGGGCGGACCGAGGGTGAGGACGTACGCGAGGGCGAAGGCAGCGGTCGCCCGGCCGACCCCGGCGATCCGCCGCCCGGCCGACCATGCGGCGACGAGGATCAGCGGGGCGAGACCGTCGAACGCGGCCGCACCCACGGTGGTCACCAGAAGTACGGTCGCGGGCAGCGCCCGGCGCAGCGGCAACAGCAGTCCGGCGGCCAGCGCGACGGCGACGATCCGTACGGCGCCACCGTCGCCCAGGGCCTCGACACCCGCCGCCAGCATCCCCAGCACCACGCTCAGCAGCGATTCGCCCACGATGCGCCCCGGAGGCCACATCCCGGGATTGAAGAGAGCCCTGACCGGGTCGGCCATCCGCCGGGACGCCGAGCGCAACCTCGCCGCCGACGCCTGGCGAGCCCGTATCGCAGAGCCCGTACGTTCCACATGTGTCACGCGGCCACGTTAGGCAACCCCGCGCGCCGACGACACCGCCTTTCGTCGCGGAGCACAACGACGAAAGTCCCGCCGTTGCGGCATCGCCCTCCATGGCCACCCTGTAGGAGCCATGGAGGGCGACATCACTCCGTGCGGCCGGATCGCCTGACCGCGGTCCTCTGCCGCATGGGGGTCGGCAGGGGGGCCGGCCGGTGGGTGTGAAGAGGCCGTTGGGCGGGGTGTCCTACGCGGGGGTCAGGCGCTTGAACCAGGTGACCGGTGTGGTGGTGTCGGGCGCCTGGACGTAGACCCGGGCGGGTACGGCCACCACGGCCTCCTGGTTGTTGCTGTCGATGTCGCGGAGGACGAGGTAGCCGGTGTAGTACGCGCCGTTGGCCCGGCCTTCCAGGTAGCCCCTCTTGTCCTTCGGCACGCTGATCTCGGCCGCCGTCTCCAGTGTGTTCTGCACCCTGTTGAGGGAGGTGGAGGCGTAGCTGTAGGTGAAGCTGGCCTCGGCGCCGACCTCGGCCGCGTCCTTGCTGATGATCTTGGGCGTGATCTTGCCGCCCGCCGACCAGCCTTCCGTCACGCTCTTCTCGTCGGTGACGGACGCCGAGACCTTGTAGGTGAGCTTCCCCTCGCCCGCCATGGCGTCACTGGCCCCCCGCACCGGGTACTTCTCGTCGAGCTTCCCGACGAAGACGCACGGCGCCGTCTGTCCGTACGCCGGGTGCTTCGGGTCCTTGTTGACCATGCCGCAGTACTGCTCGGCGGTCTGTCCGCCGGACGGCACCACATCGTCCTTGGTGTTCTGACGGATGTCGTTGGTCGTGGGCTTCGCCCCTTCGGGCCAGCCGTCGGTCAGTTTCCTGGCGCTCTCGCGGAGCGGCTCGGGGTTCTTGTCATTGGCCGCGTACTGCTGCGCGGCGTTCTTGGCGTCGGTGATCGCCTGGTCGGGGTCGTAGGTCTTCTTCGCGTCCGCCAGGGTGACGGCCTTGACGTTGCCGTCCTTGTCCTTGTCCAGTCCCTTCGGGTAACCCATCACGCTCTCCGAGCTGTTGACGGGTGCCCACTTCTCCATCGCCTTGAGGACGTCCTGGTCAGCCTCGTACGTGTAGGTGTCGACGCCCGACGGGCCGTCCTCGGCGTGGGCAGCGGTGGGGGAGCCGATCAGCGAGACGCCGGTGAGGAAGGTGGTGGCGAGTGCGGCCGCCACCAGGCTGCCGCTCCTTCGGCCTTGCGCGGGGTTTGTGCGTGGTGTTTTCGACATGTGGATCTCCTTCTTCCTTTCGGTCGGGCGCGGGCCGCTTGTCGGGCCGCGCCGGTAGGGGCCCTGACGGTCCATGGAGGAGGCGGCATTGCTCGTCGAGAAGCCGCCGCCGGATCCGTCGCAGGGCACGTTCTGTGCGGGCAGCCCCGCTTGCGCCGCGTGGCTCAACTCGACTGAATCGAGCGCAGCATGTTCAGGCGGGCCGCCCGGCGGGCCGGCCAGATCGCGGCCAGGACCCCGATCACCAGCGCCAGCGCCAGGAAGATCCCCAGCCGCCCCCACGGCAGGACCGTCTCGTACGTCTCCATCGACGACGTCATCAGACCGCCTCCGGCCCAGGCCAGGAAGGTCCCCGTGCCGATCCCGAGCACCGCGCCGAACAGCGAGATCACCACCGACTCCAGCCGGACCATCTGCTTGATCCCGGAGCGGTCGAGGCCGATGGCCCGCAGCATGCCGATCTCACGGGTGCGCTCGAAGACCGACATGGCCAGGGTGTTGACGACGCCGAGCACCGCGATGACGACGGCCATGCCGAGCAGCCCGTACATCATGTTGAGGGCCATGGCGATCGAGCCGCCGTCCGTCTTGAGGAGCTGCTCGCGGCTTTGGACCTTCAGCAGCGGGCTGTCGCCGAGCGCGGCGCGGATCTTCCGCTCAAGGCCCGTGGCCTTGCCGGGCGCGGCCTTGACCAGCACCTTGTCGAGCTTCTTGGTGCCGGAGTACGGGAGCACGTCGGCGAGCGTGCCCAGTGCCTCCTCCGCGGCGTGGGTCTTGGCGTAGACGCCGACGACCGTCAGCTTCTTCTTCTCGGCCTTGCCGGCGTTCATCTCGGCGTCGATGGTGTCGCCGACTTCGAGGCCGGCCTTCGCGGCGAACTCGTCGGAGACCGCGATCTTCCCGGGGCCGATGTCGCGCAGCGAGCCGGCGCGGATGTCGAGCTCCGCGGTCCGGCCGAACGCCTTCGGGTCCGTACCGGTGATCAGGGCGAACCCGCCCTTGGTGTCGAACCCCGCCGAGGTGAGGGGGACCGCCGCGGCAACGCCGGGCACCCGCGCGACCTTGTCGGCCATGCCCGCGTCGAGTCCGGTGAAGGAGCTGTTGGAGACCTTGTAGTCGGCGGCCAGGCCCTCGGTCGCCGCCTTGTCCATGGCGCGCTGGGCGGAGTACCCGCCGACGGTCAGACCGGTGATCAGGGTGAGCCCGATCATCAGGGCCGAGGCGGTGGCGGCGGTGCGGCGCGGGTTGCGCAGCGCGTTCTCCTTGGCCAGCTTGCCGCTGATGCCGAAGAGGCGGGTGGTGGCCCTGCCGGCCAGGGTGATCAGCGGCCGGGAGAGCAGCGGGGCCAGCACGATCATGCCGCCGAGGGTCAGTGTGCCCCCGAGCATGGCGATCATCAGGTTCGACTCCTTGCTCGTCTTGAGCGTGGAGACGTACAGCATCACCAGCGCCCCGGCCCCCGTGAGCAGGGTGCCGAGCACATTGCGGACCACCAGGGCGCGGGCCGGCGGGGCCTGGTCGACGCTGCTGAGCACCGCCACGGGGGCGATCTTCGCGGCCTTGCGGGACGGCAGCCAGGCCGCCAGTACGGTGACGAGGACGCCGACCGCGAGCGAACAGGCAAGGGTCACGGGCGAGATGACCAGCGGTCCGTCGGGCAGCCCGGCACCGGTCGCGTTGAGCAGCGGGCGCATGGCGGCGGCGATGCCGAGGCCGAGCGCGAATCCGGTGGCCGAGGCCATGAGGCCGAGGAGGGCGGCCTCGACGAGGACGGAGCGTACGACCTGGCGGCGCGAGGCGCCCACGGCCCGCATCAGCGCGATCTCGCGGCTGCGCTGGGCGATGAGCATGGTGAAGGTGTTGGCGATGATGAACGCGCCGACGAACAGCGCGATACCGGCGAAGACCAGCAGCGTCTTGGTGAGGGACCTGGTGTGCTTGGTGATCTGGGCGGACTGTTCGGCGGCCAGGTCGGCGCCGCTGGTGGCCTTGGCGCCCTTGCCGGGGAGCAGCGCCCGCACCCGGTCGGTCAGCGCGCGGTCGTCGGTGCCGTCCTGGGCCGCGACCACGATCTCGTCGAACTGGCCGGGGTGGACGAACAGTTGCTGCGCGGTCGTGGTGTCGAAGAGCGTGAGGGTGCCGCCGGCGGTGACCNCTGGCCGGGGTGGACGAACAGTTGCTGCGCGGTCGTGGTGTCGAAGAGCGTGAGGGTGCCGCCGGCGGTGACCCGCGGGTCGTCGGTGGAGACGATGCCGACCAGCTTCTTGGTCAGGGCGGGCCCGTCGGTGGCGAAGCGGACGGTGTCGCCGATCCGGTAGCCGGCCTTCTCGGCGGTCTTGGCGTCCAGCGCCAGCTCGCCCTCGGCGGTGGGGCCGCGGCCTTCCTTCAGCGGGAAGTGGCCGTCCTTGCCGTCCTTGCCGGGCAGGTAGTTGGTGGCCAGGTTCTGCCAGTTGTTGTCGGCGTTGACCGGGCGGCCGTCCTTGGCGGCCAAGGTGGCCGCGCCGTTGACGGTGGGGCGCACCGAGGCGACGCCGGGCAGCCGGCCGATCTTCCGCGCCAGCGCGGCGTCGAGGACGGTGGTCCGCCTGCCGTCCGTGCCGCCCGCCGCATCGGCACCGGGCAGCTCCTGGGCCTGTACGGAGACGGCCACGCCCTTGAGGCTCATGGCGGCGGCGTTACGGAAGGCGCTCGCGACGGTGTCACCGAAGACGAGGGTGCCGGAGACGAAGGCGACGCCCAGCAGGACCGCGAGCGCGGTCATGACCAATCGGGCTTTGTGCGCAAGGACGTTGCGCAGGGCTGTACGCAGCATGTCGGAGCCAGTCCAGGAGGTACGCGGTCGGGACAGGGAGGCCGTGCGGGAGGGAAGCCGTACGGGAGGGAAGCGGTGCGGGAGGGAGGCCGTACGGGAGGGAAGCGGTGCGAGCGGGAAAGCCGTGCGAGCGGGGCGCGTCAGCTCGTCCGTCCCTCGGTGTCGAAGAGCCGCATACGGTCGAGCACGGCCTCGGCGGTGGGGGCGGGCAGATCGTCGATGAGCATCCCGTCGGCGAGGAAGACCACCCGGTCCGCGTAGGAGGCGGCCACCGGGTCGTGGGTGACCATCACGACCGTCTGCCCCAACTCGCGTACGGAATCCCGCAGAAAGCCCAGGATCTCCGCGCCGGAACGGGAGTCGAGGTTGCCGGTCGGCTCGTCCGCGAAGATGATCTCCGGTCGGCCGGCCAGCGCGCGGGCCACGGCGACGCGCTGCTGCTGGCCGCCGGAGAGCTGCGAGGGGCGGTGCCGCAGCCGCCCGGCCAGGCCGACGGTCCCCACGATCAGCTCCAGCCACTCCTGGTCGGGCCTGCGGCCGGCGATGTCCATCGGCAGCGTGATGTTCTCCAGGGCGTTCAGCGTGGGCAGCAGGTTGAACGCCTGGAAGACGAAGCCGATCTTCTCCCTGCGGAGTGTGGTGAGCTGACGGTCGCCCAGGCCGGACAGCTCGGTGTCACCGATCCGGGCCGAGCCGGCGGAGAGGGAGTCGAGCCCCGCCATGCAGTGCATCAGCGTCGACTTGCCGGAGCCGGAAGGGCCCATGATCGCGGTGAACCGGCCGCGGCCGAACTCCACGGAGACCGAGTCGAGCGCGACGACGCGGGTCTCGCCCTCGCCGTAGACCTTGGTCAGCTCCGTCGCACGGGCGGCGAAGCCGGAGGGGGCCCGAAGGCCGGTGGTCAGGGTGGCAGGCTGCGACATGGGCACTCCTGGAAGCGGCGCGGAACTCCCGACCATCGTGGCCGCGGCGCACCCCCGTACACGTCGCTCTCAGGTCGGGATCGCACCACCCGCCGAAGGGCGGACCCGCCGCGGCCGTGTCGCCCTCACGGACCATGGCCTCTCTGCCCAAAGAGAGATCCGACGGCCTTAGGCCCTGTCCTCGGCACCACAGTGCCGAAGTACCGCGGCTGCCGAGGATCCAGAACAGCTGGTTCTGGATGCCAGACGTTCAAGATCTTGGACTTATGGCGGACACCCGACGACCCTGGGAGCCGTGGAGATGCCGCCGAGCCCTGCGCCGGCGGCAGCCCCGGCGCCCGGCTCATCACCTGCCGGGGCCGAAGCCACGGGCAACTCACCCGCCCCCAAAGCCGACCCGCTGGAGCCGACGACATGCGCATCAGACTCGTCCAGGGATTCGCCCTGCTTTCCACCGGCCTGCTCACCGGCGCGTTCGGCTACGGCGCGGCCAACCTCGTCCCCACCTTCAACGCCGTACCGCTCGACATGCGGCTGTCATTCCACGCCGAACTGATGAAGATGAACGGCATCACCATGCAGGCGGCGATGGGCGCGTCGATCCTGAGTTCCCTGACGCTCGCCGTCCTGACAGGCGGCCGCGCCCGACTGCTCTCGGGTGCGGCAGGTCTGCTGGCCCTCGCGTCCTTCCTGATAACCCGGTTCGGCAATGTGCCGATCAACGGCCGGATCAAGCAATGGGCGCTCACCTCGGCCCCGGCCGACCACGCGGAGATCCTGCGGCGCTGGGAGCTGTTCAACACCATGCGCACGCTCACCGCCCTCGCGGCCTTTGTTCTGCTGATCGTCCTTGCCGTCGGCGGGCTGCGTGCGGTCACCCGCACCGAACAGATCGGGCGGACACCCCCTAGCCCATGAGCCCGGCCTGGTGTGCCAGCAGTGCCGCCTGTACCCGGCTGCCGCACCCCGTCTTCCCCAGGATCGAGCGGACATGGGACTTGACCGTCCCCACACCGATGCCGAGGCGCCTGCCGAGCTCCGAATTCGACAGCCCCTCCCCCAGCATGACCAGCACCTCCCGTTCCCGGTCCGTCAGCCCCGCCACCCTGCTGTCCGGGGCGGCGGCCCCGGCGCCGGCCCCGCCGCTCAGCATCCGCCGGACGACGGTCCCGGTGACGCCGGGCGAGAGGACCGCGTCCCCCGCGGCCGCCGCCCGTACCGCGCTGATCAGCTCCTGCGGCCCCTCGTCCTTGAGCAGGAAGCCGGTGGCGCCCGCCCGCAGGGCCCGGAGGACGTTCTCCTCGTCGCCGAAGGTGGTGAGCATGACCACCTGCGGCGCGGGGTCGAGGGCGACCAGCGGTTCGACGGCCGCGAGCCCGTCGAGTACGGGCATACGGATGTCGAGGAGCACCACATCGGGCCGGTGCTCGGCGGCGAGCCGGACGGCCCCGGCGCCGTTGGCCGCCTCGGCCACCACCTCGATGCCGTCGGCGTGCCGGAGGATCAGCCGGACGCCGTGCCGGATCATCTCCTCGTCGTCGGCGAGCAGCACCCGGATCGCGGAACCCGCCCCGGGGTCGGCGGAGTTGGCCTGGTCAGTCATGCGTCCTTCTCCCACGGGGTGGTTCGGTCGCCTTTTCGGTCACCATGGGGACCGTGAAACGGTCGATGGCGATCAAGATGTCGTGCCGGAAGCAGTAACGGACGATCTCCAGCCGGCCGCCCTTGGGAATCCCGCCCGGGTACGGATACAGGCAGTCCGTGGCGGAAGCCGGCCGCGGCGGCTCGCGCCCGGCGGCGGCCGCGCGTGCCCCGTGGTCGTCCGGTGCCACGGCGCGCTCCACCCGCTCCCTGGCCATCCCCACCCGGGGCTTCTCGGGGGTCCGGTACTCGGGACCGTAGTGCGCCTGGTCCACCAGCACGACCCCGAACAGCATCATCACGCCCACCCCCGCCAGGCCGAGCAGCCCGGTGACGGCGCCGGCCAGGCGCCGCTGGAGGGTGGAGAGCCTGCTGCCGGGCCCGTCGACGGCGGCCGGTCTGCTGTCGTACGGGGCCGCGTCCGCCGTCTCCGCGCCGGGCCCGGGGTCGGCGGGGATACCGGCCGCCACGGCGAAGCCGCCACCGGGCGTCCGGCCCGCCTCCAGGCCGCCGCCGAGCAGCGCCACCCGCTCCTGCAGCCCGGTCAGCCCGCGTCCGGAGCCGAGCCCGGTCGTGGCGGTGGGCGGCACGGGCGGTACGCCGTTGCGCACCCGTACCTCCACCCGCTCGTCGGCGTGGCGGACGGCGACGGTCACATGGGCCCCGGCCGCGTACCGGTGGACGTTGGTGAGCGACTCGCGCACCACGCGGTGGACCGCCCGCCGCACCCGGGCCGGCCGGGCGTCGAGATCGGGCCCCTCCCAGGAGAACGCGACGGGAATGCCGCCGCCGCGCGACTCCTCGACCAGCGCCTCGATGTCCGCACGGGTGCCCGTCGCGTCGGTCAGCGCGTCGGTGCCGGTGTCCCGCCCCAGCGGGCCGAGGACCCCCAGCGCCTCCCGCAGCTCCTGCATCGCGTCGCGGGTGGCACGGCGCACCAGAGCGGCCTCGTCCCCCAGCTCGGGCGCCTCCTTGAGCAGCGCCATCTCCAGTCCGCCCGCACGCAGGGAGATCAGGCTGAGCCGGTGCCCGACCAGATCGTGCATCTCCGCGGCGATACGCGACCGCTCACGCATCCGCGACTCGCTGTCCGCGAGCCGCCGCGCCTCCTCGGCGGCGGCCGCGCGCTCCCGCAACGCCCGCAGCAGCCGGTCCTGCTGCCCCGCGGCGACGCCGACCAGCCCGGGCACGACGACCGTGGTGGCGGCGAGCACCGCACCCAGCGCCAGACCGAACGACCGGCTGCCCAGCCCCAGTTGGGGCGCGCACGCCGCGCAGGTCACCATCGCCGTGGCGGCCGCCACGAGCAGCAGGCCGACACGCCGCCGCCGCGTCTCCAGCTGCCGGGTCGCGGTGTAGGCGGCCACCGCGGTCAGCATCGCCACGGCGGGCACCGCCCCCATCAGCGCGGCCAGCCCGAGCACACTCGCCACCGGGAACCGGCGCCGCACCAGCACCAGAGCGATGCCGATGAGTCCCAGGGCCGCCGCCCCGCCCGCCAGCCTGGCGTCGACCGTCGACTCGCCCTTGTGGATGAGCAGCACCAGCGCCCCGGCCAGGACCACCTCGCCCGCCGCGCGCCACAGCTGCCGCCCGCGCTCCCCGGGCCCGGCGAAGAGGCTCCAGGCAGGGCGGTTCTCGGTGACGGGTGGGGCGCTGGACGACATAACGCCGATTATCGGGGGCTCCGCACGGGGTTTCCCTGCTCCTTGGGGGCGACCCGCCTCTGCCCAAAGGCAGAGGCCGCTGTGCCGGGAGAGGGAGACCGGGCCGCCCGCGCGGCTTGTATCAAGCGATTGACACAAACCCCCGGGGTGCGACATCTTGTACTCACCACTTGATACAAGTGGCTCTCACCACTTACCGCCCACCGGGGGATCCTCATGCTCGACACCGTCCCACCCGAAACACGCCTCCGGGCCCGCGCCCACCACTTCGCCCGCTGGGCCGGACTCGCCGCCGGCGTCGTGGCCGCAAGCCAGGTGGCCACCGTGGGCCAGGACCTCGGCGTGGGGATCCTGTACGCCCTCTCCGCGTTCGGGCTGTGCGCGGTGGGCGGCGTGCTGCTGGGCGACGCGCTGACGCCCCGTCCGCAGGAAGCCGTACGCACCGCGGGGCTCGCTCCGCGCCGGATCCCGGACTATCTGCCGCCCCGGATGGCCCGGCTGCTCCTGGGACAGGCCGCCCTGCTCGTCGTCCTGCTGACGGCGGCGGCCGCGGTCGCGTCGCCGGACGACCTGGGGCGCGCCGGGCGCTCGCTCTCAGTCGCCTGCCAGGGCAGGACCGAGGCCGCCAGCCCCTGGCCGGGCCTCTACTACGGCCTTCCGGTTCTCCTCTCGCTCGCCCTCGGCAGTGCGGCCTGCGGCTGGGCCCTGCGGCGCATCGCGCACCGCCCCGGCGAGGAACAGCAGCGCCGGGACCGGGCGTTGGCGATCACGGCCGCATGGGGCCTGCTGGTCGCGGTGCCCCTGGCCGGCACGGCCGTCACGGCCGCCGGGAGCCTGAGCAGGCTGACGTGCGACGGCCTGCCCGGCACCGCAGGACAGTGGCTTCTCTACCCGGTGGGTCTCGTCGCCCTGGTCACCGCGCTGTGGTGCCTGTGCACCGTCGCCGCACCCCGGGCGACCCGGCGGTGACCGCGCCGTCCGTACGGGTGGACACCACCTCGTCCGTTCCTCCGTACGAGCAGATCCGCGCCCAGCTCGCCGCACTGATCACCACGGGCCGGCTGACCGAGGGCGAGCGGCTGCCTCCCGTACGCCAGCTCGCCGCGGACCTCGGCCTGGCAGCCGGCACGGTGGCACGCGCGTACCGGGAGCTGGAGGCAGCCGCTCTGATCCGCACCCGTAGGGGTGCGGGGACGAGGGTGGCCCCCCTGCCCGCGGGCACCGCACGGCTGGACACCGTCCGACTGGCCACCCTGGCACGGGAGTTCACGAGCGCGGCCCGCGGCCTGGGCGCGGACGACACCGCGGTCCTCGACGCGGTACGGAAGGCGCTCGGCACCGCTTGAGTAGGAGGAACGCCCGGGGGGCCTTGGCACTCGTCATGGGTCAGGAGTGTGTGGCGAAGTCCTGGGTCCACCACGGGCCGTTGGAGCTGAGATTGACGCCCACACCGGTGGATTTGTAGGAGCAGTTGAGGATGTTGTCGCGGTGTCCGGGGCTCTTCATCCAGCCGTCCATCGCCGTGGCCGGGTCCTTGGGGCTCTTGAAGATGTTCTCGCCCCAGCTGTTCCACCGGAATCCGGCATTGGTCATGCGGGTTCCGGGGTCGACGCCCTCCGGGGTGTTGTGTTCGTAGTAGTTGCGGGCGGCCATGTCGTCCGAGTGGGCCTGCGCCGCGGCCTGCAGGTGGGGGTCGACGGTGAGCGGGCCGCAACCGTGCTGGGCCCGCTGGGCATTGACCAGGTCGACGATCTTCTGGGCGAACTGCGCGGCGGTGCCGGTCGCGGCCCGCGGTCCGGCCTGGGCAGGGGCGCCCGCTCCGGACTCGACGCGGGACGTGCGGGGCGTCGTGTTGACCGGCTTCGAGCTCTTCTCGGGGTGGGCCGTCCGCGGCCGGGGGGAGGCGTGCCGCTTGCCGTGGCGTTCGGTGGCGGAGGCGGAGGCCGACGCCTTGTGACGGCGGGGAGAGTGCGAGGCACCTCCCGATGCGGTGGGAGCGGAGGCGGTCGGCGTGGGCGGCGCCGGCACGGACTGATCCGCCGCGAGCGCCTGGTCGGAGCCGGAGCCGGGACGTATCAGCACCAGGCAGGAGCAGCCCACGGCGATCGCGGCCGTCACCGCCAGCAGCGTCGTCTTCCGCCGGAGAACGCCGGTGCCGGCGCGGTGGGTCCCGCCGTTCCGCCCGTGCCGGCCGCCGGGACGGGGCGCGGCGGAACGGCGGTGCGAGGCGGGCTCGCCGGATCGGTGGCCGGTCCCGGTCGGCGTCTCGTCGCGCGGTGCCGGCCGAAGGTCGTCGTCGTAGTTGTAGTTGTAGTTGTTGTTGTTGTTGTTGTCCATGGTTCCGTTTCCTGTGCGGCCCTGGGGCCGGTGGGCCGGTGGGGGGCTGTGGGTCTGCGGTCCGCCGTTGTGCGGGCCACACAGGGGAGATCCAGGGTGGGGGCCCGGATAACGGAAAGTGCTCCAAAGATTTTGCGCGGCCGCCCGCGGGCTGCCTGGCGCGGGCTGCTCGACGGGGGCTGTCCTGCGTACTGTCCGATGAGGCCTCCCACGGGGCCGCGCCACGACGGCGTTCCGAATCCACGTACGTTTTTCTGTTATCGCGGTGAATCCGACAGGTCACCTGAGCACGGGGGCCATGAAGGTGCACACGGATGAACAGGACCGAAGAGGCGTGAAGCAGGAAAACGGTACGGCGACCGTCGAGGCTGCCCAGGCCGGGGACGAACATGCCCGGGAGCAGTTGGTCGCCTCGTACCTGCCACTGATCTACAACGTCGTGGGCCGGGCGCTGGACGGCCATGCCGACGTTGACGACGTGGTGCAGGAGACCATGCTGCGCGTCCTGGAGTCGTTGCCGGATCTACGGGAGCCGGCGTCCTTCCGTTCCTGGCTGGTGGCGATCGCCATGAACCAGGTACGGCGCCGCTGGACGGTCAGCCACAAGACACCCGTCGTCGGCCTGGACCAGACGCCGGAACGGGCCGACCGCTCCGCCGATTTCGTGGACCTGACCATCTTGAAACTGGGGTTGACCGGCCAGCGTCGTGAGGTGGCCGCGGCCACCCGCTGGCTGGACGAGGGGGACCGGGCGCTGCTGTCCCTGTGGTGGCTGGAGGCCGCCGGGGAGATCAGCAGACCGGAACTCGCCGCCGCCATCGGCAGCGGGACACGTCATACGGCGGTCCGTGTGCAGCGGATGAAGCAGCAGCTGGAGGCCGGCCGTGTCGTCGTCCGCGCTCTCGCGGGAAATCCCCCGTGCCCCGAACTCGCCCAGCTGACCGCCACCTGGGACAACGAACCCAGCGCCCTGTGGCGCAAACGCATAGCCCGCCATGCGCGCGGGTGCACGAACTGCTCGGAGCACTGGAACGGCCTTCTGCCCGCCGAGGGGCTGCTGGCCGGCCTCGCCCTGCTGCCGCTGCCCGCGCACCTCACCCCGCACACCGTTCTGCACGCCCCCGCCGCCGCGACCGCGACGACGACCGCGGCCCCGGGGCACCCGGGAATTGCCGGCCACGGCGGACACCATGTGCCGAAGCGACCGCCCCGTCCGCGCCGGGTTGCCAAGGGCACCGCCGTCGCGGGGACCGCGGCGCTCGCGGTGGCCGTCATCGCCGCCCTGTGGTGGTCTTCCGGTACGCCCCGGGACGAGCAGAAGGCCCGGCCGAAGGCGGCACACACCGTGGCCGCGTCCACACCGGCGCCCCGCCCCACGCCCACACCGACACCGTCGCGCACCGCCAGCGCCTCGCCCACCCCGTCCGCCCCGCCGCCCACCACCCCGTCGGCCACCCCGCCCGACCTGGAGGAACAGGCCACCGCGCTCATCAACCGCCACCGCGCACAGGCCGGCTGCGGTCCGCTCCGTATAGACCGGAGGCTGCACGCCGCGGCCCAGCGGCACTCCGCCGACATGGCGGCACGCGACTACTACGAGCACGACACGCCGGACGGCACCGGCCCCGACGAACGGATCACCGCCGCCGGATACCCGTGGAGCAGCTGGGGCGAGAACCTCGACCGCGGTCCGCGGACCGCTGAGGCGGCGGTGAACGACTGGATGGGCGACGCCATGCACCGTGGCAACCTGCTCGACTGCAAATTCACCGCGGTCGGCATCGGTGTCGTCCACGGCACGGGAGGCCCTTGGTGGACCCAGGACCTCGCCGCACCGCGCTGACCTCGATCCGCCGTGCCGGACCTGCTCGGACCGCTCCGGACGGCGGGCTGCATCAGCGGGTACGAGGGCGGGCCGGATGATCTCTCGTGCCCCGGCGCGGCGGAGCCCCCGGAGGAACAACCCATCCGGCCGTTAGAGCTTTTGCTCCGTGACGGGTACCGGTGAACCATGGCTGGCACCTTCACCACCCGCGCAATCACCCTCACCACCGGCTCCACCGAGACCATGCACGATCTGACGAACGCATGCACCGCGTTCCTCCGGGAGGCCGCTCACGGGCGAAACGGACTGCTGAACGTCTTCACCCCCCACGCGACGTCCGGCCTCGCCATCATCGAGACCGGCGCGGGCAGTGACGATGACCTGCTGGCGGCGCTCCGCGACATTCTTCCCGCGGACGCACGTTGGCGGGACCGCCACGGCAGTGGCCTCGTGCTCCCGGCTCTGGTACCACCGCACGCCACGTTGCCCGTGGTCGATGGTGAGCTGGAGCTGGGGGCCGCGCAGTCCGTGGTGCTGGTGAACACCAGCCGGGACGGCTCCGAATGCCACGTCCGGCTGTCCTTCCTCGGCTGACCACAAGAGTGCCTTACCAGGAGTAATCTGGAGTTACCGAGGGCACTTCGCACACCAGCTTTCACGCTCCTGTCGTTTTCGGCGATTCACGACACCGGGCCGGTCCAGGTCGGCCCGGGGCAGGGTCCGCGTCATGACCACGACCAAGCTGTATACGCCCGCGGCCGAAGACCGGACCTCTTCGCTGCCCCTCCGGCTCATGCTGGCGCCGGCCGGCACCGCTCCGGCTCTGCTCGACGGTGCGTGGTGGCCCCGCTCCCGTGACCTCACGGCGGAACTTCCCGCGCTGACGGCCGTACTCGACCCGCTGTGGGGGCGGATCACCCACGTCACGGTGAACCCCACGTTCTGGCCGGTCATCCCACGGAAGGTGCCCGTCGACGGGCATGTGGTGAGCGTCGGATGGTTCAAGGCCGAGCAAGATCCCCACAAGCTGCTGCTGCTCTCCTACACCACCGGCCGTTGGGACCTGCTGGTGATCCCTCCGGAGACCGGCCCCGCCACAGCCGCCCGGCTGATGGCCGAGGCCGCCGATCCTCTGGGCACCCTCACCGCGAGCGGCCTGCTGGACGCAGCCGAACAACGCCGGATCGCGGAGGAGATCGAACTGTCCCTGGTGTCGGTCTGGGACTCCGAAGGCGGCCATGGAGCACGCCTGCCGACCTCACGTTCCCCTGCCCGAGCGGTCGGAAGGCCCGCTGTCTCATCCTTCGCCCCGAACACGGTCAGCTCGCGCTGAGCGCGACGGTGGGGTGCAGCCGGGAGGCCCGTACGGCCGGATAGAGGCCCGCGACGACGCCGATCACGAGGGTGGCGCCCAGGCCGCCGGCCAGCGACCAGGGCGGCACCACGGCGATCCACCCCTGCGTGCGGGCGAAGGCGAATGTGGCGATGGCGCCCAGTGCCGCACCCGCTGTGCCGCCGAGCGCCGACAACAGCAGCGATTCGGTGAGGAACTGGATGCGGATCGAGCCTCGCGTCGCGCCGAGGGCGCGGCGCAGCCCGATCTCCGACCGGCGCTCCAGCACCGAGATGACCATGGTGTTGGCCACGCCCACCCCGCCGACCAGCAGCGCCACCGCGCCCAGCCCCAGCATCAGCGTCGTCAGCCCCTTGTCGGTGGCCGCCTTGGCCGCGAGGGCGTCGGAGGGGCGGGAGACCTTCACCGAACCCTCGTCGCCGGGACTGACCGTACGGGCCAGGACCCCCTGGACCGCCTCCACCGAGGCGTCCGTGGAGCGCTCGAAGACGGTGGTCGGATGGCCGTCGAAGCCCAAGTAGCGCTCGGCCGAGGGGTATCCGACCAGGGCGGTGCGGTCCAGGGTCGGCACGAGCTCGATGGGAGCGAGGATTCCGGTGACGACGTACCACCGGTCGTTCAGCAGGATCTTGGCGCCGGGCGCGGTCAGGCCGAGGCGCTCCGCGGCCACCGAGCCCAGTACGACGGTGGGCAGCCGTTCACTGGCGGGGTTAAGCCAACTGCCTTGGTCTACACGGGCGTTGAGGGCATCGAGCAGATCGGGGCGGGCGGCCTGGACCGTGACGCCCGACGCCAGCTCCTCCGGTACGGCGTCGCTGCGCCGCACCCGGGCGTCGACCGCGCCGGTGGCGGTGGCGTGCTGGACCGGGCCGATCCGCTCGACCATCGCCACCGCGCTCTTGGGGAGTTTGACGTCCTGGCCGAGCGCGTTCCGGCCGGCCTCGGCGGTGAGCAGATTGGTGCCGAGCCGGTCCAGCCGGGCGAGCAGATCGGCGCGGCTGGAGGTGGACAGCCCGACGACCGCGACCATGGTGGCGATACCGATCGCGATGCCGAGGGCGGACAGGACGACGCGGGTACGGCGGGTGCGCAGGCCGCTCGCGCCCGTACGCAGGATGTCGGCCGGGGAGAGCCGGGCCGGCCGCAGTGCGGGGCCGCTCATCGGGGCACCTCCTCGGTGTGCTCCGCGGGGGAGTCGGTGTGCTCCGCAGGGGAGCCGGATGGGCCGGGGGGACCGGAATCGTCGACGATCTCGCCGTCGCGGAAGCGGATTCGGCGGGGCAGCGAGTCGGCGATGTCGTTGTCGTGGGTGATGACGCAGACAGTGGTGCCGGCTGCGTGCAGCTGGCGGATGAGGTTCATGACCAGCGCGCCGGAGGCGGTGTCCAGCGCACCGGTCGGCTCGTCGGCGAGCAGCAGGTCGGGGTCGCCGACCAGCGCGCGGGCGATGGCCACCCGCTGCTTCTCGCCGCCCGAGAGCTGGTGGGCGAGGTGATCGATGCGGTGCCCGAGCCCCACTTCCTCCAGGGCCGTACGGGCTCGGGCGCGGCGCTCCCGCAGCCCCGCCCCGCCGTACAGCAGGCCGTCCGCGACATTGTCCTGGGCGCTGCGGCCGGGAGCTAGGTGGAAGTGCTGGAAGACGAAGCCGATGTGCCGGGCGCGCAGTGCGGAGAGCTGGGCGTCGGACAGCCGGTTCACGTCGTAGCCGGCCACCCGGACCTCGCCCGAGGTGGCCCGGTCGAGGGTGCCGAGCAGGTTGAGCAGGGTGGACTTCCCGGAGCCGGAGGGGCCGACGATGGCGACCAGTTCGCCCTGCGCCACGCGGAGGTCGACGCCCCGCAGGGCGTGCACACCGCCGGGGTACGACTTCGTGGCCCCCCGCAGTTCGATCACGGCCGGAGGCATTGCCGGGTCGGTCGGGGCCGGGGTCATGGCCCGGTCGGTCGGAGCCGGGGTCATTGCTCGGCCGCTCCGACCTTCATGCCCTCGGCCAGACCGGCGCCGCTGACCTCGATCCGGCCGTCGGCCGTCAGACCGGTCTCGACCTGCACCATGTGCGTCTTCGCGCCCTGGACCACCTCCAGCCCGTAGCCGCCCTCGCGCAGCGCGACGACCGCCTCGACCGGAACCGTCAGTACGTCCTTACGGCTCTCACTGACGAACTTCACGCTCAAGGTGCCCTGCTGGTCCTTCGGCGGGAGCTTGCCGCCGCCGTCGAGAGTGATCTCGACCTCGGCACCGTCATCGGACGAGGAACCGGAGGCACCGCCCTCGGCGGCCCCGGAGTCCTGCGGGGCAACGACGCCGCTGACCTTGCCGCGCCGGCTACCGCCGCTGGGCAGGGCGATCTCCACCTTGGTGCCCTTGGCGGCCAGCGCCCGGTCGGCCTTGTCGAGCGAGGCCCGTACGACCGGCTTGGTGGAGGCGACCGTCAGCACCGTTTTGTCCGGGCCGATCCCGTCGGCGAGGGCGGCGTCGGCGGACACCACCCGCACGGGGCCGCGCTGGAAGACGATGTCGCCCTTGCCGATCTCGCCGTTCGCCTCGGTCACGCCCAGGGACTTCTGCCAGGCCTTGACGGCGGCCTTGGTGGCCTCGTCGTAGCGGACGTCCACATACAGCCGGGAGCCGAACCCCAGGTCGCGCAAGTTGCGCTCCAGTTGGAGGACGTCCGGGCCACGGTCGCCGGCCTTCATCGCGCGGAACATCGGTGTCGAGCCGTAGAGGAGAACCACCGGCCGGGCATCGCGCTCGTACAGGCGCTGCCCCAGCGACACGGTCCTCCCCGGCTCGGCGGCCTTGGTGATCGTGCCCTCCACCGGGGACTTCACCGCCCGGCGCTGCGCGTAGTCCAGGCGTCCGTCGACGGTCTTGCTCTGGACGAGGTCGGTGCGGGTGATCTCGGTCGTGGTGGGCGGCGTCTTCGCGTGCCGGCCGTCGGCCGCGGCGTCCTTGCCGGTGTTGGTGAGCAGCATGACGCCGGCGGTCACCGTGGTCGCGGTGGCCGCCGCCGCCAGCGCGATGCACAGCCGGCGGCGCTTTCGTGCCGTGCTCACTGCATGCCGTCCAGGCCGTCGAGGAGCTTGTCCTTGCAGGCCTCGCGGGCCTGCTTGTACGCGGGCGAGTCCCTGCCGAGCTCGGGTGAGGTGGGGTTCGGGTCGCCGCCGGGGATGACATTGCCGTCCTGCAACTGCGGGTTGGTGAACTTCGATACGCCGTGGGCGCGCATGCACTTGGCGTGCGCGAGCATCGACTCGTATTCCTTCTGGGTGTCGCGGCGCGGCTCCAGCTTGGTGGCGTTCAGCATGTCGTCCGTGCAGACGCCGTCCTTGCCGCCCTTGGCGATCGCCTCGTTGCCCGGCTTCTGCTGGAGTTCGTCGATCTTCGCCCAGTCGAGATAGCCGCTCAGCTTGGGATCGGGGAAGTCCTTGTCGACGTTCTTGCGCATGCACTGGACGTACTTCATCTGTGCGTCGTAGAAGGCGCTCTTGCCCTGGGCCTGACCGCCCTGGGACGCGTCGGGGCCGTCCTTGGCCTTGTCGGTGGTGGGCGCCTTGCTGACGGAGGCAATCCCGTCGTTTGACGACTCGGCGCCGCCGCAGGCAGTGGTCAGCGCGAGAGCCGGTACGGCGATCAGCAGCGCGAGGCGCGCGGCCCGGGAGCGGGAGGATGTCTGCTGGGTCATGCGGCCAACCTCGGGGGCGAAGTTGGTGGTCGCTCCATGGCCGCATGATGAGAACGTAACAATGCCGCCGGCCCGCATCCTCACCCTGTGGATAACTCCTGAGCTGCACAGACCCTCGCCCATAATCGGCGGCATGCCGCATGTGCTGTTGATCGAGGACGACACTTCCGTACGGGACGGAATGGAGCTGGTGCTGCGCCGCCACGGCCACGAGGTCGAGGCCGTCGCCACCGGCGAGGCAGGCCTGAAGCTGCTGTCCCGCCCGCGCGGCGGCGGCATCGATATCACGGTGGTCGATCTGATGCTGCCCGGTATCGACGGCTTCGAGGTCTGCCGCCGCATCCGCGGCCGGGGCCAGCTGCCGATCATCATGCTCACCTCGCGCGGCGACGATCTGGATGTGGTCAGCGGCCTGGAGGCGGGCGCCGACGACTATGTGGTCAAACCGATCACCGGCCGGGTGCTGGAGGCCCGGATCCGGGCGGCGCTGCGGCGGGCCGGTCCGGTGACCCGTACGGACAGCGACGACTTCGCCGGGCTCGTCATCGACCGGGCCGGCCTGACCGTCACCAAACACGGCACGGCCGTCCCGCTCCCGCCCACCGAGCTGCGGCTGCTGCTGGAGCTGTCCGCCTCCCCCGGCCGGGTCTTCAGCCGTGAGCAACTCCTTGCACTCGTCTGGGAGCACGACTTCCTGGGTGATTCCCGGCTGGTGGACGCGGCGGTCGGGCGGCTGCGCGCCAAGCTGGAGGACGTCCCCGCCACACCGCGCTACATCCAGACGGTGCGCGGCTTCGGCTATCGCTTCGGGCCGCTGTGAGCGCGCGATGAGGACCACGAGGAGCAGCACGGCGAAAAGCAGGGCGAGAGGCACGGCGCAGTCCGCTCCGAAATCCGCTCCGAATTCCGCTCCGACGACGGCCGCGGGGACCGCCGCGCGGGCCCGTGCGCGGCTGCCGCGGCTCGACGGGCTCCGGGGCCGCCTCATCATCACCGTCGTCGTTGTCGCCCTGATCAGCGCGGTCACCGCCACGGCACTGGCGTACCGGGAATCGCGCGACGCGGTCCTCAAGCGGGCCCAGAACGCCGCCGTCGACGACTTCCGCAACCGCGTCGAGCGGCTGGCCGGCGAGCTCGACGTCCCCACCGACCCCCGCACCATGGCCCGGTTCGCCACCGATGTCTCGTCCGGTGTGCGCGGCTCGCTCGTCGTCGCCCAGTACCGCGACTTCACCGCCGCCTCCGACCCGTCCGCCGACCGGACCCGGATCACTCCCGAGCTGCGCGCGGCCGTACGCACCCACACCCGGGTCTCTCTCCAGCGGGTGGAGCACGGCGGGAAGCCCTGGCTGGTCCTGGGCGCCCCGGTCGGCCTCGACGCACCGGCCCGTCGCGGCGGCTCCGCGCAGCCGTCCGGGGTCGAGATATTCGCGGTCGTCTCCCTGGCGGAGGAGGAGCGCGACGCCGCCGATCTGGTGCGCACCGTCCAGGGCGGCCTGGTGCCCGTGGTGCTGCTGGCCGCCGTCCTGGCGCTGCTCGCGGCCCGTACGGTGCTGCGGCCGGTACGCAGACTGGCACGGGCCACCCGCAGGCTGGCCGCCGGCGAGCTGAGCATCCGGGTCGAGGAGAAGGGCCGCGACGAACTGGCCGAACTCGCCCACACCTTCAACGAGACGGCCGGCGCGCTGGAGCACACCGTCGGCGAACTGCGCGAGCAGGAGGCCCTGGCCCGCCGCTTCGTCGCCGATGTCTCCCATGAGCTGCGCACCCCGCTCGCCGCCATGACCATGGTCTCCAGCGTCCTGGAGGAGGACGCCGACCAGCTCACCCCCGACACCGCACACGCGGCCCGTACGGTCAGCACCGAAACCGCGAAGCTCGCCCGGCTCGTCGACGACCTCATCGAGATCTCCCGCTTCGACGCCCGGGCCGTGACCCTCCATGTGCACGAAGTGGATGTGGCCGAGGCGGTCCGTGCCACCCTCGCGGCCCGCGGCTGGACCGACCGGGTGGAGGCCGATCTCCCCCCGGGCATACGGGCCCGGCTCGACCGCCGCCGCCTCGACGTCATCGTCGCCAACCTCGTCGGCAACGCCCTGCGGCACGGCACGCCCCCGGTGAGAGTCACCGTACGGGCGGCGGACGACCGGCTGACCGTCTCGGTCGCCGACCACGGCCCGGGGCTGGCCCCCGAGGTCGCCCGCCATGTCTTCGACCGCTTCTACAAGGCCGACAGCGCCCGCACCCGGTCCGAGGGCAGCGGCCTGGGCATGGCCATCGCCCTGGAGAACGCCCGCCTGCACGGCGGCACCATCGACCTCGCGCCCCCGGCCCCGGGCGTCGGCGCCGTCTTCACCCTCCGCATACCGCTCCGTACGGAGGCCCCCTCATGACGCGCCCCCTCACCGCCCTCCTCTGCTGCGCACTCGCCCTCGCCGCCGCGGGCTGCGGCATACGTCCCACCGGCGTCACGGACGGCGGCACCGCCCCCTCCGGGATCTCGCAGGGCATGCGGATCTACTTCGCCTCCGACAACGGACCGCGCGGGGTGCCCCGGCCGGGCGTCACGATCGATGAACTCAACGATGTCTTCAAGCTGTTGATCGCGGGCCCGACCGCGGAAGAGCGGGCCGACGGGCTGGCCAACCTCGTCCACATGGAAGAGAACTTCAGCGCCACCGCCGATCACGGCAACGTCACCGTCAATGCCCCGGGATATTTCACCGCCTCCCCCCAGGACCCGGCCACCGGCCAACTGGTCTGCACCCTCGCCCGTGCCGAGGTCCTCCTCCACGGCACCCGCCCGGACAAGGTCCAGGTGACCATCGTCGGTGAGGACGGCCGCGCCGGGCCGTACCAGTGCCAGCAGTTCCTGCGGCGCTGAGTCGTCGGCGGACGGCCCGTAGCGGTTCCGGGCCTCGGCGGCTCAGTGCAGCGGCCCCTTGCCCTTCAGCCGGTAGCCGCCCTTGATCACCGGTGCGTCGGCGGCCGGAGCCATGCACTTCGACAGCGTCCGCCCCGCCTCCCCGGACAGCCCGATCCGGCTCGGGCCGCCGTCCTTGCCGGCGACGTAGAAGCTCACGCCCATGCGGACGTGGTCCTTCAGCATGTCCTGCCACGGGTCGCGGGGGTTGTCGCTGGCGCGTACGACGGTTCCGGTCACGGTCGCGGTGGGGCCACCGGTGGTCAGGCAGTCGACCTTGAAGTCCGCCCAGTAGGTCAACGGCGGTCTGCCGTCCGGCTGGTCGATCCGGTGGGAGATGCGGAAGGTGCCCCAGGCGCGGGTGGGGAAGACCGGGCTCATCGAGGTGTAGGTGCCGTGGGCGTCGACGCTGACCTGGACGTCGTTGCCGGGGGCGGGGAAGTACATGCGCGCCCACCCCTTGATGCCGGCGGTGGTCGTGGTGGCCGGTGTGGCCGGTGTGGTCGCGGCGGCCGGGACCGCCTTGGCGGGTGCCTTGCCGGGTGCCTCGGCGGCGGACGCGGCGTGGGTCGCGGCCGTCGTCCCGGTGGCCAGCGCGAGAAGGGCGGTGATCCGAAGGGCCGTCCTGAGCACGATGATTCTCCGATCGGGGAGGGGGATCTGGTCCGCCTCGATCCTGGCGAACGCCCGTGCCCCGTACGTCGCTCGCCCGAGCGAGATGGCTCCGCCGTCCGGGCGAGCTCCTCGCAGCGCCGCCGGCCCACGGGAGGGACCGGCACCTCCGCCACACGGCGGAGACGGCGCCACGAGGGCTTCCGCCTCCCCGCTCGCACGGCCGTTCCGGTTGTTTCAACAGTGCGTTGAAGAGGGGACGCTCTCGCGAGATTCGCCATGGGTGCTTGTTCACCGAAGGAGCGCACAACGTGGGAGACACACGCCGGGTCCGGGGCCTGCTCAAGGACAGCGACCTGACATCCGACCGGATCGAGGAACTGATCGCGCTGGCCGCGCGCCTCAAATCCACGCATCGGACCTCGGCCGCATGGCCGGCACTGACAGGCCGCAGCATCGCGCTGATCTTCGCCAAATCCTCCACCCGGACCCGTTCCGCGTTCGAGGTCGCCGCCTTCGGCCAGGGCGCGCGGGTCTCCCACTTCGGGCCGGGTTCGAGCCATCTGGACGTACATGAATCGGCTGCCGACACCGCCATGGTCCTCGGGCGACTCTACGACGGCATCGCCTATCGGGGACCGGATCACGACACCGTCGAAACGCTCGGCCGGCACGCCGGCGTTCCGGTGTGGAACGCGCTGACCCCGCCGTGGCACCCCACGCAGGCCCTGGCCGACCTCCTCACGATCAAGGAGCACTGCCGCAAACCATGGGCGGAGATCTGCCTGGCCTTCGTCGGTGACGGCCGGTCCAACGTGGCCAACTCGCTCCGTATTACAGGGGCGTTGCTCGGTATGACGGTCCGCGTCGCGGCTCCGGCGGCGATGAGCGGTTCGGCGGACGTGCGCGCCACCGCGGAGCGGATTTGCGCGCGTGCGGGCGGCTGTGTGACGGAGACCGACGACATCGAGGAGGGCGTACGGGGCGCCGACTTCGTCTACGCCGACACCTGGATCCACCTCGGAGAGCCGATCGACTCCTGGCGTCCCAAGCTGGCGGCCCTCGCCCCGTACCGCGTCGACGGCCAGGTCCTTGCCGCGACGAAGAACCCCGATGTGCGGTTTCTGCACTGCATGCCCGCGGTCCATGACAGCAGTACCGCGATCGGTGCGGCGGTGCTGGCCGAGACCGGCCGGGAGGGCGCGGAGGTCACCACCGAGGTCCTGCGGGGGCCCGCCTCACTCGTCCTCGACCAGGCGGAGAACCGGATGCACACGATCAAGGCGCTGCTCGTCAGCGACCTGGCGGGCCCGAATCGATGACGTGCGCTTGGTTTTTGTCCAGCGCCTCATCCCGGCATTCATGAGGACATGTCCGGAGTGCCAGAGCCGCCGTCAGGCCATCTGCACGGAAGCATCACAAGGTCTACGCATGCCCTTCGGCGGGTGCCGTTAGCGTGTTGGCCGCTCGATCCCGCGTGCGAACTTGAACAAGTCGCCGGCGTCCCTGGCGGCGCAGTCAGCACAGAAAGATCGCAGATGGACTACTGCTCGTCGTGCCGCCGGAACCTCAATGGGGCGCTCGTGTGCCCAGGATGTGGTGATTACGCCCCGGACATAGCCCCGCCTTCCCACCGCCACCACAGCGCGGTGGCCTCCACCGCGCCGGCGTGGGAGACATGGCAGGCGACAAAAGCCCCCGCCCCGGAGTCCTACTACGGCGCTCATCGCTCCGAGGCCCCGGCGATCGGCAGCGGCGCCTCCGCGGAAGCGGTGGCGGACGAGCCGGGCGCCGATGCGGCCGGCAGCTTCGACGACACCACCGCCCCCACCGGGCAGGGCCGGGCGGCTCGGCGTCGGCAGCTGGCGCGGTGGAAGAAGCACCGGCGCCGGGCCATGGCCGCCACGGCCTTTGCCCTTGTCGGCGGCGGCCTGACCGTCACCGCGCTGCAGAACAGGCCGTCCACGAGCCAGGCCCACGCGGCCGGGGCGCCGGATCCGGAGACCGTGGGCCCGCCCCGTACGGCGACCACCGACGCGGTGTCGGAGCAGCCGGACGACCGGGCTTCGCGGCATCCCGGCTCCCGCCCGCCCCTCGCGGCCGGCCGGCCGCCGCAGTCCACCGCCGCCACGCCTCCCGCCACCACGACGGCCCGGCAGCCGAGCACCGCCGCGACCCCGCCCT
>NZ_QUAC01000486.1 GCF_003389455.1 Streptomyces inhibens | reverse complement strand
GACCCGCCTGCCCAAAGAGGGCGGGCGGGTCGGCGGCTCGTCACACGCCCCCGTAGGGAGCGCGCCTCACGTGACGCGGCGGCTCTTCGATGCCACAGCGACACACATGGCGCCCAGCAGGAACGTCAGGGCACCGATGACGACGTTGTTCCAGATGACGCCGGCGTCCGGGCTGCTGCCGACGATCCAGGGCGAGATGATCATCCACACGCCGATCGCGCACATCGCGCCGCTCAGGCCGTACATCCGCTCAGGCGCCACGGTGAATCCGATCGCCAGCAGAGCGATCGCGGCACCGAGAATGAAGTTGTGCACCACGAGCGCGGGCTGCGAGGCCGCGAAGTGGACGATCCACGGGGAAGCGGCGCAGTACAGGCCGACCAGGAACACTGGCCCGTCGACGAGTACGACGTCACGCCCGCCGAGCACCCGCTCGTATCGGGCTTGCATCTCAGTGGCGTCGGGGTGACCTGCGAGATCTCCCCTGTGGTGTGAGACGTCGGCCATGCGACTCGCCTCCTTCGTCCGCAAGCCTGGCCGTTTCGCGTGGCATCGGGCCGCGCATCTTTATTCTGCGCTTATGTCGCCTTTATGTGTAGATGACGGAGCTGGTGAATTGTGACGTTTTTCCGCCGCCGCCCCGCCCTCAGCCGTGACCCAGCGCCCGCCCCAGCCCCAGATTCCAGCGCCCGCCCCGGCCGCTCAGCTCGGTCACGGTCAGCGGCGGCACATCCAGCCGCCAGAACGCGTCCGCGGGGACCCTGAGCGCACACACCGCCGCGGCCCGTACGACGTCCGGTTCGACGACGGCCACCACCCGGCCCGCGTCCAGGGACATCCGGGTCAGCCAGTCCGCGATCCGGTCGCAGAGCTGCCGCAGCGACTCCCCGCCGTGCGCGGCGAAGTCCGGGTCCGAGAGCCAGGCGGACACCCCTAGCGGCTCGGTGTCGGCGACCTCGGCCAGTGTCCGGCCGCGCCAGGCGCCCATCGCACAACCCGCCAGCTCCGGCGCGGACCGGGCCGACAGCCCCAGTTCCTCGGCGGTGCGCCGGCACCGGAGGGAGGGCGAGGTGAAGACCCGGTCGGCGGTGGGCAGCGCCCCGGCCGCCGCGCGGGCGCGCCGCACCCCGGCCTCGTTCAGCGGGCCGTCGTCGTCGAAGCGCACCTCACGCTGTGCGTCGCCGGCGGCCGGTGAGACCAACATCACCCGGGTTGTCATGCCCTCTTCTCTCGTTCGTCACCAACGCCGACAACAGGCCACCCGTACAAGCAAGTTGTCCGGCCGGTGCGCCCTGTCCTGCGCCTCTCCGCCCCCCGTAAGACCTTGGCCCGGTGGCCGGATCGCGGTACCTTCCCGATGATATTGACGATGACATGACGGAAGCCGGTGGGATCCCGGCGCGGTCGCGCCACTGTATGTCCGGTTTTTACCAGCCCAGCAGGGCCGGAACCGGGCGAGCCAGACCCGGCATGTCACAACGCACTCCATCAACTAGGGACGCGAGTTCCCCTAACAGGAGGTTCTGCCATGGCACAGACCATCGCACCGCCGGCCGCCGGCGCCGTCGCTCCGGCCCCGCTCCCCCTCAAGGCGATTGCCCCGTGGGCGCTGTTCGTCGGCGTCCTGATGCTGGTTCTGCTCTACTTCGTCGGCGCCGAGCAGGGCGCCACCTCGCTGCTCTCCGGTACCGACGTGCACGAGTGGGTCCACGACGGGCGCCACCTCCTCGGCTTCCCCTGCCACTGATCGGAAGCCGCATCCATGAACTCCGTCACCGTCAGAACCCTTCTGGTGCGCGGGATGCTCGCAGGCCTGACCGCCGGTGTCCTCGCCCTCTTCATCGCCTATCTGCTGGGCGAACCGAGGGTGGACGCCGCCATCGCGTTCGAGGAAGCACACAGCCACGAACACGGACATGAGATGGAGGTGGTCAGCCGGGGCGTGCAGTCCACGGCCGGGCTGGCCACCGGCGTACTGGTCTACGGCGTGGCGCTGGGCGGTATCGCCGCTCTCGTCTTCTGCTTCGCACTGGGGCGGATCGGCCGGTTCGGTGCCCGCACCACGGCCGCGCTGCTCTCCGGCGCGGCGCTGGTGGTCGTCTACCTCGTACCGTTCCTGAAGTACCCCGCCAACCCGCCCGCGGTCGGTGACCCCGACACGATCGGCAAACGCACCGCCCTGTTCTTCCTGATGATGCTGCTCGGCATCCTGCTGGCCGTCGCCGCCACGATCCTCGGCCGGCGGCTGGCTCCGAAGCTGGGCAACTGGAACGCGACGGTGGCGGCCGGCGCCGCCTTCGTGGTCGCCATCGGCATCGCCTACGCGTTCCTGCCGGGCTTCGACAACGTGCCGGCAGGCTTCTCCGGCACGCTGTTGTGGCAGTTCCGGCTGTCGACGATCGCCATCCAACTGGTGCTGTGGACCACCTTCGGGCTGGTCTTCGGCCATCTCGCGGAGCGCGTCGTCCCGGCGCGGCAGGCCACCGCGGCAACGGCGGCACCCGTCACCTCCTGATCCGGCGCCCGTTGCCGGAAGGGAAGCCAAGGGAAGCACCGAGAAGGGCCCGCGACCAGGAGTCGCGGGCCCTCTCTCGTGGCTTTCATGGCGTGCCGCCGCTGGGGTCAGGACGGGTCAGGACAGACCGGGGATGCCGTCCAGATGGGGCAGATCGTGGTCCAGGCGCTCCCGTTTGGCGCGCAGATAGCGGATGTTCTCCACCCCGGGCGGCATCAGCAGCGGGACCTGTTCGGCGACGGCGACGCCGTGCCGCAGCAGCGCCTCGCGCTTACGCGGATTGTTCGACAGCAGCCGCACGGAACGGACGCCGAGATCCTGCAGAATCTCCGCCGCTTCGCCGTATTCACGGGCATCGACGGGCAGCCCCAACGCGATGTTCGCCTCGACCGTGTCCAGCCCGCCCTCCTGCAACTTCATCGCCCGGAGCTTGGCCAACAGCCCTATGCCCCGGCCCTCGTGGCCCTGAAGATAGACAAGAATGCCGCGCCCGGCCGCCACGATCGCGCGCAGCGCCGCGGACAATTGGTCACCGCATTCGCAGTGCGTGGACGCAAAGGCATCACCGGTCAGGCATTCCGAATGCACCCGGGTCAGCACCGACTCGTCCACGACATCGCCATGGACCAGTGCCACGTGCTCGATCCCGCTCCGCCGGTCGAGATAGCCGACGGCAAGGAATTCACCATGGACGGTGGGCAGCCGGGTCTCCACCATGCGTGCCACCAAAGGTTTTTCACGAATGGCAGCGTCGAATGCGACATCGGGGCCGGGGCCGGCATCATCGTCGGGGTCCGTCATGGCGCGATGGTACCCGTGTGGGGAAACCAGCGGCAGCGCTCGCTCAGAAGACAACAAGTATGCTGCGACGAACAGGGCTCGGCGAGTTGGCGACGAAAGGCCGCGGCACACCATGACCGCTTCGGGACAACCGGCTTCGGCCCCCGGCCTGTTGCCGGCGGACACCACCGAGGACATACGGGCACGCCGGCCGGCGATGGCCCTGCTGCCCATCGGCAGCTTCGAACAGCACGGCCCCTTCCTGCCGTTGACCACCGACACGGTCATCGCCTGCACCCTCGCAAAGGAGCTGGCCGCCGTCCATCCCGTGGTGCTGCTACCGCCGCTGACGGTGTCCTGTTCACAGGAGCACGCGGCCTGGCCGGGGACCGTGAGCATTTCGGCGCGGACCCTGCATGCGGTGGTCACGGACATCGCCGATTCGCTCCGCCGGTCCGGCATCGACACCCTGATTCTGGTCAACGGGCACGGCGGAAATTACGTACTGCGCAATGTGGTTCAGGAATCCGCAGGGAGCGGCGTGCGGATGGCACTGTTCCCCGGATCGGCCGACTGGGACGCGGCCCGCACCCGGGCCGGGGTGCGCACGCCCGGACATCGCGATATGCATGCGGGAGAGGTCGAGACGTCCATTCTGCTCCACGCCCATCCCGAATTGGTCAAGGACGGCTATGAATCGGCGGATTGCGTCGCCGATGACCGGAAGCATCTGCTGACGCTCGGAATGTCGGCCTATACCGAATCCGGGGTCATCGGGTGCCCGTCGCTCGCATCCGCCCGGAAGGGCCGGGAATTGCTGGCCGGACTGGTCGAGGCGTTCGGCGAATACGCCGCGCTGTTCGGCGCGCGGGCGGCAGCCGATGGCTGAGGCGCTGGACGCGGCGGCGGCCTGGGAGCGGCTGCGGCGGATCCGTACGACGGACCAGGCACTAGCCGCCGGACTGGTGGCGGACGGGGACGGCGGGCTGCGGTGGGCAGGGCCCGCCTCGCCCGAGGCCGGATGGCTCGCGGAGCGCTATCTGCCGCTGTGCCTGGCCGGTCCGCGGATCGCGTTCGGGCAGCTCGGGCAGAGCCTGGACGGCTTCATCGCGACCCGCACCGGCGACGCCGACTATGTCACCGGTGCGGCCGACCGCTGCCATCTGCACCGGCTGCGCGCGCTGGCCGACGCGGTGGTCGTCGGGGCGGGCACGGCCGTGGCGGACGATCCGCGGCTGACCGTACGCGCCTGTGCCGGGGACAACCCGGTGCGGGTGGTGCTCGATCCGCGGGGCCGGGTGCCGCGGCACAGCGGGGTGTTCACCGATGGCGCCGCGCCGACGCTGTGGGTGGTGGGGCCGGATGCCGGCGCAGTGCGGGACGTTGCGGGCGCCGGGGTCGACATCCTCGCGCTGCCGGATGCGGCCGCGTTCGCGCCGGGGCGTCTGCTGGCGGCGCTGGCGCGGCGCGGCCTTCGCCGGGTGCTGATCGAGGGGGGTGGGGTCACCGTGTCGCGCTTCTTGCAGGAGCGGGCGCTGCACCGGCTGTATCTCACCGTCGCACCGGTCCTGCTCGGCGACGGCGTCCCCGGCCTGCGGTTTCCCGGTACGCCGGTGATGCGTGAGGCGCTACGTCCGCCGCTGCGGCGCGCCCTGCTCGGCGAGGACACGCTCTTCGAGCTCGAACTGCGGTCGCTCGGTACGCAGTCCGGGGACCCAGCGGGCGAGCAGCACCGCGGCGCCGGGGAGGCTTGCGGCGAAGGCGAGCACGCCGTAGATCACGGCGGTGGTGAGGCCCTGCGCCGCTCCTAGGCCGGCGGCGCCGAAGGCCCAGGCGGCGACGCCTTCCCGTGGGCCCCAGCCGCCGACGTTCAGCGGCAGCGCCATCGCGAGCAGCGCCAGGACGACCAGCGGCACCAGCTCGGCCGTCGGTGCGGTGACGCCCGCGACACGGGCGGCCAGCACGAACATCGCGAGGTAGCCCGCAAGGACCGCCACCGACGAGAGCGCGACACCGGGCCAGACGCCGCGGGCGAGCAGGCCCTGGCGGGCTTCGGAGAGTACGGTGCGCAGGGCGCGTTCGCCCCGCGAGGCGCCCCGGCGGCGGCGCAGCCGGCAGGCGGTCGCGATCACCAGCACGCCCACCACGGCGGCGGGCAGTGCGACGCCGGGCGAGGTGAGGAAGCGGGTGACCGGCGCCAGCACCGGGGACGGGCGGGCGAGCAGCACCGCCGCCCCGACGACGAACAGGGCGAGCTGGCCGGCGGTGCGTTCCAGGACCACCGCGCGCACCCCGCGGCCCAGGTCGCCGGCGCTGCGGCCGTGCCCTATGGCGCGGTGGACATCTCCCCATACCCCGCCGGGCAGCGCGGCGTTCAGGAACAGGGCCCGGTAGTAGTCCGCGACGGCCCGGCGCAGCGACAGCCGCAGGCCCAGGCCGCGGGCCACCAGGCACCAGCGCCAGGCGCTGCACACCGTGGTCAGCAGGCCGATACCGAGGGCGGCGAGCAGCGTGGCGGCGTCGATCCGGCGCAGGCCGTTGAGGAAGGCGTCGGATCCCAGATGCCACACCAGCACCACAAGGATCCCCAGCCCCGTGAGCATTTTGAGCCAGGCCGCCCAGCCGGACCGGTTCATCACTTACTCCCGGACGGCGGCCGGGGCAGCGCCAGCAGATCGGTGTGGTGCACCGCGACGCCCAGCTCCCCCGCCGCGCACTCCTCCAGCCGCCGGCGCAGATACGCGACGGCCTCGGGCGCCAGCTCCGGGCGTTGGGCGTGCGCGGCACCGACCCAGCCGCGCAGCCATTCGTCGATCAGCGCGGACTCGGCGCAGCCGAGCCGCCATGGGCTGGACTGCACCAGGACCGTCCAACCGCGCCGCTCGAACGCGGCGACGGCCGCCCCGACCGCGTCCGGGCCGAGCAGGCTGCGGCCCCGGTCCGTGCGGCGCTGATGGTCGTTGAAGGCGGCGGCGAACTCGGCGTCGAGCGGCTCGGCCGGGGTCAACTCGACGCGCCCGGCCACGGAGAGGGCCAGCAGCGCCGGGCACCCCGCGCCCGTACAGGCCTCGGCGAGCGCCTCCACCTCGTCGAGGGTGAGCAGATCGAGCAGCGCGGACGCGGTGACCAACGACGTGCCGGCGAGGTCCGCGGCGGTGAGGGCGGCCAGGTCGCCACGTTCGGTCAGGGCGGTAACGGGCGTGCCGTCGGCGGCCGTTACGGGCATCCGCTCGCCGGCATGGGCGAGCAGCTCAGGGTCGTGGTCATGGAGGATCCAGTGCTGCGGGCCGGGCAGCCGGACGGCCAGCCAGCGCCCCATCGAGCCGATGCCACAGCCCAGATCGCGGATCACCAGGCCGCCCGGGGAGCCCGCCCGGTGGGACAGCCAGGTACGCAGCGGACGCAGCAGCTCCGGTGCGCGGGCCGCGGCATCGGCGCGCTCGCGCAACTCCAGCCAGCGCGGGGCGAATCGGGGTCCGGCGGGCGCGGTCATCGCGCGCTCCCGGGCTCGTGCCGAAGCCGTTCCAGCGCTCCGGCCAGACTGTGCGACGTCATCTCCCACCCCTCCAGCATGGCACGCCGCCCGCGCGCCGCATTCTTCAACCGGTCGCGCAGCTGCGGATCCGCGAGCCAGCCACGCAGGGCGTCGGCGAGCGCCGCCGGAGGCCCGGACGGTACGAGGAGGCCGGGCAGGCTGCCGTCGGGGGCCCGCCCGACGGCTTCCGGTACCCCGTCCACCGCCGTCGCCAGCACCGGAATCCCGCGCGCCAGCGCCTCGGTGACGACCATGCCGTACGTCTCGGCGTACGAGGTGAGCGCCAACAGGTCGGCGGCGGCATAGTGTGCGTCGAGCTCCGCGCCCGCTTGTGGCCCGGCGAAGCCGATCCGGTCGCCGAGGCCGGACTGCGCGATGCGGCGCTTCAGTTGGGCGGCGTAGCCGGGGTCGCGGCCGGGCCCGCCGACGAAGGTGCAGTTCCAGGGCAGATCGGTGACGGTCGCCAGGGCATCGATCAGACGGTGCTGTCCCTTGCGCGGGGTGAGGGCGGCGACGCACAGCAGCGCGGTGGCGCCGTCGGTACCTGGCGCGAGCGGAGCGGGGTCGGCGCCCGGCCTGGCGACATGGACGCGCGCGGGCGCCAGATCGTGGTGCGTGACGAGCCGTCGGGCAGCCCACTCGCTGGTGGCCACCACGGCCCGTACGGCGTGCAGTGTGCGGCGTTCACGGGCGTCCAGCTCCGCCGCCGGGCCGGGGTCCAGCCCGGTCTCGTCGGCCAGCGGAAGGTGCACCAGCACGGCGAGCCGCAGCCGTTCCGCCTCGGGGGCCAGGACCTCGGGGACGCCGCAGGCGACCAGGCCGTCCAGGAGGACGACGGCGCCGTCCGGCAGTTCCGCCAGACGCCGCGCCAGCCGGGTGCGGGCGGCGGGGTCCGGCCGGGGCCAGCTCCCGGGCACCGCGTACGGGTGCACCCGCCACCCCGCCGCCGGCAGATCGCGGCACACCCGCCGGTCGTAGGTGTTGCCGCCGCTGGGCGCCGTCGGATCGTCGACGTCACCGGGCAGCACGAAGTGCACCACGCGCTCCGCCGCCGCGGTGGCGCCGGCCGGGGTCACAGAGCGCGCTCGTACGTCGCCCAGGCGATATGCGATTCATGGAGGGTGACCGATATCCCGGTCAGTTCGCGGGCGCCCTCCCCCAGGTTGCCGGCGTGGATGCGGTCGGCGAGGCGGTCGGCAATGACCTTGGCCAGGGCCTCCGTCGAGGTGTTGATGCCGGCGAAGGCGGGCTCGTCGTCGAGGTTGCGGTAGTTCAGTTCGCCGACCACACCGCCGAGTTCCTGTGTGGCCAGACCGATGTCGACGACGATGTTGTCGGCGTCGAGCTCGGCGCGGCGGAAGGTGGCGTCCACGATGAAGGTGGCGCCGTGCAGCCGCTGCGCGGGTCCGAAAACGGCGCCGCGGAAGCTGTGCGCCACCATGAGGTGATCGCGGACGGTGATGCTGAACACGGGCGTTCCTCCGGTGTGATGTCGGTCTCAGTGGTGGTGTCGTGGGAGGGGCGGGATCGGGGCCCGCCCGGGGGAACCGCTACCGGCCCACGGGTGCGTACCGGATGCGGTGGCACAGTGCCGGGAGGTCGCCGGAGGCGAGCCGGGGCAGTACCTGCGGCAGGTCCTCGAAGGCTGATTCGCCGGTGATCAGCGCGTCGAAGGCGGGGTCGGCGAGCAGTTCGAGGGCGAGCGCGAGCCGGTCGGCGTAGGTACGGCGGGCCCGCCGGGCCGGGGAGACGGCGCCCACCTGGCTGCTGCGGACGACCAGCCGGCGGGAGTGGAAGGCCTCCCCCAGCGGCAGGCTGACCCGTCGGTCGCCGTACCAGCTCAGCTCGATGACGGTGCCTTCCGGGGCGAGCAGTTCGAGCGAGCGCGCCAGTCCGTCCTCGGTGGCGCTGGCGTGCACCACGAGGTCGCAGTCGCCCAGCGCGTTCTCCGGCAGCGCGAAGTCGACGCCGAGCGCCCGGGCGGTCCCGGCGCGCGCGGGGTCGGCGTCGACCAGCTGCACCCGGACGGCCGGGTAGCGGGCGAGGATCGCGGCGACGCTGCAGCCGACCATGCCCGCGCCGACCACCGCGATCCGGTCGCCGACCAGCGGCGCGGCGTCCCACAGGGCGTTCACCGCGGTCTCCACCGTGCCCGCCAGCACGGCACGGGCGGCGGGCACGGAGTCCGGTACCGGGGTGACGGCGCCGGCCGGAACGACGTAGTGCGTCTGGTGCGGATAGAGGCAGAAGACCGTACGGCCGCGCAGTGCGGGCGGCCCCTCCTCGACGACGCCGACATTGAGGTAGCCGTACTTGACCGGCGCGGGGAAGTCGCCTTCCTGGAACGGCGCCCGCATCGCGGTGTGCTGGCTCTCGGGCACCCCGCCGCGGAAGACCAGGGTCTCGGTTCCGCGGCTCACCGCGGAGCAGACCGTGCGCACCAGGACCTCGTCGGCGCCGGGGCTCGCCAACGGCTCCGCCCGGATCTCGCCCTGACCTGGAGCGCTTAGCCAAAAGGCACAAGCGACGCGCGGCATCGGGATCCTCCTGGACGCTACGGCGAGGGTTCGTTGATGCTGGGGATCATGAGGACGCCGTCACCATACGCGGCGCCCATCGACTCCGCCACAAGTCCGGGAGGTCCGGTGGCTGTACAAGAGCGCTATGACATAAGACCGTTCGCGCCGGACACCACGGCGGGCATGGGCGTACAACTGCTGGTGCTCGAAGTGCTGTGCCGGGTGGTCGGTCTGGGAACCGCGGGCTGGCTCACGGGTTCCGCGTTCGCCGTGGTCACCTGGGCCGTGCTCACCTTCGCGCTGCGCCGGTCGTGGAGCGGTTCGTTCGGGCCGGCCAACCGCGTCACACTGGCCCGGGCGACGCTCGTCGGCGGGGTGACGGCGCTGGTCGCGGACTCCTTCGACCGGCAGGCGCCGGTCGCGGCGCTGATCGCGCTGGCCACCGTGGCGCTGATCCTGGACGCCGTCGACGGGCAGGTGGCCCGGCGCACCGGAACGGCGACGCCCCTGGGGGCGCGCTTCGACATGGAGGTGGACGCCTTTCTCATCCTGGTGCTCTGTGTGTATGTCGCGATGCCGCTGGGCGCCTGGGTGCTGAGCATCGGTCTGATGCGGTACGCGTTCGTCGCGGCGTCCTGGGCACTGCCGTGGCTGCGCGGTGCCCTGCCGCACAGCATGGCCCGCAAGACGGTGGCGGCGCTGCAGGGGATCGTGCTGGTCGTGGCCGGTGCCGGGATCGTGCCGCGGGCGTCGGCGGCCGCCCTGGTAGCGGTGGCGCTGGCGTTGCTGGTGTGGTCGTTCGGGCGGGATATCGCATGGCTGTGGCGGGTCAGGGAGCGGGTGGCGACGGCATGAGACCGCCGCGTCGGCCCGTCGCGCTCCCCCGTCGGCTCCGTCATGTCCCCGCGTGCCGGCCCAGGTAGATGACCAGCGCCAGGAAGACCAGCAGCAGGTTCGTGACGACGATGTGGAGGAACACCCGCCGCCACGGGCTGGGCCGGGGAGCCCGGTGGGTGAGCAGCACCGTGCCGGACAGCCTTGCCAGTTGCGTCCCTGGACGGACCGCGGTCGTACGGGCCCGTCGGACGCCGCAGCGTGGTGAGGTGCGGTGGCGGGCGGCGAGCTCCGGACAGGTACGGCCGTGCCCACGGGCCGTACGGATCGGTCCTCGCCCCTGGGGGCGCCCCCGGCAGGGCCATGCGGTGCCCGGTCCGGAGGGCTTGGGTATGCAGGTGCGTGAGCGAACCGCGCGCCATGGCGGCGGCCCCTTACGCCTCGATGCGCCGGCCATCAGCGATCACCCGGTCCCGGTGGTCAACGGCACGCCACCGCCGGCCGGCACCGCGCCGGCCTCGGCCTGCCGCAGCTCGGTGAGGAGCGCATGCTGCCCGGTGAGCACATCGGTGAGGACCCGTCGGGCGGCGCGCAGCAGCTCGGCGACATCGCCGCCGGCCAGCGCATAGACGACGGTGGAGCCACTGCGGGTGGCCGTCACGATGCCCGAGCGGCGGAGCACCGCCAGCTGCTGGGAGAGCGCGGACGGCTCCACCTCCAGGGCGGAGAGCAGACCGTGTACCGGCATCGGCCCGTCCTGGAGAAGCTCCAGCACCCGGATACGGACCGGATGGCCCAGCATCCGGAAGAAATCGGCCTTGGCCTGATACAGCGGAACCCAGGCGCCGTTCACGTCCGCGCCCCGCTCTCGGGCCCGTCCGCGGCCCGTGCCGCGCGCACCCGTTCCCGTACCGATTCGGCGAAACCGCCCACGCATGTCCTCCGCGTTCAGGCCGAACGGCCGTCGCGTCATCTGTTGAATTGCGGAATTCTGCAACTGTAGACGACGGGGGCGGGCGACTTGAATGGGCGTGGCGGACAAACCGGCCCCGCCCCGGCCACGGCGTCCTGAGGCCGGGCCCGGCGAGACGGCGCACCGCGGCGGGCACCCGAACGCAGCGCCTTCGCACCGCCGTTGCGGCAGCCCGCTTCGCCCCGTCGGCGACCGGACAACCTGGTGGGCAACCCGGTGGACAGCCCCACCCGCCCCCCTCATAGTGGCGCGCATGACTTCACTCGTACGTCATGTGACGATCGACTGCGCCGACGCCTTTCGCCTGGCCGGCTGGTGGGCGCAGGTACTGGACGGATCACTGGCCGACGACGACCTGCCGGGCGATCCGGAGGCCACGGTCACGGCCGCCGGCGGCGCGCTGCTGTTCATCGCGGTGCCCGACGCCAAGACCGTGAAGAACCGGGTGCATCTGGATCTGCAGCCGCAGGACCGCAGCCGGGACGAGGAGGTGGCGCGGCTGCTGGCGCTCGGTGCGACCTTGGTGGCCGACCATCGGCGGCCCGACGGGACGGGGTGGGCGACGCTGGCCGATATCGAGGGCAACGAGTTCTGTGTGGAGCGCAGCGCGGCGGAGCGGGCCGGCTGAACCCGGCGGCCTCAGCCCTGCGGGGACCGGGCGGCCTCGATGCGCTCCTGTGCCTCGGCGAGGTCCTCCTCGGTCGGGGCGTCGTCCTGGGTGAGCGTGCGCCGCCAGTATCCGCTGAAGTCGATCTGCCGCTTGTCGAAACCGCGCTCCTGGACCAGATGACGCCGTAGCGCACGCACCGCGCCCGCCTCGCCGGCCAGCCAGGCGAAGCCCGAACCGGGCGGGAAGGTCAGTGCGCGTACGGCCGCCGGCAGGGCGTCGCCGTGCCCGGCCCGGGGGCCGTCCCGGTGCACCCACCGCACGGTGAGGTCCGCCGGGCTCACGAGCTGCTGCTCCTCGGCCGCGTCGGCCACCTCGATGCAGGCCAGGGCGCGGGCACCGGGCGGCAGCGCTTCGACGAGGGTGCCGATGGCCGGCAGTGCCGTCTCGTCGCCGGCCAGCAGCAGCCAGTCGGCGGAGTCGAGCGGCAGCGGCCGGGCGTACATCGCCGCCGGGCCGTACCGGGCGAGGGTGTCTCCCACGGCGGCGGAGGCCGCCCATCGGGTCGCCGGGCCGGCCGTCGCCGCGGTCGTGCCGTGCAGCACGAAGTCGATGCTGATCCGGTGCCCGACGGGGTCGTAGGAACGCACCGTATAGCTGCGCATCCAGGGCCGTTCGTCCTCGGGGATGGCGAGGAACGCCTGGTACCAGCGCATCACATCGCCGTCCGCGCCCTGGCCGGGCAGCCGGGGCGCGGTCTGGCCCGGTCGGGGGAAGCACAGTTTGAGCTGCTGGTCGGGCCAGGTGGGGAAGTCGTCGAGACCGTCCCCGGCGAAGGTGATACGGACCATGTGCGGGGTCAGCCGCCGGACGTCGGTGACCTGGATGAGCGCGACGGGCACGTCCGTCATCGGATCCTCCTTGAAGGGAAGTAGCGGGAAGCAGGGGTGGGGTGGGGCTTACGCGGTGCGCATCCCGAGGTAGGTCCGCAGATGGCGGGCCGTCAGCGAGTCGCCGGTGGCGACGAGATCGGCGGGGGTGCCGGTGAACACCACCCGGCCGCCGTCCTGGCCGGCGCCGGGACCGAGGTCGACGATCCAGTCGGCGTGGGCCATCACGGCCTGGTGGTGTTCGATGACGATGACGGTGTTGCCGTCGTCGACCAGGCCGTCCAGCAGGCCCAGGAGCTGGTCGACATCGGCGAGATGCAGTCCGGTGGTCGGCTCGTCGAGGACGTGGACGGCGCCCCGCTCCGCCATGTGGATGGCGAGTTTGAGCCGCTGTCGTTCGCCGCCGGAGAGGGTGGTGAGCGGCTGCCCCAGGCCGAGGTAGCCCAGGCCCACCTCGGCGAGGCGGTCGAGGAGGGCGCGGGCCTGCCCGGTGGGGAAGAACTCCCGGGCCTCGGCCACCGACATGGCGAGCACCTCGCTGATGTTCTTGCCGCGCAGCGTGTACGTGAGCACCTTGGGCGTGTACCGCTTGCCCTCGCACTCCTCACAGACCGAGGCCACGCCCGCCATCATCGCGAGGTCGGTGTAGACCAGGCCGATGCCCTTGCAGGTGGGGCAGGCGCCTTCGGAGTTGGCGCTGAAGAGGGCGGCCTTGACGCCGTTGGCCTTGGCGAAGGCGGTACGGATCGGGCCGAGCAGCCCGGTGTAGGTGGCCGGGTTGGAGCGCCGGGAGCCGCGGATCGGGGACTGGTCGGCGACGATCACGCCGTCCCGCCGCGGCAGGAAACCATGGATCAGGGAGCTTTTGCCCGACCCGGCGACGCCGGTGACGACGGTGAGCACACCGAGTGGGAGGTCGACGCTGACGTCCTTGAGGTTGTGCAGGTCCGCGCCCCGTATCGGGAGCTGTCCACGGGCCCGCCGGACGGTCTCGCGCAGCCGGGCGCGGTGGTCGAGATGGCGCCCGGTCAGGGTGCCGGAGGCGCGGAGCCCGGCGACATCGCCGGTGAAGCAGAGCCGTCCGCCGGCCGATCCGGCTCCCGGGCCGAGGTCGACGACATGGTCGGCCATCGCGATGGTCTCGGGTTTGTGCTCGACGACCAGGACCGTGTTGCCCTTGTCGCGCAGCCGCCGCAGCAGGTCGTTCATCCGCTGGATGTCGTGCGGGTGCAGTCCGACGGTCGGCTCGTCGAAGACGTAGGTGACATCGCTCAGGCTGGAGCCGAGGTGGCGGACCATCTTCACCCGCTGGGCCTCGCCGCCGGACAGCGTGGCGGATTCCCGGTCCAGGCTCAGATAGCCCAGGCCGATCTCGACGAGCGAGTCGAGGGTGTGGCGGAGGGTGCCGGTCAGCGGGGCCACCGACGGGTCGTCGATGGCCCGGATAAAGCGGACGAGATCGGTGATCTGCATCGCCGAGCATTCGGCGATATTGCGGCCGGCGATACGGGAGCCGAGCGCGGCGGGGTTGAGGCGGGCGCCGCCGCAGGCACCGCAGTCGGTGAAGGTCACCGCCCGGTCGACAAAGGCGCGGATATGCGGCTGCATGGAGGCGCGGTCCTTGGCGAGATGGATCCGCTGCACCTTCACCAGCAGGCCCTCGTAGGTGATACGGGAGGTGCCCACCGTGATTTTGGTGGCGGGTTTGTGCAGGAAATCGTCCCACTGGGCAGGGGTGTAGTCCTTCAGCTTCACCTCGGGGTCGAAGAGTCCGGAGAGGGCGAGGGTCTGCCAGTACCACGAGCCGACCGTGAAGCCGGGCACGGTGATCGCGCCCTCGTTGAGCGAGAGTTCGGTGTCCACCAGCGCGCCGGTATCGATCGTGGAGACCCGGCCGAGCCCCTCGCATGTCTGGCACATGCCCTCGGCGCTGTTGAAGCTGAAGGCCGTGGAGGTGCCGGCGTGCGGGGTGCCGAGGCGGCTGAAGATGATCCGCAGCATGGTGTGGGCGTCGGTCGCGGTGCCGACCGTGGAGCGGGAGTTGGCGCCCATTCTCTCCTGGTCGACGACGATCGCGGCGCTCAGATTGCGCAGTGCGTCGACATCGGGGCGGCCGCGGCTCGGCATGAAGGACTGCACGAAGGCCGTATACGTCTCATTGATCAGTCGCTGTGATTCGGCCGCGATGGTGCCGAAGACCAGGGAGGACTTCCCCGAGCCGGAGACTCCGGTGAACACCGTGAGGCGGCGCTTGGGGATGTCGAGCGAGATATCGGCGAGGTTGTTCTCCCTGGCGCCGCGGACCTCGATCATGTCGTGACTGTCCGCGGCGGATGTCTTCCCGTTGTCCGGCTGCTCGCCGGTTCGCTCGGCCCCCATGTCGGCTGCCACCCCTCCTGATATCTTTACGCCGTAAAGAGTTCAGCCGGTGACGTTACTTTATGCCGTAAGGAGTCGCAAGTGGTCGTATTCGCCGGGCAGGGCGACGCCCGCCGTTCGATGTCGCTGTTGTGGCGCGCCGAGGGCCCCACCGGGACACGTACGAGACGGTGGCCGGGGCCCAAACCGGCGCTGAGCGCCGAGGCGATCATCGAAGCCGGGATCGCGGTCGCCGACGCCGACGGCATGGCTGCGCTGTCCATGCGCGCGGTCGGCGAGCGCCTGGGGCGTACCGCGATGGCGCTCTACACCTACGTCCCCGGCAAGAGCGAGCTGGTGGATCTGATGTACGACCAGGTGCTGGCCGAGCTGCCCACCGACTACGACCTGACACCGGGCTGGCGAACCGCGCTGACGTCCTGGGCCGAGGACACCTGGGAGTTCTACCTGCGCCATCCCTGGGTGCTCCAGGTCTCCCAGGCCCGGCCGGTGCTCGGCCCCCACGAATACCGCGGCCTGGAGACACTGCTGCGTCTGCTGTACGCCACGGAGCTGAGCTCCGCGGTGCTGCGGCGGGTCGTCGGGGTACTGGTCCACTTCGTCCGCGGGTCCGCGCAGACCGTCGCCGAAGCGCGGCAGGCCGCGGCCTCGACGGGGGTGTCCGACGAGGAGTGGTGGCAGGCCCGTTCCGCCATGCTGGACGAGGTGGTCCCCGACTTCGCGGAGCGCTTCCCGCTGCTGGTCCGGCTGGAGACCGAGGGCGCCGCACCGGAGACGGACGAGTCCGCGCCGGAGACGGACGCGTCGGTGCCGTATCTGGAACGCGAGGCGCGAAAGACCTTCGAGGTCGGGCTCGGCGTCATCCTGGACGGGATCGAGGCGGCGATCCACAAGGCGGACTGACCGGCAGCTGCCGCGCCCCCCGCGGCCGTTGGGGTGATGAAGTGGGCGCGTCGGCCCTGGACGGGTGTCGTCGGCCGGGTCCGGCGCGTTGGGCATCCGTGACCGTTTTCCGCTTCCGACCGTGGTTCCTGCCGACCAGCCTCGCGGCTTTCCTGACCGAGGTGTGGCCGGACGGGTCGGCTGACGCCCCGTCGGACAACCGATCCGATGCCCGGTCCGACACCCCGTCCGATACCCGGTCAGGTGATTCCGGCCCGGCCGATTGTCCGCCGTGCGCCGGCGGTGCCGGCGACGTCGACGAGCGCCCGGAGACGCCCGCTGACCGGCCCTGATGGATGGCCCGCTGGATGGCCGGGCAGGGGAACTGACGGCGTGTCGAAAGCTGGCCGCTGCACCCACCGTCGTCATCGGGTCACCACGTGTGGCGAGCGGTGGTGATCGCCCATAGCTTCGCCTCATGGCGCTACGACAGATGAAATACATGGGCTGCGTGGTAGCGGCGATGGTCAGCGGGCTGGGCGCGACCATGCCGTGCGACGCCTCGGGACGGCACGTCGTCCACCCCGGAGAATCGATCCAGCACGCGGTGGACCGGGCACGGCCGGGCGACACCGTCGTCATCCGCCCCGGCATCTACCGGGAGAGCGTACTGATCCACAAGTCGCGGCTGCGGCTCGTCGGGTCCGGCAAGAAGACAGTGATCCGACCGCCCGGTAAGCGGGCCGAGAACGCGTGCGGGCAGGGCGGCAACGGCATCTGTGTCATCGGCACGGCCGGCCACCCGCTCCGCGACGTCCACATCCGCTCGCTGACCGTCGCGGGCTTCAAGAAGAGCGGCATCTGGGCCTCCGGCACCGACCGGCTGTCCGTGCACGGCGTGACCGTGCGCAAGAACGGTGTGTGGGGCATCGCGCAGGAGAAGTCCACCCGCGCAGTGATCCGCGACAACTTCGCCGTCGACAACGGCGACGCCGGCATCTTCCTCGCGAACACCGTCAAGGAGGAGGGCGGGGCGATCGACAGCCGCGGCGCTTCGATCAGCGAGAACTACCTGGCGCGGAACCGGCTCGGCATCACGGTCCGACGGGCCAGGAACCTGACGGTCGCCTACAACACCATCACCCGGAACTGCGGCGGAGTGTTCGTCGTCGGCGACGAATCACGCCCCCGGGCAGGCGAACTGACGGTGCGGAACAACCGCATCACCAAGAACAACAAGCACTGTCCCGGCAACAGCCGCCTGCCCTTCATCCAGGGCTCCGGCATCGTCCTCACCGGCGCCGAGAAGGCGCAGGTGCGGCACAACCTCGTCCTGGACAACCACGGCAAGTCCCCCCTCTCGGGCGGCATCGTCCTCTTCCACAGCTTTGTGAACGCGCTCAACGAGCGCAATGTCATCAGCCACAACATCGTGCTGCACAACAAGCCGGCGGACCTGATCAACGGGGACCCCAAGGGCAAGCGAAACCGATTCATCCGCAATGAGTGCCGGACCTCAAGGCCGGCCGGTCTGTGCTGACGGTCGCACCGGGTGCACCACGTGCACCCGGTGCGCTCACCTCAACGGGAGAATAGAGGCGGAATGACCACCGTAAGTCCCACCCCCCAGCCGGCCATGCGGCTGCGGGAGCTTGTCTTCGGCGCCGCATGCGCGGCGGCCGTACGGGCCGCGGCACGGCTCGGCGTCGCCGATGCGCTCGACGACCGGCCCGCCACCGCAAAGGAGCTGGCCGCCGCGGTGAAGACCGAGCCGCGGCCGCTCGAACGGCTGCTGCGCGCCCTGTCCTGCTACGGGATCTTCGCGGAGACCGACGACGGGAAGTACGTCCACACCGACATGTCCCGGCTGCTGCGGGAGGACACCCCCAACAGCCTGCGCTATATCTCCCTGTGGTGCACGGAGCCGTGGACCTGGGAGGCCTGGCCGCGGCTCGATGACGCGGTGCGCTCCGGCCGCAGCGTCTTCGACGATCTGTACGGCAAGGGCTTCTTCGACTATCTGCACGAGGACGCACGGGATTCCGCCCAGGTCTTCGACCGGGCGATGACCACGTCCAGCAAGCAGTCGGCGCAGGACATCGCCGAGCTTCTCGATCTGACCGGGGCGTCGTCGGTGGCGGACATCGGTGGCGGCCAGGGGCACGTCCTGGCGAGCCTGCTGGAGAAGCACCCCGCGCTCACGGGCACGCTGCTCGATCTGCCCACGGTCGTGGCGAACCCGGACCCCCGGCTGCGGAAGGGCGGCCCGCTCGCCTCCCGGGTGCGCATCGTGCCCGGCGACTGCCGCGACGACATCCCGGTCCAGGCCGATGTCTACATCATCAAGAACATTCTGGAGTGGGACGACGAGAGCACCCGCAGGACGCTGCGCAATGTCGTGGCGGCCGCCCGTCCCGGCGCCCGCGTCGTGATCATCGAGAATCTCATCGACGACAGCCCCTCGATGAAGTTCACCACCGCCATGGATCTGCTGCTGCTCCTGAACGTCGGCGGCGCGAAGCACTCCAAGGCGAGCCTCGTCAGCCGCATGGCGGATGCCGGGCTGGAGGTCCGCGACATCCTGGTCGTCAACCCGTATCTGCACGCCTTCGAGTGCAGCATCCCGGCATGAGCTCGTGCGTGAACAGCAGGTCGCCCGGTGAGGAGGAGCCTCCTCGCCGGGCGACCTTGCCCGTTCACGGATGGACGCGGGAGCCGGGGGGTCGCCTCGGCTCCGCGTGCACGTCAGCCGCTGCCGTCGCGCTCCCAGGTGTAGAACTGCTGGGCCATCGCGTCCTTGGGGCTTCGCCAGGTCTGCGGGTCGTACGCGCTGACGAAGGCGGACAGTTTGTCGCTGATGGCGCGGAACTCGGGGTGTTCCGTGACCTTGGCGATCTCCGGGCCGGGCGGCCGGTCGGATTCGATGAGGTGCAGATACACCTCACCGAACTGGAAGAGGGTCCGCCGCGAGACGCCGACCAGGTGGGGCAGTTCCGTACGGTCGGAGGCCTTGAAGACCTCGGCGATGTCCGGAGCCGAACCGGGTGCCATACGAGCGACGATCAGAGCGTGGTGCATCAGGGAGGTCCCTTCGTTGCCGCCGGGTGGCGGTCCGGACACGGCCTGGCGGGCCGTCAGCTGACGGTGGCGGACCGGAGTTCGCGGTCCCGCTGTTCGATCTTGTCCCGGATGAGCTCCATCTGGATCCGGGAGTTGCGGTTGATGAGCTCGGTCATGCCCTTGTCGTCGACCGGGGCCTGGGGCTTCATCGCGAAGTCCTGGGTCCAGTGCATCGAGGTGCCACCGGGGATCTCGGCGTACTTCCAGTGGATGTCCATGTGCTCGAAGGGACCGGTCTCGACGCGGCGGGCGCGGACGGTGCGGCCCTGGCGGTCGATGACCCGCTCGGAGACCCAGCTCCAGACGGTGCCGTTGTCGTCCGGGTGCATCGTCAGCCGGAAGGTGGTCTTGTCGCCCTCCCGGGAGATCACCTCGACCGAGGCGTACTCGCTGAACAGCTGGGGCCACTTCTCAATGTCGTTGGTGATGTCCCAGACGAGGTCGAGGGGCGCCGCGATGGTGATGTCGTTCTCGGTGTGGCCGGGCATGTCAGGCTCCTGTCGTAGGCACGGTGTCGGTGTGCTTCTGGCTGGTGTTGACGAGGTCGAGGAAGTCGCGCGGCGTCTTGCAGCGCTCCGCGTCGGTCGGCATCGGCCGGCCGTGCCGGTTCTCCAGCTCGCCCACGATGCCGAGCAGGCCGAGCGAGTCGAGGCCGAACTCGGCGAAGGTCGATTCGGACCGGTTCGCCAGTTCCTTGGGGTCGACGGTGAGGCCGGCGGCCGACTTCATCAGCGCTGCCAGCTCGTCGAGAGTCAGTTGAGCAGTCATCTGGGTTTCTCCTTCTCACGAGGGGGACTTGGGACCCTTCCGCAGCACCATCGCCGCGTTCGAACCCATCAGTCCCCGGCTCAGCACCAACGCCGTCCGCAACTCGCCGGGGCGGGCCCGGCCCGTCACCACGTCAAGGTCGTGGCAGACGTCGACGACGTTGGGGGTGGGCGGCACGACGCCGTCCTCCATGGCGAGCACCGCGGCCGCGATGTCCAGAACGGGGGCACCGCAGTACGCCCGGCCGGTGCCGGTCTTGGGTGCGGTCACCGGGACCTGCGGGGCGTGCCGCCCCAGGGTGTCCGCGATGGCCAGGGCCTCGGCCCGGTCGGCCGCGGGGACACCGAGCGCATCGGCGAACACCACGTCGATCTCCTCCGGGGCGCACCGCGCGTCCTCCAGTGCACCGCGGATCGCGTGGGCGAGCCCGTCCCTGGACTCCTCCCACAGGGAGGCTCCGGTGAAGGTCGCGGCATGCCCGGACAACACGGCCCGGACGGTGGCGCCGCGGCTCCGGGCCGCCGCCTCCTCCTCGACCACCAGCATCGCTCCGCCCTCGGCGGGTACGAATCCACACGCACCGCTGGTGAACGGACGGTAGGCGCGGGCCGGGTCGTCGAGTGTGCTCAGATCGTCGTAGCCGAGCTGGCAGACGACCGAGTAGGGGGCAAGCGGCGCCTCGGCGGCGCCCACGACGACCGCGTCGGTGCCGCGCCGTATGGTGCGGCAGGCATGCGCCAGGGCATCCAGACCGCCCGCCTCGTCACTGGCCACCACTCCGCACGGCCCCTTGAACCCGCCGCGGATGGAGATCTGTCCGGTGCTCGCCGCGTAGAACCAGGCGATCGACTGGTACGGACCGACGTGGCGGGAGCCCTGGCCCCAGAGCCGTTGCAGCTCCCGCTGGCCGAACTCACCACCGCCCGATCCGGCGGCCGTGACCACTCCCACCGCGAACGGCGAGTCGTTGTAGTCGGCACGGCCGAGGCGGGCGTCGTCCAGCGCGAGGTTGGCCGCCGCCATGGCGAAGTGCGTGAACCGGTCGGTCTGGACGAGGTATCTCTCCTCGATCAGATCCGCCGGGTCGAATCCGCGGACCTCGCCGGCGACCTTGAGCGGCAGGTGCTCGCACCCTTCGCGGGTCACCACGTCGAGGACGCTGATGCCTTCCCTGGTCGCCTTCCAGAAGGCGTCGGTGCTCACCCCGTTGGGGGCGATGACGCCGATGCCCGTGACGACGGAACGACGTTCTTTCGGGGAGCTCATCGTGCCCTCCCACCCTGTCGGGTCAGTACCACCGCTGACTGGAATCCTCCGAAGCCGCTGCCGACCGAGAGCACCGAACGCAGCGGCAGCTCCCGTGCCGTCTTGGGCACATAGTCGAGGTCGCACTCCGGGTCCGGAGTCTCGTAGTTGGCCGTCGGCGGCACCACTTGATGGGTCAGTGCCAGCACGCAGGCGACGATCTCGATCGCGCCGATCGCACCGAGCGAATGGCCCACCATGGATTTGATGGAGCTCATCGGCACCTTGTGCGCATGCGCACCGAGGGACCGTTTGACCGCGGCCGTCTCGTGCCGGTCGTTCTGCTGGGTGCCCGAGCCGTGCGCGTTGACGTAGTCGACCTGGGTGGCGTCGAGCTTGGCGTGGCCGAGTGCGCGGTTGATCGCCTCGGCCATCTCCAGGCCCTCCTGGGTGAGACCGGTCATGTGGTACGCGTTGCCGAAGGTGGCGTAGCCGCGTATCTCGCAGTGGACGGTCGCACCGCGGGCGCGGGCGTGTTCCAGCTCCTCCAGGACGAGTACGGCGCCGCCCTCACCCATGACGAATCCGTCGCGGTGGGCGTCGAACGGCCGGGAGGCGTGGGCCGGGTCGTCGTTGTTCGCCGAGGTCGCCTTGATCGCGTCGAAGCAGGCCACGGTGATCGGGGAGATCGGGGAGTCCGACGCGCCGGCGATGCACACATCGACCCGGCCCTCCTCGATCGAGTGGAAGGCGTACCCGATGGCGTCGAGGCCGGAGGTGCAGCCCGTCGAGACGGTCTGCACCGGGCCGTGGGCGCCGATCTGCTCCGCCACGGCGGAGGCCAGCGAACTGGGCGAGAACGCCCGCTCCAGGTGGCGGCCGGCCGGCCGGTGGTCGACATCCCACCGCAGGCCGTGGTTGCTGACGGCGACATAGTCGTGCTCCAGGCGCGTGGTGCCGCCGACCGCGGTGCCCAGGGACACCCCGATGCGCCAGGGGTTCTCCTCCTCGGTGTCCAGGCCGGCGTCGCGCAGCGCCTCGTCCGCGGCGACCATCGCGAACTGGATGTACCGGTCCGAGCGGGCCACCTGCTCCTCGCTCAGGCCGTGGGCCGCGGGGTCGAAGTCGCACTCTGCGGCGATGCGTGAGCGGAAACCCTCCGGGTTGAAGAGGGTGATGCCACGGGTCGCCGTACGGCCGGCGGACAGCAGGTCCCAGAAGGCGGGCACACCCACGCCGCCCGGGGCGACGATGCCGACGCCGGTGACCGCCACGCGGCGGGTCATGACACCGGCTCCGTGCGTTCGGGTGGCCCGGCGTGAGTGCCCGCTTCCGCGCCCTCGGTATCGACATGCCCGAGCTCGGGGCGCGGGGCCAGCGGGCCGAGGTGGAAGACCATGCGGGCCTCGACGTCGCCGACATTGCGGAAGCGATGCCGCATATAGGGAGGGATCAGCAGCCCCTGATCCGGACGCAGCGGGTGCGGTTCCCCGTCGAGGTCCACTTCGAGCGCGCCTTGGACGACGTACACGAACTCCTCGGAGTACGGGTGGTAGTGCTCGCCGATGCGCTCGCCGGGCTGCACGAGTGCCATGCCCATGAAGCCACTCGTGGCGCCCACCGCACTGGGTGTCAGCATGGCGCGCAGATCACCTCCGCGCCGGCGGTTGGGCTGGGTCTCACTGAGGTCCACGATGCGTGGGCGGTGCGTGGTCATGGCTGATTCCTCCAGGGGCTGATGCCGGCGGTTGAGTGGGGGTGAATGGCTGCCGCGGCCGGATGCGGTCAGGCGCCCGGTGCCCGGCGGTCGGTGATCAGGGCCATGTCGGAGCGCTCCAGGAAGTGCGCAATCTCGCGGTCGTTGGACAGACCGCCGGCCACATCGGTGTCGAGGAGACGCCGCAGCACGGCCGTCTTGCGGGGACCGCGCACACCGAGCGACAGCATCGGATCGCTGTCGACGGGGATCCGCAGATCGATGAGCCGGACGACGATGTCGTCGCGCTGGAAGATGGTGCTGCCGGCGATGGGGCACGCCGGGTCGTCGGCGGCCAGCTCGTCCTGGCGCGCCAGCATCTGCGCCAGTGCCATGCCGCACCCCTCCTTGGCGGGGTAGGTCAGCGCGTGCCGCCGTACTCCGTCGGGCTGCTGTTTGCCCGCCGCGACGTGGTGCACCGCGGGCAGTGCGGCGCGGGTGAAGAACACCCGGGCGGAGTTCGGGTCGCTGAGGTCGCGGTCCTGCTCCAGATACGGGTTGATGGCCTCCTCGACGGCCCGGACCTCGGGCTGCCGGGAGATGTGGCGCAGCGCCGCGACCAGGTCGCCCTGTACCTCGACCGCCCGCACGACGCGGTTGCCGTGCATGAACAGGGAGGTGCGGCGGAGCCGGGTGGTGTCGTCGACCCGGGCCTCCGGGGAGGTGTACCCGGCGAGGATCTCGGCGACCATCGATTCGCTGCCCGGCTTCACGGTGAAGGTCAGCGCGTGCCGGACCACACCGTCGCCGACGCGGGGGTTGGCCTGCAGCCGCCCCTTGAGGGGCTCGGGGGTGTGGACGGCGACGTTCGAGGTCTCGCGCAGCACGCTGAAGCGCAGCGACCGGGTGTCGCGTACACAGCCGTGCAGCGGCTGGACCATCTTGACGTGTTCCTCGCTGTTGACCCAGGCCAGGAAGGGCGGTGCGCTCTCCCATTCACTGGTGATGAGCCACTGCGAGGGGTTCTCGATGGACTGGCACAGCTGGTCGGTGATGTGTCCGGGCACGGACGCGACCTGGTTGCGCAGGTGCTCGTAGGCTTCCAGGAAGTCCTGCTGGGCTCCGTCGTGGAGATCCAGAAGCAGCACGACCCGGAGCCGGGAGCCGTCGAAGGCTGACTGGGATATTCGTTCCGACAGCGTTGTCATCGTCTACGCATCTCCTTCGGGGCCCGATGGCCCCTGTGGTGCGTCGTCAGTTCCGGTGCGATCCGGTGACTGAGCCGGATGGTGGGGGCGGCCTGCCCGGTGTCCGGGGGCGTCCCGGATTCGATCGTGGCCGCCACCCACGGGCGGCGCGAGATCTGTGAGCCATGCAGGTGAACCGTGATCGAACAGGCCCCGGGCCGGGCATGCGTGCTCCATCTGCCCTACGCGCCCCCCGAGCTGGAGCACGCAATGAATCCCACCGCCGAAGACAGGGTTCCGGTACTCATCGTGGGCGGGTCCCTGGTAGGCCTGTCCGCGTCACTGTTCCTGGGACGCCTGGGCGTCCGGCACCTGCTGGTCGAGAAGCACTCCGACACCTCACGTCACCCACGCGGGCGAGGGAACAACGTCCGCACGATGGAGCTGTACCGGGTGGCCGGCGCGGAGCGGCAGATCCGCGAGGCCGCGTCGGTCCTGGCCGACAACCACGGAATTCTGCAGGCGCCGTCGCTCACCGGCGACGACCAGGAGTGGCTGTTCAAGGAGATCGACCCGGGCGGCGGGCTGGCCCGTATCAGCCCGGCCGCATGGTGTCTGTGCAGCCAGAACGATCTCGAACCGGTGCTGGTCGGCAGTGCCCGCGCACTCGGCGGCGATCTGCGGTTCTCCACCGAGCTGATCTCTTTCGACCAGGACGCGCACGGCGTGACCGCGGTCGTCAAGAACCGGGAGACCGGCGACCACACCACCGTGCAGGCGGACTACCTGATCGCGGCCGACGGCCCGCGCAGCCCGGTCCGGGAGCGGCTGGGCTTCGGCCAGACCGGCCCCGGCGACCTGTTCCACAACGTCAGCATCACCTTCCGCGCACCGGCGCTGGCGGACGTGGTGGGCGACCGCCGCTTCATCGCCTGCTACTTGACCAACCCGGAGGCCGACGGCGCGCTGCTGCCGGTCGACAACGAGGCGGACTGGGTCTTCCACGCCCCGTGGCACCCCGACCAGGGGGAAACCCTGGAGGACTTCACCGACGAGCGGTGCATCGACCACATCCGCCGCGCAACGGGCGTGCTGGACCTGGACGTTGAGATCACCGGCAAGGCGCCCTGGCACGCCGCCGAACGGGTCGCGGAGCGCTATGCGGCCGGCCGGGTCTTCCTGGCCGGCGACTCGGCCCACGAGATGTCCCCCACCGGGGCGTTCGGCTCCAACACCGGCATCCAGGACGCCCACAACCTCGCCTGGAAGCTCGCGGCGGTGCTGAACGGCTCGGCCGGCCCCGAACTGCTGGCGACGTACGAGACGGAGCGGCAGCCGGTGGCGCGGGAGACGAGCGCCCGTGCCTCGGCCCGCTCGGCCGAGCACAGCCACCCGGGCTATGCGCCGGCGCCCGGCGCGGGCGGTGGCCGGCAGCGCGGGGTGCTCACCGTCGCCCTGGGGTACTGCTATCCGCGCGGCGCGGTCGTCGGCGCCGACCCCGAGCTGCCGGTGGTACCCGACCAGATGCGGCTGACGGGCGAACCGGGCACCCGCGCCCCGCACATGTGGCTCCAGGTCAACGGCGACCGTCGCTCGACCCTCGACCTGTACGAGAAGTCCTTCGTGCTGCTCACCGGCTCCGAGGGCGAGATGTGGCGGACCGCGGCCAAGGGGGCCGTCGAGCAGTTCGGCCTCCGGTTGGACTGCTATCTGGTCGGCACCGGGCCCGACGACGATCTGGTTCCCGAAGAGGGCGCCGACTGGGCCGAGAAGCACGGGACGACGTCCGAGGGTGCGGTGCTGGTACGCCCCGACGGGTTCGTGGCGTGGCGGGCGGAGGGGCGGGTGGCCGACCCCGAGGCGACGCTCCGAGAAGTCCTCGAATCGCTGCTCTGCCGGAGCTGAGCCGCCCGGCTCTCCCCGGTCCCGTACGAACGGTGCGAACCCGGTCGTACGGCATACGGGGCGGTGCCGCGAGGCACACGGGACGCTTGATGACACAGGGGCCGATGGGGCAACCATCGGCCCCTGTGGGGCGCGAACGTATCTTCTGCCCGTCACCACCGCAGGGGCATCTGCGGGCCGTCCCGGCCGCGTCCCGCAACCCGGGCGCCGATTTCCGGTTGAGTCCGGGCATGGACGCCAAGAAGCCCGCCTCCCACCCTTTTCAGCGCATCTCCCTGCCCCATCAGCCCCCGCCGCTGCCGCCGCCTCCCGCCCCCCAGGCGCGCCGCCCGGCCGAGGAGGAGACGCCGATCTTCGATCAGCTGCTCAAGGAGTGGCGCTCGGGTGCGCTCCGGCCGGTCGTCTCGTGGCCGGTCGACGATCCGGGGAAGATCCGAGCGGGCGCCGCTGTTGGGACCGATGATGGACGTCCCTTTCCGCGGACCCGTGACGAGGAGCATGACCGTGAGCCTGTACGACATCCCGCTGCGCACCCTGACAGGTGACCCCGCTTCGCTCGCCGACTACCGGGGCAAGGCCCTGCTGGTGGTGAATGTGGCGTCCAAGTGCGGGCTGACCCCGCAGTATTCGGGTCTGGAGCGGCTTCAGCAGCGCTACGCGGACCGTGGCTTCAGCGTGCTGGGCTTCCCCAGCAACCAGTTCGCGGGCCAGGAGCCGGGCACCGCCGAGGAGATCGCCACCTTCTGCTCGGCGACGTACGGCGTCAGCTTCCCGCTGTTCGAGAAGGCCGATGTCAACGGCGAGGAGCGGCACCCGCTGTACGCGGCGCTGACCGCCACCGAGGACGCCGAAGGCGCGGCGGGCGATGTGCAGTGGAACTTCGAGAAGTTCCTGATCGACGCCCGGGGCGAGGTCGCGGGCCGCTTCCGGCCGCGCACCGAGCCGGAGGCCGAGGAGCTGGTCACCGCCATCGAGGCGGTCCTGCCGGCCTGAGCCCTGCGGGCGGGCCGGTCAGGCCACGGCGCTGCCGGCGCCGGGCGCTCCGGCGGCTTCGGTGGCCGCGTCTCCGGCTCCGGCCGTGCCGTCGTCGGACACGATCTCGAAGTCGCCGGTCAGTCCGGTCATCCGGAGCAGCCGCGCGACGCTCCCGCCGGCGATCACGCCGGCCAGCCGCAGCCGGCCGCCGCGCTGCCGGGTCCGGTAGCGGGCGCGGCTGAGCAGGGACAGTCCGGCGCAGTCGATGAAGGTCACCGCGCGCAGGTCGAGCAGGAGATCGGCGCCCTGGGCACCGGTGAGGTCGTCCAGCCGGCCCGACAGCACCGACACGGCGAGAATGTCCAGATCGCCGCTGAGTTCGAGCACGGTCGTGCCGCCTGCCACCCGGCTGGGGCCCACGAGTCCGGGGTAGTACTGTGCTTCGTCCATCGGCCCGACCCAACTTTCGTGCCGAGGCGCGGAAGTTGGCCACGCGTCTGCGGCGGAGACATTCGGAAGGTTGTGGGGGGCGCCCGGCGCGTTCCGGGCAGGCCGGCCCGTTTCCGGGTCGTCGGTGGTGCTGTTGCGTGTCGCCTGCGCCTCTGTGTTTCTGCAGTTGTCCGTAGTTGCCTACGGCTTACCCGTCGTCCGCCGGCTCAAGTCCCGGCGCACGACACCGCTGAAGGTTGTCTCAAATTCGCCCCTTGCGTGCGTGGCCGAGATAAGTGACCAAGGGTTTGCTCTTCGGGGCCAGGGCAAAACCGACCACGGCCTCGATCTCGTCGTCGGTGATCCGGCCGCGCCGGCGCGCCAGGACTCCCGCGACGAGGCTGCGGACACTGCGCGGCTTGAAGTCGCAGATACCGCCGTCGGCGAGGCCGTGGCGGGCCAGGAGCGCGGCGACGTCGGCCGGGGGGCGGAGCCGGCGCGCGGCATAGCGGCCGGCCGGTACGACGCGGGTCATCGGCAGGCGCTGGAACGCCACGAGGTAGACCAGCCGGGAGACCGGGGTGCGGTTGACCGTGTCGTAGACGAGCACGCCGTCGGGCGTGAGGGCGCGGGCGGCCTGTTCGATCACGCGGTCGGGGTCCGCGGTGATCTCCAGGGTGTCCGCGAGGTAGACGAGGTCGAAGGCGGCATCGGGGACGTCGAGCCGCTCCGCGGGGGCGGTGCGGTGCTCGACGGTGAGGCCGTCGCGGGCGGCGGCCGCACGGGCCAGCGCGGTCGCGGACCCGGACGGGTCGACGGCGGTGACCTCGAAGCCGAGCCCCGCCAGGCCGTGCGCCAGCAGTCCGCGGCCGCTGCCCACGACGAGCGCGCGCCCGGAGGGCGCACGGCCGAGGCGGGCGAGAACCCCACAGGTGTACTCCAGACGTACGCCCTGGAAGGCGGCCGCACGGATCTGCCGCCCGTCGACCGCCTCCGGGGCGGGTGAGTCCAGCGCGATCAGCGGAGCGCTGCCCATGGCGTTCTCCCAAGCTCGTCGGCCCGTCGCCCCTCGGGCTTCGCATCGAGTTCCTTAAGGGAACTTATCAGCCTCAGTTCCTTCAGGGAACTTGGGTAGCCTGGACAGGTGACCCGCACTCCCCTCGCCGACGTGGCCTGCTCCATCGCCCGTGCCACCGATCTGTTCAGCGACGCATGGACGGCGCTGATCATGCGTGACGTACTGACCGGGATCGGCCGGTTCGACGAGCTCGCCCGCGACCTCGGCATCTCCCGCAAGGTCCTCACCGCCCGGCTGTCGCGGCTGGTCGAGGAGGGCGTACTGGCCCGCGAGCGCTACCAGGAGCGACCGCCGCGCGAGCGCTACATCGCGACCGAAAAGGGCCGGGAGCTCTACCCCGTGCTGCTGGCGCTGATGAACTGGGGCGACCGCTGGTACGCGGGCGAGACCGGCCCCCCGGCCCGTATCCACCATCTGACCTGCGACCGGGACACCACGATGGTGGCCGCCTGCGCGCACTGCGGCGAGCGGCTCACCGCGGACAACACCACCCAGCTGCCCGGCCCCGGAGGACGGACCGGGCCCGGCACCGAGGTGATCGGCCCATTGATCGCCTCCCGCGCCGCACAGCAGACACCCGACGCAAACGCCTCGAACAACCCGCCGAGCGGCCCACGGCCGCCGGGCCGATGATCTGGGAGCGCCCCCTCCAGGGCGCTCGGCGCGGGCCGGGAGGGTGATCGCGGAGGAATCGCTTGACCTCAATATTGGTTGAGGTCCTAGGTTCCTTATATGTCGCCGGTCACTCACGGCGATCCCGTGACGACCCGACATCTGGAGGCCACCATGGACATGGAAGTCACCGCCTGGCATTCGCTGCACAGCACGATGACCGCACAGCAGGGCCGGCGCCCGTTCTCCCGCGGCACCCTGCGCCGCATCACGGCATTCGCCCGCCCGCACCGCCGCCGCCTGGTGTGGTTCCTCGTCCTGAGCACGGTGACCGCGATGCTCGCGGTCGCCACCCCGCTGCTCGCCGGCCGGGTGGTGGACGCGATCGTGGGCGGTGACTCGTCGGCCATCGTCGTCGGCCTGTCCGGGCTGATCGCCGTCATCGCGGTCGCCGAGGCGGGACTGGGGCTGCTGACCCGCTGGCTGTCCGCGAGCATCGGCGAGGGGCTGATCCTCGATCTGCGGACGACGGTGTACGACCACGTCCAGCGGATGCCGATCGCGTTCTTCACCCGCACCCGCACCGGCGCCCTGGTCAGCCGTCTCAACAACGATGTGATCGGCGCCCAGCGGGCGTTCAGCGACACCCTGTCCGGGGTCGTCAGCAATATCGTGACGCTGCTGCTCACCCTCGGGGTGATGCTCAGCCTGTCCTGGCAGATCACGCTGATCGCGCTGGTGCTGCTGCCGGTGTTCGTGCTGCCCGCCCGCCGGGTCGGCCGGCGGCTGGCGGATCTGCGCCGGGAGGGCGCCGACCACAACGCGGCGATGGGCACCCAGATGACCGAGCGGTTCTCCGCGCCGGGCGCCACCCTCGTCAAGCTGATGGGCCGCCCGGACCGTGAGTCCGCCGAATTCGCCACCCGGGCCCGCCGGGTGCGCGACATCGGGGTCCGCTCGGCCATGGTCCAGACGTACTTCGTCACCGCTCTCACCCTGGTCTCCGCACTGGCGCTGGCCGTCGTCTACGGCCTGGGCGGGTTCTTCGCGCTGCAGGGGCAGCTGGAGCCCGGCGCGATCGTCTCCCTCGCCCTGCTGCTCACCCGGCTCTACGCCCCGCTGACCGCCCTGTCCGGCGCGCACATCGAGGTGATGAGCGCACTGGTCAGCTTCGAGCGGGTCTTCGAGGTGCTCGACCTCAAGCCGCTGATCGCCGAGAAGCCGGATGCCCGCGCGGTGCCCGACGGCCCGGTGTCGGTGGAGTTCGACTCCGTACGCTTCGGCTACCCGTCCGCCGACAAGGTCTCGCTGGCCTCCCTGGAGGAGGTCGCCACCCTCGACACCCGGGGCGGCGAAGAGGTCCTGCACAGCATCTCCTTCCGCGCCGAACCCGGCCAGATGGTCGCCCTGGTGGGCTCCTCGGGCGCCGGCAAGTCGACCGTCGCCCAGCTGCTGCCGCGGCTGTACGACACCGACGCCGGCGCGGTCCGGCTCTCCGGGGTGGACGTCCGCGATCTGACCGCCGCCTCGCTGCGCGACGCGCTCGGCATGGTCACCCAGGACGGACACCTCTTCCATGACTCGATCCGCGAGAACCTGCTGCTGGCGAAGCCGGAGGCGACCGAGGAAGAGCTGTGGGACGCGCTCCGCCGGGCCCGGCTGCGGGAGCTGATCGCCGGCCTTCCCGACGGCCTGGACACCGTCGTCGGCGAGCGCGGCTACCGTCTCTCCGGCGGCGAACGGCAACGGCTGACCATCGCCCGGCTGCTGCTCGCCCATCCACGGGTGGTGATCCTGGACGAGGCCACCGCCCACCTGGACAACACCTCCGAGGCGGCGGTCCAGGAGGCGCTCACCGAGGCGCTGGAGGGCCGGACCGCGCTGGTCATCGCCCACCGGCTGTCGACCGTACGGGCCGCCGATCTGATCCTCGTCGTCGAGGGCGGAAGGATCGTCGAGCGCGGGACGCACGAGACGCTGCTGGCGGCCGACGGGCGGTACGCGGAGCTGTACCGGACACAGTTCACCGACTCGGACGCCCCCCGCGAAGCCGGAACGACCGCCGGGGCAAAAACCGCACCGGCGGCCGGGGAGAGCGGCGGCACGGATTCCGGCCCGGATCTCGTCGAAGAGTCCGCGCTGGTGAACTGAGATCACGCCGGAAGGCCCCCGCCCCTTGGCGGGGGCCTTCCGGATGCCGAAAACTGAGGAGATGACGCAGCGCGCGGAACACTCGACCGTCATGGACCGCCTCGCCATCGACGATCTGATCACCGGCTATGCCATCGCCCTGGACGACGGCGACTGGCCGGGCTATCTGGCTCTGTTCACCCCGGACGGCCGGGCCGACTACCGCTCCGCCGGCGGCATCGAGGGCGGCACCGAGGAGATCGCGGCCTGGCTCGCCGAGATGCTCCAGCACTTCGCCATACGGCAGCATCTGATCGTCAACCGGCGGATCACCCTCGCCCGGCAGGACGACGCACCGGGCGACACGGCCACCGTCCAGGCGGACTACCTCAACCCGATGCGGCTCGTCGGCCCCGCGACGGAGGGGGAAGGCGGCCCCACCGCCCCCAACTACACCTGCGCCGGCCGCTACCACTTCACCGCCCGCCGTACCGCCGACGGCTGGCGGCTCACCGGGGTCGTCGTCCACGAGAAGTGGCGGCAGGTGCTGCCCGCCGGCGCCTGACCGACCGTCGTGCCACCGATCGGCCTACCCACCGAGGCCCCCTTTCCCTGATCGGCCCACGCGCGCACACTGACCGTCCGACCGGCGGAAACCGGCACGAGGGAGACCGTATGGACAGACCGCTCGGCCATCGGGCGCGGTGGCTCGGCTCCCCCTGGTCACGCGGCGCGGCCGCGGCGCTCGCCGGTGCGCTGCCGGTCCTTATCTTCCCCGCGCCGTCGTGGTGGTGGCTGGCGTATGTCGCCCTGGTGCCCTGGCTGCTGCTGGTGCGCTCGGCGCCGACGCACCGGCGGGCGGCGCTGGACGGCTGGCTGGGCGGCGCCGGTTTCATACTGGCCGTCCACCACTGGCTGCTGCCGAGCCTGCATGTCTTCATCCTCGTACTGGCCCTGCTGCTCGGTGCGCTGTGGGCGCCCTGGGGGGTGCTGGTGCGTGCGCTGCTGGGCGACCAACCGCCCGGATCGAGAGGGCCGGCGCGATGGGGGTCCCCCTGGACGAAGTCAGGGGGAGCTTCCGGCGAAGGGGGTTGGCGGGCGACGGGCGGGCGGTATGCCGCCGCGCTGGTACTGGTGCCCGCCGGCTGGCTGATGGTCGAACTGGTCCGCTCCTGGGAGTACTTGGGCGGGCCCTGGGGGCTGCTCGGCGCCAGCCAGTGGCAGGTGCCGCCCGCGCTGCGGCTGGCGTCGATCGGCGGGGTGTGGCTGCTGAGCCTGCTGATCGTGGCGGTGAACACCGCGCTGGCCGAGCTGATCGCCCTCCCGGCGGCCCGGCTGCCCGCCGTCGCGGGGCTGCTGGTGTGCGCGCTGGCGGGCACCGCGGCCTGGTTCTGGGCACCGGTCCCCCGCCCGGCGGGCACGGTGCGGATCGCGGTCGTCCAGCCCGGCGTCACCGGCACCCCGACCGAGCGGCTCGCGCGCAGCGAAACGCTCACCCGGTCGCTGGCCGGCCGCGGAGTGCGCCTGGTCGTCTGGGGCGAGAGCAGCCTCTACCAGGATCCGGCGGACCATCCGGCGCTCGCCGCCCGGCTGGCCGCGCTGTCCCGCCGGACGGGCACCGAGCTGCTGGTCAACGCCGATGCGAAGCAGAACGGCCGGCCGGGCATCTACAAGAGCGCGGTACTGATCGGGCCGGACGGACCGACCGGGGAGCGCTACTCCAAGATGCGACTGGTGCCGTTCGGCGAGTACATACCGTTCCGGTCCGTGCTGGGCTGGGCGACCCGGGTGGGCAAGGCGGCCACCACCGACCGCAGGCGCGGCCCCGCCCAGGTGGTGCTGCCGGTCGCCGGCGCCGGCGGACTGCGCATCGGGCCGCTGGTGTGCTTCGAGACCGCCTTCCCCGACATGAGCCGCCATCTGGCGCGCGACGGTGCGCAGGTACTGGTCGCCCAGTCCTCGACCTCGACGTTCCAGGACAGCTGGGCGCCCTGGCAGCACGCCTCGCTGGGCGCGCTGCGCGCCGCGGAGACCTGGCGGCCGATGGTGCACGCCACGCTGACCGGCGTCAGCGCGGTGTACGGCCCCCGGGGCGAACGGATCGGCGAGCAGCTCGGCACCGACCGCAGCGCGGCGGCCGTCTACGACCTGCCGTTGGCCACGGGCACCAGCCCGTACACCCGGTTCGGTGACTGGGCGTTGTACGGGGCGGTGGGCGCGCTGGTGCTCGCCGGCGGGTACACGGGCCTGCGGGCGCTCAGTAGGCGGCCTGCGCGAGCGCGTCGATGATCACGCGTTCGCACAGTTCATGGGTGCGCAGCGCGTCCTGGGCGGACGGCTGCCGCCCGGCGCGTACGTCGTCCAGGAACGCCAGGACGATCTGCTCGATGCCGCGCTGGCGGGCGACCGGCACCCAGTCGCCGCGGCGCCGGACGCTCGGCTGCCCCTTGTGGTCGATGATCTCGGCGAGATTGACGACCTGACGCTTGGTGTCCTGCCCGGAGACGTCCAGGATCTCCTCGGTGGAGCCGCTGAGGCGGTTCATGGTGCCGATCGCGGTGAAGCCGTCGCCGGACAGTTGCAGCACCACATGCTCCATCAGCCCGTCGCGGATCCGGGCACGCACATCGATGTGGTCGACCTCGCCGGGCACGAGGAACCGCAGGGTGTCGACGACATGGATGAAGTCGTCCAGCACCAGCGTGCGCGGGTCCTCGGGCAGCCCGACGCGGTTCTTCTGCATCAGGATCAGATCCCGGGCGTGCTCGCGGCACTGGGCGTAACCGGGCGCGAAGCGGCGGTTGAAACCGACGGTGAGGCCCACTCCCCGGTCCTCGGCGAGGGCGACGATGCGCTGGGTCTCGGCGAGTTCGTAGGAGATCGGCTTGTCGACATAGGTCGGTACGCCGGCCTCGATCAGCCGGGTCACGATCTCGGGGTGGGCCGAGGTCGCCGCGTGCACAAAGGCCGCGTCCAGGCCCGTGGCGAGCAGCGAGCCCAGGTCCGTGTGGAGCTGTTCCCCGGTCAGCCGGTGGGCGGCGCCGACCCGTTGGAGGGTGGCCGGGGTGCGGGTGTGCAGATGCAGTTCGAGCCCCGGTTGCGCGCCCAGTACGGGGAGGTACGCCTTCTGGGCGATGTCGCCGAGTCCGATGCAGCCGACCTTCACTCATGCTCCTTGGGTAGCGCCGCGGCCCCGGTGCCCCGCGCCCGGGCAGCATACGTGGCGCCCGGCGGCCGCCAGTCGGCGATACCGTCCAGCGCTCGTAGCGCGAGATCCGGTGCGAGACAGGCGGTGGTGGCCATCAGAACGGCGCGCAGCGCACAGGCCGGCCGGGAGCGCCAGGTGGTGAGCCGGCCGATCCGCTCGGCCCGGCGTACGACGTCCATGGTGCGCGGCAGCCGCTGCCGGGTGTACGCGGTGAGCGCGGCGGCGAGATGGGCATCCGGCGCGGCGATGTCCGCCAGCACGACGGCGTCCTCGACGGCCTGGCAGCCGCCCTGTCCGAGGTTGGGGGTCATGGGGTGGACGGCGTCGCCGAGCAGGGCGACCCGGCCGCGGTGGAAGGCGGGCGGCGCGGCGGCCGCGGTGTGGACGTCGTTGCGGAGCACGGCGGCGGGGTCGGCGGCGGCGAGGAGGGCGGGGACGGGGTGGTGCCAGGTGCCGAAGCGGCGCAGCAGTTCGGACCGCTCGTCGTCGGCGGCCCGCCCGCCGGGCGGTACGGCCGCGGTGGCGTAGGCGTACACCCGCCCGTCGTGCAGCGGCACGGTGCCCCACAGGCCACCGGGGCCCCAGGTCTCGTGTGCGACGTAGGGGCGGGCGGGGGCCGGGACGACGAGACGCCAGGCGGTGAAGCCGGCGTAGCGGGGTTCGGGGTGGCCGGGGAAGAGCGTGCGGCGGACGGCGGAGTGGATGCCGTCGGCGGCGACCACGAGGTCGGCGGTCAACTCCTCTTCACGGCCGTCGGCGGCCCCTTCGATCCGTACGCGGGCCGGGCGGCCGGCCGCGCGCGGGTCGCCCGCGTCGACGAGCGAGGCCGCGGCCCGGGTGCGTACCGCGCCTTCGGGCAGCCGGGCGGCGAGCAGGGCGACCAGCTCAGCGCGGTGCGCGACCACGACCGGGCCGCCGAAGCGCCGGACGGCGGCGGCGTTGTCCGTACGGGCCAGTCGGCGGCCGCCGGGGAGGCGGATCTCGCCGGTGGCCTGCCAGGCGGCCATGGCGCGTACGGCGTCGCCCACGTCGAGGGTGTCCAGGGCGCGCTGGGCGTTGGGCGCGAGGCCGATGCCCGCGCCGCTCGGCTGCGCTCCGCCTCCGCCTTTTGCCGGGTAACCGGATGCGGAGCCCGGCTCCAGCCCGGATGCGCGCTCCAGGACGGTGACCGACCAGCCGCGGCGGTCCAGTGCCACCGCGGCGGTGAGTCCGCCGATCCCGCCGCCGATCACGATCGCGGTGCGCTGCCGCATGACGCCTCCCACCTTCCCCAGGATGCGACCACAGGCGCGGCCGCGGGCAACTACAGGTGTAGTTGCCCTGGAGATCTGAGACTACACCTGTAGTCGGCGCGATAGGCTCACCTGCCATGACCGTCCGCAATGGCCGCACCCCGGCGCCCGCCCCCGCTCCTCGCCATGAGCTGATCGCCGATGCGGCGCTGAAGCTGCTCGCCGAGCGCGGTATGCGCGGCCTGACCCACCGGGCCGTCGACGAGGCGGCCGGGTTGCCCCAGGGCTCCACGTCGAATCTCGCGCGCACCCGGGCGGCGCTGCTGGAGACGGCGGTACGCCGGCTGGCCGAGCGGGAGGCGGCGGTGCTGTCACCGGGCGAGATGCCGGCGGCCCCGGCGGCCCTCACGGAGGGGGCGGGGTCCGCGGCCGATGAGGCTGTGGGGGCGGTCGCCGATGCGCTGTCCCTGGCGTTGCACCGCTATCTCTCCCGGCACCGGCAGCTGCTCATCGCCCGTTACGAACTGGCCCTGGAGGCCACCCGCAGGCCCGAGCTGCGGGCGGTCTACGACCGGGCCGGCCGGGCCTTCCGGGAGCCGATGGTGGCGATGCTGGCGGCGGCCGGCTCCGCCGAGCCCGAGCGGCATGCGCTCAGCATGGTCGCCTGGTGCGACGGCGTGCTCTTCTCCTGCACCGCGGGACAGTTCCATGCGGCCGTCCCCGGCCGCGCCGCGCTGCGCGCCTCCTGCGCGGAGCTCCTCACCGGGATGCTGCGGCGGTGAGACCGCCGCTCAGCGGCCTGTCCCCGAGGTGTGCCGCGACCGTGCTACGACGCATGTCCCGCGGCGCCGTCGATCCGCAGCTGCAGACGGTCGATCGCATCCCTGAGCCCTTGGCGGTACTCGCCGTCGGCGAGCGCGTTGACCGACGCCCGGGCCCGCCGCAGCTGGGCGCGCGCATCGGCCGGACGGTCGAGAGCGGCGTAGTCGGCCGCGATGTTGAGATGCAGTGAGGGGAAGAACGCCCGCAGCGCGACGAGGGGGTGGCGGGGGCCGGGGCCGTCGGCGACGGCCGACTCCGCGGGGGCGGTTCCGGGGCCCTCGGGCCGCTCGGTGACAAAGCCCTCGGCCGCCTCCAGGGCTCTGAGGTCCCAGTCGAGTTCGTCCCTGGGGTCGTCCTGGGTGTCGGCCATGTAGTGGGCGAGGGTGCAGCGGTGGAAGGCGTCTCCCTGTGGCCCGATCTCGTGCCACAGCGCCGAGAGACGGTTGCGGGCCTCTTCCCGGTCACCGGCGCGATGCAACATGATCGCTTGGCCGATCCGGGTCAGCACACCGTCCTCGGGCGTTGCCTTCCGCCGCTTCTCCACCACCGCGCACTCCCCGTATTCGCTCACCACCGTCACTGCTGTTCCCTCGACGCTAACCGCCGCAGGGGACCTTCGCTCGGTGTGCGCGACGCGCCGGTCGGCCGGGCCCGTCCCGCGGATCGCGCCGCGGACCCGGGCCCGATCCGCCGGCCGGACCCTCCGGCTCAGCCCAGGTCAGGGATGCGCCAGTCGATCGGGGCATGGCCCTGAGCGGCGATCGCCGCGTTGATCTGGGTGAAGGGCCGGGAGCCGAAGAACTTCTTCGCCGACAGCGGTGAGGGGTGCGCGCCCTGCACCACGGCATGCCGCTCCTCGTCGATCAGCGGCAGCTTCTTCTTGGCGTAATTCCCCCACAGCACAAAGACGGCCGGGTCGGGCCGGGAGGCCACCGCGCGGATCACCGCGTCGGTCACCTTCTCCCACCCCTTGCCCTTGTGCGAATTGGCCTCGGCCTCGCGGACCGTGAGGACCGCGTTCAGCAGCAGAACACCCTGCTGGGCCCAGGGCATGAGATAGCCGTTGTCCGGGACCGGGTGGCCCAGCTCCTCCTTCATCTCCTTGTAGATGTTCCGCAGCGACGGCGGCGTCTTCACCCCGGGCTGCACGGAGAAGCACAGGCCGTGGCCCTGCCCCGCGCCGTGATACGGGTCCTGGCCGAGGATGAGCACCTTCACCTGGTCGTAGGGCGTCGCCTCCAGCGCCGCGAAGACCTGCTCGCGGGGCGGGTAGACCGGGCCGTCGGCCCGCTCCTGCTCGACGAAGTCGGTCAGCTCCTTGAAGTAGGGCTTCTCCAACTCGTCGCCGAGTACCCCGCGCCAGGACTCGGGCAGCATGTCGGTCACCACGTCAACAACCTCCGGTGTGTGTTGCGTTCTCCGTCACAAAACCTACCGGCGACCACTGACAACGCCGTCCGCGGGCCGATTTCCCGGGCCCGGAGCGCGCCACCGCCCCGCTCAGGCGGTGTCGAGCCGGGCACGCTGGACGGGATCCAGCCGCAGATCCAGCGCCGCCAGACTCTCGTCCAGCTGCCCCACCGAGCTCACGCCGAGCACAGGCACGACCGGTACCGGGCCGCCCATCAGCCAGGCCAGCACCACCTGGTTCACGGTGGCCCCGCACTCCGCCGCGACCTCCGCCAGCACCCGCAGCCGCGCCACCGAGCCGGGATGGTCGTAGCGCTCCGGCAGCGGCCGGTCCGCACGCGAGTAGGCGCCCCCCATCAGTGTCCCGTAGCCGACCGGCGTCAGATCGGGGTGCGCCGCCGCGTAGTCGAGGAGCTCCTCGTCGGTCTCCACCTGGAGGTCGGGCGGCAGGCCCCGGCGCGGCCGCAGATAGGTGTGCCGCTGCTGTACGGCGCGGAAGCCGGGCAGCCCGCGCCCGGCGGCGGTGTGCCGGGCCTCGGCGAGCCGCCAGGTCCGGTGGTTACCGGCCCCGAGCGTGCCCACCACGCCGTCCTGGACGAGTCCGGCCAGCGCCTCGACGGTCTCCTCCAGGGGGATGCCGCGGTCCTCGATATGTGCGTAGTAGAGGTCCACCCGGTCGGTGCCCAGGCGGCGCAGGCTGCCCTGGAGGGCGGCGCGTACGGTCGGCGCGCCCAGGCCCTCGGCATTGGCGGGCCATTCGGGGCCGCGGGCCGGGTCGGGCCGGGCGCCGACCTTGGTGGCCAGGACCGTGCGGCCGGCCGCGCCCCGGCTGCGCAGCCAGCGGCCGAGCAGCAGCTCGCTCTCGTCGCCGGTGGCGCCGGGCACCCAGCAGGCGTAGGTGTTCGCGGTGTCGAGGAAGGTGCCGCCGGCCTCGGCGAAGCGGTCCAGGATGGCGAACGAGGTCCGTTCGTCAACCGTGGTGCCGAACGGCAGCGCCCCCAGGCACACGGCGCTGATCCGGGGCCCCTGACCGCCGCCGAGTATGCGGTAGTGCATGGCGTGTCTCCCTCTCTTCTGGCAGTCCGCCGACGCGGGTGGTGCCGGCCCCCTGGGGACCGGCACCACGGACTCTGCCTCTTGGAGCGCACACCAAGGCAAGGCCCTCAGGGCCCCGCCCGGCCGTCGGACCCCGGCGTTCAGACCCCGGCGTTGAGGAACAGACCGCCGTCGACGACCAGCGTCTGGCCGGTGATCCAGCCCGAGGCGTCGGACAGCAGGAAGGCCGCGGCCCCGCCGATGTCCTCCGGGACGCCGAGCCGCGCCATCGGGTAGGCGGCCGCCGCCTCCTCCTCGCGGTTCTCGTACAGCGCTGCCGCGAACTTGGTCTTGATCACCGCGGGCGCGATGGAGTTGACCCGTACCACCGGGGCGAACTCGTGGGCGAGCTGCAGCGTCAGGTTCACCATCGCGGCCTTGCTCATCCCGTACGCACCGATGAAGGGCGAGGGTGCGAGGCCGGCGATCGAGGCGATGTTGACGATCGCGCCGCCGTTGTCCTTCTGCCATGCGTGCCAGGTGCGCTGCGCGAAGCCGAGCGCCGAGACGACGTTGGTCTCGAACACCTTGCGCGCGACGCCCAGGTCGAGGTCGGCGATGGGGCCGAACACCGGGTTCGTACCGGCGTTGTTGACGAGGTAGTCGACCCGGCCGAAGGCCTCCATCGCCCGCTCGACGGCGACGGCCTGGTGGGCCTCGTCGTGCGCCTTGCCGGCGACGCCGATCACCCGGTCCGCGCCCAGCTTCTCGGCGGCCTCCTTGAGGGCTTCCTCGTTGCGGCCGGTGATGACGACCCGGTCGCCGCGGGCGACCAGGGCCTCGGCGATGCCGTAGCCGATGCCGCGGCTGGCGCCGGTGACCAGCGCCACCTTGCCGGTGAGCTCGGGGAGCCCGCTGTCCTGCTCGGTCATGTCTGGTACTCCTGGAGTCGGTGGGGCGGTCAGTTGAGCGGGCCGCCGGCGACGTACATGACCTGGCCGGAGACGAAGCCGGCCGCCTCGCCGGTGAAGAAGGCGATGGCGTTGGCGATGTCCTCGGGGCGGCCGACGCGCTGCACCGGGATCTGGGTGGCGGCCGCGGCCTGGAACTCCTCGAAGCCCATGCCCACGCGCTCGGCGGTGGCGGCGGTCATGTCGGTGACGATGAAGCCGGGGGCGACGGCGTTGGCGGTGACGCCGAACTTGCCGAGCTCGATGGCGAGGGTCTTGGTGAAGCCCTGCAGACCGGCCTTGGCGGCCGAGTAGTTGACCTGGCCGCGGTTGCCGAGCGCCGAGCTGGAGGAGAGGTTGACGATCCGGCCGAACTTGGCGTCCACCATGTGCTTCTGGCAGGCGCGGGACATCAGGAACGCACCCCGCAGATGCACGTTCATGACCGTGTCCCAGTCACTTTCGCTCATCTTGAACAGCAGGTTGTCGCGGAGCACACCGGCGTTGTTGACGAGGACGGTCGGCGCGCCGAGCTCGGAGGCGATCCGGGTGACCGCCGCCTCCACCTGCTCCGCGTCCGAGACGTCACAGCCGACCGCGATGGCCGTGCCGCCGGCCGCGGTGATCTTCTCGACGGTGTCCTTGCACGCCGCCTCGTCGAGGTCGAGTACGGCGACGGCGCGGCCCTCGGCGGCCAGGCGTACGGCGGTGGCCGCGCCGATACCGCGGGCCGCGCCCGTCACAATGGCGACGCGCTGCTCGGTGGTGGACATGCGGGTTCTCCTCACCCTCGAAACCTCGACAAGCGGTCCGCCGCACCGATCCCGTGGGTGAGCAACCGCTTAGTAGCCTGAGCAGGGCTGACGCTAGAAGCCCGGCAACCCGCTGTCAACGCCCCACCACCGCGCGGTCGCCGACCTCACCTGCGGTGCGCGCCGGAACTGGCGCGATCGCATCGCACGAAGGGGCGCCCGTCCACGGCCGACGGCCAGGACGGGCGCCCCTTCGGCCGGTCGGGTCCCGGCCTCAGCGCACCAGCAGTTCCAGCAACCGCTCCGCCTCCGCGGCGGGATCGGCGGTCAGACCGGTGTGTACCGGTCCCGGCTGGACGATGGTGCTGCGCGGCGCGATCAGCCAGCGGAACCGGCGCCCCGCGTCGTCCCCCGCGGCCTGTCCGGCCCGTTCGCCGCCCTCGCAGATGCCCTCCACGGCGCCGAGCGCGGCCCGTACGCCGGCCACGTCGACCGTCGGGTCCAGGGCCAGCAGCCGGGCCTCGTCCAGATACGTCCTGGCCTCGACGAAGCGGCGGGCGTGGCAGTACACGACCACACCGGCATTGATCATCTCGCCGCGCTCGACCCGGGGCACGACCTTCAGCAGGGCGTACTCGAAGACATCGCGCCCGTTGTGCAGACCGGTCACTTCACTGCCCTCCGCGGCGGCTTGCCCGCCAGCCACTGCGGTGCCTGCGAAGGCTTGTCCTTGGTGGGCTCACCGATGGTGATCTGGTCACTGATCGTCCGGGCGCGGGCCAGCAGCGTGTTCACATACGCCTGGCGCAGCGTGTCCGGCGAGTCGAAGCCGGGCTCGTCGGCCAGCCATTCATCCGGGACCTCGGCCGCGATCTCGGTCAGCAGCTCCTCCGTGATCAGCGGCGCGAACTCCTCGGCCGCCGCCGCGAGATCCGGCCCGAAGGTGGCGAGCACATGGTCGGAGGCGTTGTACGGCCTGACCGAGGCCTTCTCCGCACTCGGCCAGTTGTGGTGCCAGATCATCGCTGCGCCATGGTCGATCAGCCACAGTTCGCCGTGCCAGACCAGCAGATTGGGGTTGCGCCAGGACCGGTCGACGTTGTTGATCAGCGCGTCGAACCACACCACACGGCCCGCCTCACGGGCACCCACCTCGAAGGCGAGCGGGTCGAAGCCCAGCGATCCGGGGAGGTAATCCATCCCGAGATTCAGCCCGCCGCTGGACTTCAGCAACTCCTGGACCTCCTGGTCGGGCTCGCTCAGCCCGATGACGGGGTCGAGCTGCATCTGCACCAGCTCCGGCACCCGCAGCCCGAGCCGACGCCCCAGCAGTCCGCAGATGATCTCGGCGACGAGGGTCTTGCGGCCCTGTCCGGCGCCGGTGAACTTCATGATATAAGTACCGAGATCGTCCGCTTCCACGATTCCCGGGAGCGAGCCGCCCTCACGCAAGGGCGTGACATAGCGGGTCGCGGTGACTTCAGTCAGCATTTTCCCAGGCTATCTAACCCAGTGGCCTTACAAACAACGATTAAATCGAGACGCGCACAAGCTGGGAATTCCGCCGCGATCAGCCCTGGAGAGAATCTGGGGAGTTTCTACCGGCACGGTGGATCCCCCATCCGCTCAAGCAGTCCGTCAATGGCGGTGCGCCCCTTGCTTCCGGCCTCCGGCATGAAGTGAGCATAGTAACCGAGCGTGACAGCCGGCGAGGAGTGCCCGAGCCACCGCGCCACAGCCACCACGGACTCCCCCGCCTCCAGCATGATCGAGGCGTAGGTGTGCCGCAGCGCGTGGAATCCGTCCTTTGGGCGCCGCCTCCCACCGCCACTTCTTCGCCCCCTTGGCCGCGGAGGGATGATGCCGGCCTCGGCCAGCGCCGGTTTCCAGGTGTAGGTGTTCCATGTGTTCACGGCCACGGCGTTACCGAACCGCGCGGTAAGCAGAAAGGAGAACTTCCTCCGCGACCTGTCCGGCCCCGGTTTCTCCCACGGAAGCTCCACCTCCACCGGCGAGAACATGCCGACATGGCGCTTCAGCTCCTCGGCCACCGAGGAGGGCATGTCGGCGGTACGCGTCTTCGCCCCTTTCGGAAGGGCAAAGGACAATTTCCCGTTGATCGCCCGGACTTGACGACGGACGTGCAGCACGCCTCTCGCATAGTCGATGCCCTCCGGACTCTCAATCCGAACACTTCACCCTGACGAAGCCCGCAGCCCAGACCGAGCACGACAGCCACCCGGTTTCGTGGACTGATCACGTCTCGGACTTGGAGCGCCGTCTCCAACGACCACGCCTCTCGGCGCTCCCGCGGCGCCTTGGGCCACCTCACGGACTTCGCATGCAGGATGCCGCGCCGGTAATCGACCGAGGAGACGGTGGACAAGGGCAGACTCCACGGCCGGCCCCGGCGGACCGGGTCCGCGCCCTCGCGGCGCAAGGCGGTGATCAGCCTGCCGAACTGCCGCGGGCTCAGCCGGTGAACGGGGCTATCCAGGACGGCTCCGACGCCGTGATCACACCAGCCACAGCAAGACCATCCAACCCGCGACCAGCAGTTACGGGACAGCCCTTAAAGAGCGTCTTGTCCCGGTGATGGTGTTTGGTTGGGGCGGTTTCTTGCCTGCGACGGCTGGGCGCTGAGGGCGAGCGGCTGCGCCGGACGGGGACGCTGCCATGAGGTTCAGGCTGCTCGGCAGGTTCCATGCGTGGATGGACGATTCTCTGTGGGGCCGGCTCCCGACCGAGGCGCCATCAGAAGTGGACCGCCTTGTTTCCTTCGGGCACAACGTGCAGGCCATCGTGGTGATGCGTGAGCACGCCTGTCTGCCGCAACCCGGTCTCAGAGAGTGCGTCGACCTCCTCAATCGGCGTTTCGCCGCCCTGCGGGAGTAACCGGTAGCGCGCGATGGTGCCGCAATGTTGATCAGATGCCGCGTCAGTTTTGGGTGGAGTCTCGGGTGAGGCGTATGGGGTGACGTGTCGGCACGTTCACCGGGCCGACGGCCCGGCAGGTGCCGAGCCATTCACGGCACGGGCGTGCAGAGCCGCGAAGTGGTCGAGGAACAGGCCGTGAACGAACATGTAGCCGCCGCCGACCCGGCGGAGCAGGATACGGTCGCTCGCGTACTGCAGGAACCGCACCCACCTCAGCGGGATGCGGCTCTGTAGCGCCAGCATCGCCCGCAGGGTGTAGTGGTGCAGCCACGCACGTCCTCCGGTGTGCAACGCCGTCAGAACGAACACGGAAATGCCGCACGTCAGCCCATCGATCAAGCCGAACAGCAACGTCATCCGTGCCCCGAACGCCACTCCTGCCAGGACGCCGATGGCCGTTCCTCCGGGCAGACCGACGGCGACAGCGTTCATCAGAGAGCGGCGCATTCCTTCGTTCGGACTGATGCGGGCCTCTCGAAGCTGCGGCGACACCCCACCGACCACCACGTAGAAGGTGATCGGCAAGACCATGAAGAAGGCCGCAAAGACCACGGTGGTGGTCAGGCCCCACACGTGCATGATGGTCCCAACGATGGCTGAGAGCGCAACGCCCCAGGGCAGGGCCGAGCGCAGTTGCCGGCCGGCGTTCTGCCGCAGGGAGTGCAACGACCAAGAGATGATCTCGGCTGGACGGATCGCTCTGTCGAACGCAAAGACGCAGACCAGCCCCCCGATCGCTGCACCTGTGAGCCAGCCCGTCGACATGCCCGCCACATAGACGTCGTTCCCCAAGCCGAAGAGCCTGGCACCGAGGGTGTTGGCGTGGTCGATTGCGTACCCGGTCGCCAGAGCCATCGCCACCCCGAGGAGAAGAGGGGAGAAACACGCCGTCATGATCCTCAGCAGCGGGCTCGACAACCACACAGGCTGCATCCACTCCACGTGGAACACAGTCTGGTCGTCCTGGCTCATCTGATACGCGAGTTCACCGAGCCAGCGAACGACGCGTTCGTCATCGTAGGTACGGCCGGTCGGCCTGCGGCGCAGCGTGTGCTGGATATAGCTGTCGATCAGGTGTGAACGTCGGTCCGCAACCCGGCCATCGGCCTCCAGTTCCTCTGCGGACAAGCCCCGATAGACCAGGGAGGCCACATTCAGCAGCAGCGGAGAGGACAGCAGTGACAGCAGCTGATCGTCATGCTCAATAGCCGTGTGTAGCCCAGCGAGCTGAGCTCCGGCGCCGGCAAGGTGGGTGAGCACCTGGCTTTGCGTCAGGTCCCGAATCAGGACAGCCCTGTTCAGGCGGAGCCGCGAGCCGATGGCGTCGTAGTCCGCGACCCGCGAGCAGACGACGATTTGCAGTGGGCCGTTCGCGCCAAGGAAGTCATTGATCGCCCTGACGCAGCCATCGCGGCGGTCGACTCTGACCTCGTCGAGACCGTCCAGAAGGGGCAGGATCATCTCGTCGTGGAGCCACTGCCGGGCCAGTTTTCGCGGAACGGTGTACCGGCGATGCAGCTCGTCCTCGAGCCATTGGTCGAGCGGGCTTTCGGACTTCCCCCACGAGGAGAGGTTGAAGACGACGGGCATCGGCTGTTCGCAGTCGGACTGCGCCCGCTGAAGCAGCTCCGCGGCTGTCTCAAGCAATAACGTCGTCTTGCCGGACCCGGGCATGCCAAGGATCAGCAGGGAGCCTCCGGACTGGTCGAAAACATCGATGGCGGATGTTCCCGGCGGAAGTGCACGCGGCCGGTCCGGATCGTCATACACCACTACGTTCCACGGGCGCTCGACGGCGTCCGAGCGGGTCTCCAGCCCCAGCTCGAGCCTCGTCACCACCTCCAGTGACTGGTTCAGGACCCCGTCGATCCAAAAGTCCCGCTGGCGCTGGAGCATCAGTCTCCGGTGCTGCTGCTGAACCGGAGCAACGGGTGCGGGATCCTCCTGCGGCTCGATCCATGCCTGCCATGCCGCGACCCCGAGACACAGCAGTGCCGTGATGCTGAAGGCGGCCCAGGCGAGCGCGGAGTTCTTCACCAGCCAGTCCGGCAGTTGATCGGGCACGAGCTCGGTGGCAACCCCCGAGCTGGCACTGGCGCAAGCCAGCGCAATCGCAGCTACAACCCTCGTCCTGCGCGCGGCCACGACAGGCCTACCTGGTGTCCGGCATGTCGAACATCCCCCAGAAGGTACGGTGTCGGGGAGCGGATAGGCATGAGCGACTTCCGATGCCGCCGCGCCAACTTCTACACTTGTATCTCTCGCACTTACAGAGCGTCAATTCCCCAAAGGTGTGACGCCATGGCCATTCGGCGCGATCCGTTTAGCCCGTGCACGGCGATCCCCACGCCACCCGCTGCCGCCGTCGGTGAGCTGTGTCGGAAGCTCGACCGGGACAACGCGTGCATCCTGCCCGGAGAATGGGCTCAGTCGCTGCTGTTGTCCCGGAATCCCCGCTCGCTCTCGGACTGGGACGCGTTCCAGCAGAGCTGGTCCCGAATGCCGCTCGACGGCTTCATGAACGATGGTGGCCGCTACCGGCGCCGCCGATTCTCAACACTGCGCGCATGCGCCTCCAGTTACACGTTCAATGTCAATCCACCCCAGGCCCACTATCAGCATCTCCAGCACAACTGGTTGAACGGCGGATTCCCCCGTTTCTTCGCTCCGGTCCGTGACGAGATCTTGTACAGCCAGACGATGAACGGCCTGTTGGAGCTGGGAGCCGAGGTGTTCGGCCATCTGTCCCCCGACGACGACTGGCATGTCGAGGTCCACCAGTTCCGCATCACGGCGGAGGGCACCGCGAGCGCCTCACCGACCCCGGAGGGCCGGCACCGTGACGGGGTCAGATTCGTGATGATGGTCCTGGTGCGGCGGGAGAACGTCAGCGGCGGGACGACGATCCTTTACGACCTGGACGATCAGCGCCAGGCCGAGGTGACACTGGGGGATCCGCTGGATCTGGTGCTCGTCAACGACGAGCGTGTCCGGCACGAAGTCACCCCGCTGGCCCAGGCCGATCCTCACCTGCCCGGCCTGCGCGACGTGCTGGTAGTGACGTTCAGTTCCGGATGACAATCTGCTCCAACTGCGGCGCGGCCACCCGGATGTGGTCCTCGAATCGAGGCTCGGCAGCGGCCGATCCGCGAGACCGCCGAGCGGCTGCGTGAGCAGATCATCGAGCTCAGCGGCCAACTCGACGCCGCCGAATGCACCCTGGAGCAGCTGGAGATCACCCACGCGACCGTGCTGGAGCCGGCTGCCGAGGACGGCACCCCCACCCCAGAGCGGCTGCCGTCCGGATACCGCGGGATCCTCGCCCTGTTCGAGGAAGCCGCGAGCGGACTCCTCGTCAAGGACGTCTGCCAGGCACTGGACACCGGGCTGGAGCCACGGCACATCGAGAGTACGCGCGCCAAGCTGGAACGCTTGGTCCGCCGCGGCATCCTCACCGAGCCCGAGCCCGGCCTATTCACCCTCACCAAGCACACACCGGGCACGCCAGAGGCTAACCCGAGCTGAAAAACCGGGGTCCATGGAACGCCCTGTAATAAGGAAGTTGAAGTTTTCAGTGAAGACTTGGTGAGCCCGGTTGGCTTCATCGCGAGTTGCGTATCCCGCGTTCGGTATGGGCACCACCGAGCCCGCCGCTTTGCGTCGTAGGCAGGCGGGGCCTTGGTCCGGAGGCCCCGCCTCCTCGGGTCCAGGCCGGTCAGAAGCGCACTGTGCGGTCCCGGGTGACCGTCGGGACTGCGATTACGGCATCGAACGCCTCAGGGACCGGGGTGCTCAGATGGGAGCTCTGGAACCGGATCCCGTTGAGTAATGGTGCTCCCTGGGCGTCGCGCGGTGTGTGGCGCAGGTCGGTCAAGGTGATCCGGTCGGCGAGTCCGGCGTCGGTGAGGGCGGCCTCGACGCCGCCGGGCTCGGCAGGCTCAAGGTGGGCTTCGGTGAGGGTGAACCCCACCGCGGCGCTCTGGTCGGGGTACATTTCCGGCACATGGTCCGCGGTGTGGACGAGGGCCACGGTGCGGTAGTCCTGGCCGAGCATCCGCTGCAGGTGCTGGCCCATCGGGAGCGTGGTGAGTCCGCCGGCGTACTCCAAAGAAAACGCTGTCTTGTGGATGTGGTTGTTGTGTGCCGCGAGGACGATCCGGGTCCCCGGTTCGGTGTGGCTCAGGTGCCAGCGTACGGATTCGGCCATGTAGACCTCGCGTACCGACAGGTCCGCTGTCAGGCCCCGGCCGGACAGCAGGGCGTTCATCGCCTGGAACATGTAGTCGGTGTGGCAAGCCGCTTCCACTCGGCGCCGGGCGATGTCGAAGCGGCTCTGGCTGCTGCGGGAGACGTAGAGCGGTTCGGCGGCGCGCAGCCGCAGCAACAGCCGCGCCAGTACGGCAGTCAGTTCGTTCTGCTCGGCGGCCGGAAGGCCGGCCCAAGCAGGCCCTGCCGCAGCGCCGGAGCCGCAGCCCTTGAAGAACCGGTCGCTCACCTCCAGGACCGTATCGCCGAGGCGGAGCGCGTCGGGGTCGACCTCGCGCAAGTAGTCGGCCACCGGCTCCAGGGCAGGCCGTAGCGCCCCGCCGGCCTCGGGGACGTCGATGCCGGCGAAACGCAACGGGTGCTTCCTGGTGCGGTTGTGGTGGCGGAGCCAGTGCATGAGGTCCGCGGCGCCTCACTCGGCGGCGGCCCGGCTCACTGACGTCAGGTCGCCGTCGTCCCCCTCGCCTTGCAGCCACCGGTCGAGCGGGAAGGCTTCGCTGAAGCCGAACTCCATGGCAAAGACGGTGAATCCGCAGCGTTCGGCGAGAAAGCGCAGCACCCGCTGGCGTGCGCGGGAGAACTCTTCGACGAAGTGGGCGCCCTCGCCGATCGCGACAACGCGGGCATCGCCGATGATCTCCCGGAGCCCTTCGAGGTCGTCGAGGGGCTGCTGCGGATCAAGGGTGGTCAGGGGGGTGGAGTGTTCGCGAAACCAATCGGCGAGCACGGTCCGGGCTGAAGGCTTGACAGGCACAGCTGTAGCTCATTTCTCGGCTTGGAGTTCAGGACACAGCGGCTCGTCCGCATGCGGCGGACAAGCGACGTGACGATGCGCAGACGCAACCGGCGCCGGGCCACTGGGCCAACGGCGCGCCGCATCTGTCGACGAACCCCGTCAGAGAAAGTTGCTGAAGATTGCCGTGATCGAAAACTAGCACCGAGTGCCGCACACGCGTACGCGAATAATTCGGCGCTTGATCGCGAGGCGGGTGGTGCCCTTGGAGAGCTTATGCGAATTGATTCCTGTTACGGGGGTTGGTGTTGGGCCGAGCCCGCTGACTGAGGTTCGGTGCCGGGTTACGGGCGCGGCTGGGTGAACAGGCCAGCCCCGGTCTCGGTGAGTTCGGCCGGCTGACCAGCCGAGCACTCCCCTTCCAAGTGGCGAAAAGCACCCATCAAGCTATATAGCGCCCTCTCACGACAGCGTGCCGTGAGCGGGTTGCGTGTCAGACCAGTTCCGTGTGACGGCTCGCAGCTCGCCTCGTCGTACGGAACGCAGGGGACCTTCCGGGGCAACTACGCCAGGGGTATGGACCGGATCGCGGAGATATCGAACTGCAGCCGAACTTTCTCGCTCACCATGGCGCCGCCCGCTTCCAGGCGTTGGTTGTAGACCAAGCCCCAATCGGTGCGGTCGATGGTGGTGGTGGCGTCAAAGCCGGCCCGCTCATAGCCGAACGGGTCCAAGACCGAGCCGAGGTAGTCGAGTTGTAGCTCGACCGGCCGGGTGATGCCGCGGATAGTCAGATCCCCTGTCATACGGAAGCTCTCTGCGCCCTCGTGGATCGTGGAGGTGCTGCGGAACACCATCTCCGGGTAGCGGCGCGCGTCGAAGAAGTCGGTGCCGATGAGGTGTGCGTCCCGCTGTTCTACGCCCGTGTCGACGCTGGCGACCCGAATGACGAGTTCGGCCCGGGATTGGGAGGGCCGAGCTCCGTCGAAATACAGCGTGCTGTCGTAATCGGCGAAAGCACCCCGCACCGTCGTGACCATCGCGTGCCGCACGGAGAAGCCGATGCGACTGTGCGGGCGGTCGATGGTCCATTGCCCGGTCAGCGCACGAAGTGCGGGGTCGAGCGCGACTCCGGTGGCGTCGGCCGCCGGGAAAGGCGTACGGGGGCCAACAGCCTGCGTCTGCTCGATAGTCGCGCTCTGGCGACGGCTGAAGATACCCATGCGGTCGTAGCCTCCCTCGAATCGGATTACTCCGTGCTATCACGGCATAGACAGGCGCTACACGGCGAGATGGGCAGCCTCGTCCGGATTCCATGCCCTCGACTGCAAAGATGCACAGGATCGACACGAATACGGATGCACTGACGGACAGTCCATGATCCGCAGGATGTCCTCCCAGCGCCGCTCGATCCTCACGAGGTCGCTCCGGCCGCGGGCCGCGTCCTGGAAGGCGCCGTAGTCGGCGGTGCGGTCGGCTCACCCCCGCCCGGACCCGCCGGGGGTTCAGGAACCTCCGCCCGAACTTGCCCTGTCCGGCCCCTCGCACCGAAACCCAACCGGCCCGGTCCCGGCAGGCATGGAGACCGCACACCCCCACCGACCACGCCGCCGTCCTCGCCGAGGTGGTCAAGGGCGTGACCGCCGGTGTGCTGTCCGCCGAAACCGGAGTCCGGATGCTCATGGACGTCGGTACCCAATCGACGACGCCCAAGCGGAGATCGAGCGAATCCAGGCCCGCGCCTTCGACAGCGCCGCACGCCTCGCGGACGCCACTGGGGACAACGCCGCGGTGCGTGACTATCTCGGGCTGCCCGAAGCGCAGCCCGAGATACCAGCTGCACCGCTCTTGGACGCCAGGCACTGAGCGGTGATCGAACTCGCCACGGCAGCCTCCCGCGGCATGGCGTGGGTATCGCAGGGCGAGTTGGATCATGCGAGGTTGCAAACACCTCAGCCCACAAAACTCCTCCACAGCGGATTGGAGACGATGGTGCCTGCCGCGCCGATGATCCAGGACAGTAGAACCGGTGACACCGATACGCGCAGGTGTCGACCTCCACGGACTTCCAATCCTGCGCCCGACGGTCACGCTCCAAGCGGGCGCGGTTACGTCTTCGTCCGTCATGTTTCTTCCCCTCATGAGGGGAGGGCCAGGTCCGGCGGGCACTTGAGTGGGCCCGGCCGCTGAGACCAGTCAGAGCGGTGCCCACCATCTCCGGGCCAGGCAGACGAACAGAGTCGCAAGTCGCCGGACACACCGGCCAAGGCGCCGAACAAGCCCGCGAAGGTGACTGCCTGGCGGCATGTATCGCGGATCAGGCCGAGCGGGGGGCGGCGAAAGGTGCGATGCGCGGTTCGGCGAGCTGCTGGTAATCCTTCGCCGAGATGTCCAGCGACTGGTCGAGACGTGCGGCTTGAAGTAGAGCTCAGGCTGGGCGATGACCTCCGGGTCGGCGACGAGATCAAGCTGAGGGTCAAAGCTGAACGGCAGAACCGTGCCGGGGACGGCATGGCCAGACGTTCAGCACTGGCGGCATCGCTGACGCCGACGTAGCGGGCTGCGAACAATGCGCGGACAGCGTCGAGGCCGACGCGCCGGTCCCCCGGCACGACGGCGAGTACGTGACGGGTGGTGCGGCGGTCGAGCTTGGCCCTGAGAATCAGGCACTTGGCCGCCTGGGAGACGGGATGTCCACGTAGCGCGCTGACGGCCTCGGTGACGCCCTCGGGCTCGTGGCCGATGAGCCGCTACGCAATCGCGGTGCGATCAAGCAGGGACATCAGGCGCTGGTAGGTACCGTGGTCGGGCATGTGCTGCTCTCTTTCGACTCTGTCATGGAGTGACGGTGGGCACGTTCGATGGCCTGGCCCCAATACGTCCCAGCGACCATCAGCCCCGCGCCGAGCGCCGCGAGTGCGGTCAGCCGCTCGCCTCCGAGGACGATTCCGACGGCGACCGCCCAGACGGGTTCGGTACCCAGGACGAGACTGGCTCTGCTCGCGGAGGTGCGCTGGATGGCCCAGGTCTGGGCAAGGAAGGCGAACACGCTGCAGAACAGGGCGAGATAAACCAACTGGGACCAAGTGCCAGCGGTGGCGTGAGCCAGAATCGGCAGACCGCCCGCGGCGGACGGTGCGAGGCACAGCATCGTCCCGACGACGGTCTGCACAGTCGTCAGCTGCAGCGGCCGAAGTGCACGACCCGCGGTGAGCCGTCCGACCAAGGCCACGTGGCCGGCCCGGACCACAGCAGCGGCCAGCATCAGGCCGTCGCCTATCCCGGGAGCGTGCAGACCGTGTCCCGAAGTGAGCAGGCCGATGGCTACTACGCACACGCCGGCAGCGAGGAAGAACCGCGGCGGCACCCTGCTGCGGCCGCCCGAGCGGTCCAGCAGCGGGGTGATCACCAGGGTCAGGCTGATGAGCAGCCCCGCGTTTGCAGCGCTGGTCTGCGCCACGCCATACATCTCCAGCACCAGGACCGCCGTCTGGGTCAGGCCCAGAACCGATCCGATGCGGACCTCCTCCGGCGTCCAGCGGCCCCGCCGTCGGCGCGCGGTGGCCAGGACGAGGACGATGCTCGCCACTGCCGACAGCAGGTAGCGCATGAAGAGCACCACCAGGATCGGGGCGGCGTCCGCAGCTGTCTTCGCCGTCAGATAGCTGGAACCCCAGACCAAAGCGACCATCAGGAGCACCAGATCGGTGCGGCGTGTGTCGGGCATGCGTTCTACGGTCTCCGACCGGAACAATGAAGCCAAGGGCCACTTTCTCAACCAGATCTTTAGTAGCACTAAAGTATTGGCGTGGATGAGAGACAACTACGGGTCCTGCGTGAGCTGGGCGAGCTGGGCAGCGTCACGGCCGCGGCCGAGGCGCTGATGGTTACCCCCTCGGCGATCTCTCAGCAGCTGCGGCTGCTGCAGCGCTCGGTCCCGGTCCCGCTCACCGAGCGCGAGGGCCGGCGACTCGTGCTCACCCCCGCCGGACGGGCTCTGGCCGACGCCGCGATCGAGGTCGAGACCGCCCTGGCCCGAGCCCACCACAGCGTTGAGGAGTTCCTCGGCCAAACCGACGCCCTGGTGTCAGTGGCGGCCTTCCACAGCGCCGCCGCAGCCTTCCTGCCCCGCCTGCTACAGGCCCTGGCCGCACCCGGCTCCCCTCAGCTCGCGTTCGCCGACGAGGACGTCGCCCAGGGCGACTTCCCGCCCCTGACCCGCGAGTACGACATCGTCCTCGCTCATCGGCTCGACCATGCCGCGCCATGGCCGCGGACCGTGTCCGCCACCGCCCTACTGCACGAACCCCTCGACGTCGCGCTGCCCTCCGGCCACCCCCTGACCGCCAAGACACAGCTGACCCCCCGCGACGTGGCCGACGAGCCCTGGATCACCGTCCACGACGGCTTCCCGCTCATGGCCACCATCGAGGCCATCGCCGCCGCGGCCGGCCGCCGACTTCACCTCGCCCACCGCATCAACGAATTCTCCGTGGTCGCCGACGTCGTGGCGGCCGGCGCCGGAATCGCCCTGATGCCACGCTGGACCGCCCGCCCGCACCCTGAGGTGACCCTCAGACCGCTGGCCGGCGTCCACGCAAGGCGCCACATCGACGCACTCCACCGCCCCGAACGTACCGCGCGCACAGCCGTCCAGACGGTCCTCACCGAGCTGCAACACGCCGCAGCGGCCATCAGCAGCCAAGCCCCGACGACAAAGTGACGCGCTGGCTCCGAGCCCGTGGCGTCCGCAGCCCCGAGGAACTCGCGGCGACGGCGGTCGGTGCCGCCAAGCAGCAGCACACCGCAGTACCCGGCGAAGCGGTCATCGCACAGCTGGTGCGGACCCTTGCCGAGGACGTACGGGTGCTGAACGAGAAGGTCGCGGCGATCGACCGGCTCATCGAGGACCGCTTCCGAGCCCACGACCGTGCAGAGGTCATCACGAGCATGCCGGGCATCGGACCGCTCCTCGGTGCAGAGTTCCTCGCAGGGGTCGGCAGCGGCATCGCCTTCTTCGCGACCCCGGACCGGCTTGCTGCTTTTGCCGGACTAGCGCCGGCACCGTACGACTCAGGAAATGAGCGGCAACCTCCACCGGCCCCGGCATTACCACCGCGGTCTCCAGCGCGTCTTCTACATATCCGCCCTGATGAACATCCGCTACGACCCCAATTCGCGAATCTTCTACGAACCCAAGCGGAGCGAAGGCAAGCGACACGTCCAAGCTGTCCTCGCCCTCGCCCGCCGCCGCGTCAACGTCCTTTGGGCCCTGATCCGTGACCGGCGCCTATACGAGGTCATACCACCGCCGGTCACGGCGTCGCCGTGACCGTTGGCCCGCGCTGGGCGGAGCCGGGAAGGCCCGTGACATCCTTTGGCAGTGCTATTGAGCGATCACGCAGGCAGTGTCGAACTCCACCCGCTGCGCTATCAATTCCCCGCAGCCCAGGGCGACCGTTACGACGACAACTGGCTAGTCATCGGCGGCACAGTGACAACTCCCGAGGGCAGCTGGTCCTTTACAGATCCGTGTCTGCTGACCGATGAGGCGCGCGAGGTGGCCGACTGGCTGCGAGCGGTGGCATCGGGGAAGGTGGCTGTGAACAGACCTGACGCCGAAGGCGAGTTGTCTCCGGACACATGGTTCGTCGAGCCGGTCCTGGCCTTTAGCCTCGCCGACCACAGTGAGGGTGGAGCGGCAATTCGCGTTCACCTGTCCTTGGAAGCGGCACCCCCATGGCGGCAGGGTGATGGCGGAGGGGACATTTACCAGTACGTCGTGGAGGTGCGGCAGGATAAGGCTGCCCTCCTTCACGCAGCTGACCAGTGGGATCTTGCTCTCGCTTCCTTCCCGACCCGCTGATCAACGCCAGCCCTGCCCGGACGCGGTTCACTGGAGCTCAGCACAGGCTCAGCGGCTTGACTTCTCCATTGGGAAACCACTTCAGTGCTCAGACACTGGCGTCCTGCGCATATGCGGCAAGAGGGGTCGAGCAGGCTGTCATGCGGATCCGCCCGGCCCCCGCCGTCCGGCGGCCGCTTTGAGCAAGCAGGCGCGCAGGCCGCGCAGGGCGGGCGACGCTGAGCTTTTCGACGATCAGCCTCCAGGGCGTTGGTCGTGGTGGCAAGCTCGCGTGGTTGCCTCAATAGGAGTTCGACCGTCCTCCGGCACGTGGTCAAAGCCGGTGCCGTCCTCTGAGAAGCCTTCCACCTACCGGTCAGCGCAGTTGTCTGATGCAACAGGGTTCTGGATCGGGTGATCGTGCGGGGCCGGGGCATGCGAGGAGGGCCCCTTGGTAGCTCGGGGTTGCGAAGCCAATCGAGCGCCAAGGAGGCCCTGTTGCTGAAGTCTTGCGTGAGCCTGCCCACCGCGTCCAACTCCCGCGTGTCGCTGTGCGGTTGTCTCGCGCACAGATTCGGCAACGCCGCGGACCACCCGGACCGGATCCCGTGCTACGGCTCCGACATCACGGAAGCGGAGTGGCAGGTCGTCCGGGCGGTGTTGCCGCTGCCGGCATGGCTGGAGGGGCGGGGTGGCTGGCCGGAGGGGTACTGCCACCGTGTCATGCTCGACGCGGTCCGCCATGTCGTGGACAACGGAGTCAAGTGGGCCAACCTGCCCGCGGACTTCCCGCCGTATCGGCGCGTGCATGCTTTCGCCCGCCGCAGGCAGGTGACGGGTCTGCTCGCCGAGCTCCACAACCGGCTGCGTGGCAAGGTCCAGGAGAAGGAAGGCCGCTCACCGGACCGACGGCCGCGATCGTGGACTCGCAATCGGTGCGGGCGGCGGCGAACATCCCCCGCCCGCCATCCGGGTGGGACGGCGGGAAGAAGGCGGGCGGCCGCAAGCGGCACGTCGTGGTGGACTGCCTCGGCCTGGTCCTGGCCGTGCTCGTGACCGCGGCAAGCGTGCAGGACCGCGACGCCGCCGCCCAGCTGCTGGAGCGGCTGCGCAAGACGTGCTTCTCCATCCGCCTGGTGCGGGCGGACGGCGGCTATACCGGGCGCCTGGCGACTGGGCGGCCGAGAAACTCCGGCTCACCCTTCAGATCGTCAAACGCACCGACGACACGACGGGGTTCGTGGTGCTTCCGCGCAGGTGGGTGGTGGAAAGAACGCTGAGCTGGCTGATGTGCTCGCGCGGCCTGGTGCGCGACTACGAGACGCTGCCCGCCATGCACGAGGCCATGGTGCTGTGGTCGATGACCATGCTCATGAGCGGCCGCCTGGCCGGACGCCGCCGTGCCCTCGGCCCGCCACGGCACCGGCGACCCTGTCACCGCGCCCGGCGCCGACTCCGCGACTGCAAAAGGCGGCTCGGCCAGTACCTCGACCACCGTTGCACGGGCGTCTGCCAGCCGCTGAAGCGCGCGTTCCGCGTCGCCGAGCGCGGCCTGCACCCGCTCGGCCTCCTCCCGCAACCGCACGATCTCTTCCCGGACCCACTCCTCCCGAGCCTCCAGCAAACCAGCCACCGATGGCACCAGCCACCTCCACGAGCGAGACGAGCGAACGAACCACGCCCATCTCTCCCGCCGCCGACCGGAGTTCATGCCCACCCACCCCGAACTAGTCTTCTAGGGCCTGTCCGATGGGTCATGGCCGGCTGCCGTCCGCACATGCTGGCGGAACTGCTCCGGCGTCACGATCCCCGGCGATGGGTACCCGGACGGGTAAAACACGCCCTGGCAGGTGTAGCAGAAGCGCGCCTCGGCGGTGAGTGCGGCCGCACGGGCCGCTCCGTCCTGAGCCCGCCGTGCGTCCCGGGTCTCGCCACGGACGATGGCGATCGTGGCCACCACGATGAGCACCGCGACGACGACGCCAACGGCCGTGAGCCACGGCAGGTCCCGTTCGTCGGCAAAATACTTCCCGGCGAGGCCGGCCACCAAGGCGAGCACGATGCCCTCGACGACGTGTATGCAGCCGTTACCGGTGTCCTTCGGTGCCGACGCGAGCTTGATCGTCAGGTCCTCGCGCCGTTCCCCTCTGTCTGTACGTGCCTCGCCCACTGGCACGTTCTCCCGCGTCTGGCATCCGGGACACGCCACCGGGCCGTTCGCCTCTCCGTTCCTCATGCCCCCATGATCGCGCTTCACGAAGTGTCCACATCAACTGGGGTGGCCGTTGGACGGCTGCCTAGGACCCTGTCGGGAGCTCCCGCTGTTGCACCCGTGTACGAGGCCAGGGGCCGGATGAGCGCGTTGTGGTCGAGCTGCTCGGTGATGTGGGCGGTCCAGCCGGTGATGCGGCTCATCACGAAGAGCGGGGTGAGGGAGGGAGTGTCGAAGCCCATGAGGTGGTACGCGAAGCCCGCCGGGTGGTCGAGGTTCGGTTCGATGCCCTTGCGGGAGGCCATCGCCTCGCGCAACGCCGTATGCAGGGCGGCGAGCCGCTTGGCCTCGGGGTCGGCGGCCTGCGCGACGAGCCGGTCCGTGGCCTCCTGCATGATCGCCACGCGGAAGTCCCCATGCTTGTAGACACAGTGGCCGAAGCCCACGGTCTTGCACTTGGCGGCGAGGGCCTCGTCCAGCCAATGTCCGGCCCGGCCGGGGTCGCCGATCTCCTGGAGCATGTGCATCACGGCTTCGTTGGCACCACCGTGCAGAGGTCCCTTCAGCGCGCCGATCGCCGCCGTCACCCCGCTGTAGAGGTCGGAGAGAGTGGAGGCGACCACCCGGGCGGTGAACGTCGAGGCGTTGTGTTCGGCGTAGGGGATCAGCGAGGCCTCGAAGCAGCGCACCACCTCGGGGGCAGGAACGTCGCCGAAGCACATGTGGAAGAAGTTCTCGGCGTAGCCGAGGGACGGGTTGATGGGGATGTTTGAATCTGGCTCTGTCCGCAGTTCCGTGAGGCTTGACCTCTCGCAGCGAAGGTTGAGTGGCTTTTGGGGTCTGGCTGTCTGGGGAGACGGTCTCCCGGAGAGCGAGAGCCGCTTCGCCTGCCCCAGTACTGTGGCTTCGTATGACCGACTCCGAGATCGAGATCACCGCAGACCTGGTCCACGACCTGCTGCAGGAGCAGCATCCGGATCTTGCAGGGCTGGCCATCCGTGAGGTAGCGGGCGGATGGGACAACCAACAGTGGCGCCTTGGTGACAAGTTGGCCGTGCGCACGCCGCGTACAGAACGTGCCCCGGATCTCCAACGCAAGGAGTGCCGATGGCTGCCCGTCCTGGCCCCGCGCCTGCCGCTCCCGGTCCCGAGCCCTGTGCGGACCGGTGAACCGTCCGCACGCTTCCCGAGGCCCTGGACCATCATGACGTGGGTTCCTGGCGAGCCACTGGACCACACCTCGATCAGCCGCGGCGACCATGCCGCCGACACGCTGGCGGGCTTCCTCAGGGCGCTCCATGTGGAGGCACCCGCCGAGGCGCCGACCAGTTCGGACCGCGGCGCTCACCCCAAGAAGTGCACGGACGGCTTCGACCACTTCTTTCAAGCCGTTGCCCCCGGCGGCATTGCCGACGAGGTCCGGGCCGTCTGGGATGATGCCGTTGCGGCCCCCGAGTGGGAGGGCCCGCCGGTATGGGTGCACGGTGACCTTCATCCCGCGAACGTCGTCGTCTCGGACGGCACACTGTCGGGCGTGATCGACTTCGGTGACATGTTCGCCGGCGATCCGGCGTGGGACCTCGCGGCCGCATGGGTGGTCCTTCCCGCAGGCGCCGCCCCACGGTTCTTCGACGTGTACGCGCATGCGGACGAGGCGACGATCCGGCGCGCCCGCGGGCTGGCTGCTCTGAAAAGCTTGTTCCTCATGCTTATGGGCCAGAACGGAGATCGGGGTCTTCCTGGCGGCAAGCCGACATGGGGACCCGCAGGCCAGGCGGCGCTCGATCGTGTTCTGAGAGGCGATTTCATGTAGACACGGAGCGACGAGCCTCAGAAGCCCACCCGACCCCCATCCGTTCGGTCTCGCGCGACTCGGTGCTCAATCTTCGGTGAGAAGGCTCAACCTTCGCTGCGACAGGTCAAAGCTCATGGCTGGGTGAGGATCCGGGTCCGGAGGAGTTCGAACGAGGCTCGGCCGGACATGGCTCGCTTGAGCGTTTTAATCCGGTTTACGTGTCCTTCGACGACCCCGGAACTCCAGGGCAGGGCCAGCCCAGCGGTAGCGGCGTCGAGGTCTTGGCGGAGGAAGCCGGCGAAGCCCTTCATAGGCTTCGGAGTATCCTGCTCGGCCTGCCGGATCCACTCCTGCAACAGGTATCCGCGTTGGTGACGGACCAGATCGGCGAACGCCCGAGCGAGATCGCAGGCCCGGGTGATGTCCGGACAGGCAAGCCGGACCTGAAGCAACCGCTCGTCCTGGCTCTCGGTGAGAGTCTCACGGGGCCACATGATCCACGAGGTGATCTTGCGAGGGCTCGGGATGTCGGCCCGAACCGGTTCGGCGGTGCCCGCGCGGAGGGCGGCGAGGTGTTTGCGGACGACCTGGCGGCTGCCGCGGTAGCCGCGGGCCTGGATCTCCAGGAACAGTCGGGTGCCGCTGACCTGGCCTTGGGCTTCGGCGAAGCGGCCATTGAGATACGCCTTGAACGGCTCCAGGATGCCGTTGGGGCAGCGGTCGCGGGTGGAGGCCAGCAGCTCGTCGAGGTCGGTGTCGCGGAAGCGGCGCACGGTCTTGCGGTCAAGGTTCAAACGGCGGGCAATGGCGCTGACGGTCCAGTGTTTCTCCAGCAGGCGGTGATGTCTTCGTAGCGGTGGCGGGTGCGTTCGATGATCTGGGCGCGGGGCAGTTCCGCGGGCGGTAACAGCATCGGGGGCGGCTCCGGCACCTCGGTCACCGTCTCCTCCTCGGCACGTTTGCGCAGGCAGTCGCGGTGCTGGTGACAGGTCTTCTCCACCGCGGCGGACAGGTTCTGCAACAGGTGCCAGCGATCAGCGAGTTCCAGGGCGTCCGGGGCGGCTTCCTTGACCGCCTTGGTGTAGGCGGTGGCCCGGTCCCGACAGATGATCTCGGCTCCGGGATGGCCCTTGAGCCAGGCCGCGAACGTTTCGGAGGTGCGATCGGGCAGCACGTCCACGACCCGGCCGGCCTCGACGTCGACCAGCACGGTGCCGTAGGTGCAGCCCTTGCGGAAGGCGAACTCATCCACCCCCAGCACCCGCGGCGCACGGTCCGACACCGTCGGCGCCGTCAACAGCCTGAGCAGCTGGGTCTTGCCCGCGGCCAGTCTCAGGCGGCGGCACAGCCGCGCGGCTGGACGTCCGCCGAGCTCGATCGCGATTGACCGCAGCCAGCCTGTCAGCCCGGTGCTGGAGCGGCGGTGCCGTTCGGACAGGCCCGGCACCTGCTCGACGAACGTCTTGCGGGAACAGCTCTTCCGGTCGCAGAAGTATTGGCGGACCCTTAGCCGGACCATGACCCGGCGCGAGCCCAACGGCCTTTCTTCCACGCTTCGTTGGTACGTGCTGTGTATGCGCCTCGCCTGTTTCCGACAGTCCGGGCACCGGGGCCCGGCCAAGCGGTGGACACCGCCTCCGCCACCAGGACGTCGGAGGAGTCTCTGACGCGCTCCACTCGCACATCGATCCCGGGAAACAGCACAGCCTCGAACGTCTTGCTCGCCATGGCAGGAAACACTCTGCCGAAACGACCCCTCGTTCCCCTCGCTGACCTGGGGATTCACGGAACTGCGGACAGAGCCTTGAATCTCCTCACCCTGTGCTGAGGATGACCTCGGAGTTGCTCACCTTGATTCCTCAGGCGTGTACGTGCTGATCCCAAACTGGAGGGCTGGCCCGGTGGTTGAGTGGCTGGGCGCGACGGCCTGGAACGGTGGTCCGGGGTGAGCGGGGTTTCTCGCGTGAGGCGTCAACGTGTGGTGTGGGAGGGGGCTCAGGGTTCGATGACGAGGCGTTCGATGAGGTCGTCGCGGAGTGTGAACTGGTAGCGCAGATCGATGGTGCCGCCGGGGAAGTTGCCTTCGAGGTGGTGGGTGGCGATGTAGCGGGTTGCGTCGGTCTGCTGGGTGCCGGTGAGGTGGATGGTGTAGGTGAATTCGGTGGCGGATCGGTCGAGCCATTCCCCGATCGCCTCGGTGCCCTGGTAGGTGTTGCCGTCGTCGATCACTGTGGCTTCGCGGGTGAACGCCGTGATTGCGGTGGCGGTGTCGTGGGCGCGGTGCGCTGTCAGGTAGCGGGTGATCACCTCGGGCAGGGTGTTCGGGGTGCTGGTTCGGGGCTGGTTGTCGTGCATGACGCTCCTTGGGTGGTGGCGGGTTCAGACGGTGGGGGTGGTGCCGCCGTCGATGACGTGTTCGGCGCCGACGATGGCCGAGGCGCGGTCGGAGACGAGGAAGGCGACGAGTTCGGCGACTTCCTCGGGCCGGTTGGGGCGGCCGAGCGGGATGCCGCCCAGGGAGTCCATGAGCCGGCCCAGCGCCGCTTGCTGGGTAATGTCTGCGTCGTGGGCGATCCGGGCGACGAGGTTGTCGGCGGCCGAGGTCTGCACGAAGCCGGGTGAGACGGTGTTGACGCGGACGCCGTGGGGGGCGACCTCGTTGGCCAGGCCCTTGCTGTAGGTGGTCAGGGCGGCTTTGGCGGCGGCGTAGGCCAGGGTTCCGTTCCACAGCGGCATGCGGCGCTGGATCGAGGTGACGTGCACGATCACGCCCTTGCCCGTGGCGATCATGTGCGGCAGGAGTGCGCGGTCCAGGCGGACGGCGGCCAGCAGGTTCGTGTTCAGCTCCCTGGCCCAGTCGTCCTCGCCGAGCGCTGCGAAGCCTCCAGCCGGCGACTCGGACCCGCCGAGGGTGTTGACCAGGATGTCGACGCCTCCCACGCGGGCGTCCGCCTCGGCGGCTACGTGGGCTGCGCCCTGGGCGGTGGACAGGTCGGCGGTGATGAACGCCTTCTCCTCGACGTCGTCGGGGCGGCTGCGGGCGGTGACCAGGACGATTGCGCCGGCCTGGGCGAGGCGTCGGGCGATGGCGGCTCCGGTGCCCTTGGTGCCGCCGGTGACCAGAGCGCGTCGGCCTTCGAGGGATTCGCTGAGGGATGTGGTCACGGTGTGCTCCGTTCCCGGGTGCGGGCGCAGAAGGCACCGCCCCCGTCTTTACTGCTAAAATAGAAGCTACTAACTTCGACTTTAGCAGTAACTGAGGGGATGGTCGCCGTGGCAAGCCGGATCAGGCTGGAGGACCGGGAGTGCCCGCTGTCCACGACGGTGGAACACGTCGGCGAGTGGTGGACACTGCTGATCCTCCACGACGCCTTTGACGGCTACACACGCTTCGACCAGTTCCAGGAGAGCCTGGGCATCTCCTCCAGCATGCTCACCACTCGGCTGAAAACCCTCATCGCGGACGGACTCCTGGAGCGCCGGCCCTACCAGACCAACCCCGTACGCCACGAGTACGTCCTCACCGAACTCGGGCACTCCCTGCGACCGGTGATCGTCGCCCTGGCCGCGTGGGGCAACTCCCGCCTCACACCGGCCGAACGCAGCATGATCCTCATCGACGCGCAAAGCGGCGAGGAAGTCGAGCCCGTCGTCGTCGACGCCAAGACCGGCCGCCGACTCGACGACAGCGCCACCTACGTCTTCACCGCAGGCCCCGCAGCCAGCGACGCCATGCGCCACCGCTACGCGATACGACCGGCCACCCCCGCGGAGGCGTAAGGCTGCCCCGGACAAGCACCGAACGACCTTGAGCAGGGCCGGGACGCACAGGTCGTACCTGATCGACCAGGCAACACCGGCTCGCCGGCAGCATCACGCATGCCAATCATCCCGAGCCGTTGAAAGCTAAGGGGTGTCCCGTAACTGTTGGTCACGGGTGAGATGATCTTGCCGTGGTGGTGTGATCACGGCGGCGGAGTCGTGCTGGATAGCCCCGTTCGCCGGGTTGAGCCCGCGCGCCTTCGGGGAACTGATGACTGTTCTGTGGCGCGAGGGTGCGGACGCGGTCTGTAACGGCCGGCCGTGGAGCCTCGTTGAGGGCCGGGCACTGCTAGGACGCGTATCGAGTCGTGATCAATGGGTGGTCTGGGTGAGGTCTTTGATCCAGATCATTGAGGCGCGAAGGTGGAGGCCGGCGAGGTAGCTGTCTGGGGTCTTGTCGTATCGGGTGGCGATGCCTCGCCAGGCCTTCAGCTTGTTGATCAGGCGCTCGACGGTGTTCCGCTCCTTGTAGACGTCGGCGTCGTGGCTGACGGGCCGGCCGCCCCCGGAGCCCTTCTTCTTCCGGTTGGCTGCCTGGTCCTTCTTTTCCGGGATCACAGCCTTGATACCGCGTCCGTGCAGGTGGGCCCGGTTGCCACGGGATGAGTAGGCCTTATCGGCGGCGACTGCGTCCGGCCGGGTGCGGGGGCGGCCGACGGGGCCGCGGACCCGTATCTTCCCCAGCACGGGGATGAACTGCGGGCTGTCCTCGGCCTGGCCCGCAGTCAGGACGAACGCCAGCGGGCGGCAATTGCGGTCGGCGGCAAGATGGACCTTGCTGGTCTGCCCGCCCCTGGAGCGTCCGAGGAGAGCGGCCTTCAGCCGCAGTTTTCGTCGACGCCGGATGCGTCGCCGCTCCTCTCGCTCGGAATCAGCTTCTGCGTCCCGCCCGTTTTGTTCTTCGAGGCCGCCCCTTTTGCTCTGGCCTTCTCCTCTTCAGCGGCAGCCTTCTCCAGGGCGGTGATGACGTCCTGGCCCAGGTGCATCCCGGCAGCGTCGTGGTGAGCGCGCGCGGTGGTGGAGTCGATGCTTACCAGGGACAAGTCCACCTCACCCTGCTTCGCGGCTTCCGCGATCAGGCCCTCCAGCAGGGCCTCGAAGACGCCGGCGTCACGCCACTGCCGGAAGCGGTTGTGGACGGTCGACCAGGCGCCGAATTCCTGTGGCATCTCCCGCCACTGTCCGCCAGTCTTGAACCGCCAGATCGCGCCCGCGAACTGCTGTCGCAGCCGCTCAGGGTATGGGCCGTACTCGCCGATCGGCAGGTACGGCTCGATGAACTCCCACTCCTCGTCGGCCAGTTGCATTCGCGTCACGCAAGAAGATCTACCGGTCCAGGCCCCGCCGCGACGGCGAATCCCGCAATTGATCACGACTCGATACGCGCCCTAGGCGTCCCGGTATTGGTCCCGGACCTCGGGGCGTTGCTGGAAGCCGGCTGACTTGTAGGTGGCGACGGCGCCGACATTGGAGCTCGGGGTGCTGACGATCGCGCTCGACGAGCCCAGCTCCTGGAGTGCGGCCGCCGCGGCGACGGCGATCGCCTCGCCGTAGCCGTGACGGCGATGTTCCCGGTGCACGCCCATCGGTTCGAGCAACCCGGGCCTACCCGGACCGGCCGACCACACCGTCACCGCCGCCACCGCGTTGCCCTGGTCGTCGTACGCGACCAGACACCGGGCGTCGGCGTACGGCAATCCGGCCGCCATCGCGTGCCAGCGCTCGCCCGTGAACCTCGACCCGTCGAACGCTGCCCGTTGTACGGCGGCAAACACGTGCGCCTGCTCCGGCCCGACCACCTCGATCCGCACGCCTGGGTCCTTCACCGGCTCCGTGAGGTCACGGCGCAGCGGTGTCCACGGCTCGGCGGCGTTCCAGCCGTCCTCGAACAGCAGACCTTGGACCAGTGCACCCATCGGCGCATCGATGTTCACCTTCCCCTCGGGCAGTACGCCGCGCTCCGGCTCGGTCACGTCCTCAATCAACTGCTGCGCCAGCTCCTCGTCCCGCTGAGCGACTGGCGCGATCGTCAGCCGCAACAGCCCGGGACCGTCCAGCAGCCCGACGGCGAGAATCTGTCCGTCCCGGCTCCACGTCCTGACCGCCGCGGCAGTCTCTTCCGCACCGAACCGCCAGAACCAGCCCAGGTCCCCCGGATGCAGTTGCATCGGCGCCCCGTCGTACTGCCAATCCCGCAGCACGCCCACAGCCTTGCTCAGCCCGTCGACTCCCGGCTTGCCCAACACAATCGCCATACCCCCGATCACACACCACCGGGCCAGGAGTTCGCACCCGGTTTCCAACTGGCCGACGCGGTGCGGGGTTTGAGGACTCGGGAAGGCAACCGATGATCGAAGAGACACGGCCCAGTAGCGATACCGGCCCATCTCATCGACGTCAACCTCAGCGCGCGATGAGAGCCGCATTCTTTCGCAGCTTCAAACCGTATCGACTGCGCGTAAACAGCACCGTTCTTGAACCGGAGAATCCCAAAATGCACGGACAGACCAACGTGGTTCAGGCGCCGTCGCCCCATGGTCAGCCGTCGCACACGCCTTCAAGCTTGCGATCCTGGCGGTGGCCCTACTCAATGTCGGCACGCTCGTGCACGTGGCCCAGTTCTTCTGGAACAACCCTCCCGGCTCGGACAGGGAACGTCACCTTCCGCCGAGAGATCAGCGGACGCGAGGATTTCGCGAATGGCCGGCCCGTGGGGCGGACGGGTGGTCCGGCGCGGCAGGGCACGGGTGGCCGACCCTCGGGCGGACGTGTGGGTCATCTGCCGATCAATCGTCTGTTGATCAGTCGTTGATCCTGCTCTGCTGTGATGACAACGAACGCTCGGGACATCCGGCGTGACGGTGCGACAAGGAGACGGGCGTGAGCCGAGCAGCCGCGGTCCGGGGCCCGGGAACGAGGGAAGCGACAGCATGACGGATACGCCGTTGCCACGTGGCGTCACGCTCATCGCTCCTGGTTCCGGTACCGGCAAGACGGCGGTGGCGGTCGGGATCACCCGCGCGCTTCGTCGCCGGAACATCGCGGTCGACCCGTTCAAGGCCACCAGCGTCGTGAAGACAACGGACCGGCCGGGCCCTCCGCTCAAGGTGTACGAGCACGGTGTCTTCCACAACTGTGGTGCGGCCGGAGTCCCGGTGCGGTGGTGGAACAACCCCGTGGTGGCCGTGACGGACGGGAACGGCCGCGGTCAGCTGTACGTGTGCGGAGAGCCGCTCGGCGAGGTGCCGGTCTTCGGCCAGGACAGTCTGGACCTGCGCACGTTCCCCCGTGACCTGCGCCTGAGGTGTCTGGACGCCGTGGGGCACGCCCTGGCCGTTCTGGCCGATCGCGGTTCCTTCGTCGTCATCGAGGGGTCCGGCGGTGCCGGGAACCAGCCGTCCCGGGCGGATCTGGCCAACGACGTCGTGCCCCTGCGGGCGGGACTGCCGGTGGTGCTCGTCGGCAACGTCAATCAGGAGGGGCACCTGGCGGCCCTGGCGGGCCTGCCGGGTGTGCTGGGCGAGCCCTACCGCCGGCTGATGATCGGGTACGTGCTGAACGGCGTCCGGGACGACGGCCGTCTCGCCGATGCCCGGGAGCGGCTGGCGCAGGCCATGCCGATACCAGAACTGGCGGCCGTGCCCAGCTACGCACCGCCCGACGGGTACGAGGACTCGCCGCAGGAGTGCGAGGTCGTCTACGAGAGGCGCGCCGACCACGTCGCGTCCTCCGGCCTCCTGGACGCAATCGCCTCCCCTGGCCTGGCGCCCCCGCTGGTGTCGGCCCTGGAAGAGTCCTGACACCGTTCTCCGTCCCGTACCCGTATCTCACATCCCGGAGGGTTCCCTTGCCCGACGCAGTGCTGCGCCACCGGGACGCAGCGGGACCAGCGACCGGACGACCTGTGCAGGTGACGTCATAACCGGCCAGACCTCAACAACGCGCGTCGCGCAGCTCGACGGCGGCCTGCCGCTGCTGCTGACCCCGACGGACGGCGGGCACACCGCCGGCATCGCGCTCTCGCTCGGCTTCGGCAGCCGCGACGACCCTGCGGGCATGAGTGGCGCCGCACACCTGCTGGGGCGCCTCATCATGTCGGTGCCGCTGGAGGGCGGCCCCTCGCTGGGCGAGCGCGTCGAGCAGTTCGGCGGGACGTGGGGAGCCGTGACCGGAGCGGAGTCGCTGACGGTCCACGCCCGGGTGCCGGCCGATGACGCTCCCGTGGTCGCCGGCTGGATGCTCGACGCGCTGACCCGGCCGGCGCTGTCGGACGCGGCGCTCGGCCGGGAGCAGCGGAACGTCACCCGGGAGCCGGCGGCGGCCGAGGCGGACCCCGCCGCCCCCCTGGCCGATGCCCTGCAGGCGGCGTTCCTCGCCGCCGTCTTCCCCGGCCATCCGCTGGGCGCGGCGGTGGACGGCACGCCGGGCGGTGCCGGGCGGATCGCCCTCGGCCCGCTGTTGCAGGTGCATCAGCGGGCGCTGGCGACGGTTCCGCTGGCCCTGGCGTGCGACGGCAACGTGAGGGAGGCGGCGCTGCGCAGCCGGATGTCCCCCCTGGCGATGGCCAGGGCGGGCGGCGTCCGGCCGCGGCGTTCCCCCCACGCCCCCGCCGGTCGTCCCGTCCCGCCGGATCCCGCCTGGCTGGACGGGCCCTGCCAGCTCCTCGCCGGCGCGCCGGCCCCGACCGCCACGGACCCGCGGCGTGACGCGTTCGTCCTCCTCGGCCATGTGCTCGGCGCGGGCCCGGCGTCCCAGATGCACCGGCGCCTTCGCGCCGAGCACGGCCTCGCGCCCGTGTTCCGGGCGTGGGCCCGCGCGTACAGCGATGCGGGTGTCTGGTGCTTCCTGGCCGGTACCGACGGCGCCGACGGCCCTGCGGTGGTCCGGACGCTCCGCGCGGAACTCGCCCGGCTGGCGCAGCACGGTCCCGCGCCGGCGGACTTGGACGCCGCGGTCCGCCAGGCGCGGACGGAGCTGCTCCGGACGGCGGAGAACGGCTACGCGGCCGTCGTGGCGAGCCACCACTGCGTCACGGGTGCCGTCTGGTCCCCGGAGGCGGAGCGGGCGCGGCTCGCCCGCGTCACGGCGGCGGACGTCGCCGGCGCCGCCGCGGCGGTGGCGGAGGGCCTCCGTGTCGTCGTGCGCCCGGACGGGCGGGCCCGCGATGAGTGAGCGCGCCCCGGGCCGTGACGACGGGGCAACCCTGCTGGTCACGCCGGACACCCGTCGTCACGACGGCGCCGGACCGACGGAACGCGGTTTCCTGCTGTTCAAGCCGGACACTCTCGAACGGCGCCTCCTGCAGGACTGCGTGGCGGACATCGCCCGGGCGGGCCTGCGGGTGCTGGAGCAGCACCCCCTGCGCCTGACGGAGGCCCAGATCGCGGCCGTGTGGTCCGGCATCGACCCCGGCCGCAGGCCGCTGACCGCGGGCCTCATGCGGCGCTACCTGTCCGCGGGGCCGAGCCGGCTGGTCCTGGTCGACGGGCCCGGGGCCACCGCCCGGCTGCTGGCCCTCAAATCGGCGATCCGCCGCCGGCACGGCGCCGTCTACTACGCCAACCTCGTCCACAGCCCGGACTCGGCCGAGGAGGCCCGCCGGGAGCTCGCGGCCCTCCTCGACGGCCGGTACGACCCGGACGCGCGCTTCCGTCCCACCACCGCGACCTGGCACGGCTGGAGCATGGAGACCGTCGAGGCGGCGCTCGACAGGTGGTGGGCGTCCGTCCCAGAACAGCGCGGCCGCCGGCCGACCCACTGGAGTCCGCCGCTGCCGGCCGCGAGCCATCGCGTCTGCATCTACGCCAAGCGCCACTGGGCGGTGGCGTTCGACGACATGGCGTGCTTCCTGGCCGAGACGGCGGGCGTCGGTGAGCCGGAATTCGCCGTGCGGGCCGGATTCGCGGCGCTGTACGACGGCGAGGGATTCGTTCTTCCGATGGCGTCGGCGAAGGCCGCGCACGACACGTGCCGGACGGTTCGCGCCTTCGGCCTGATCGCCCGCGGGCCCGGCGACAGCGGGCAGTCCGGCCATGGCACCGGAACCGACCGCCGGCCGGACCCGCGGGAGTAGGAGCGGGTGCGCGAGGTCTTCGCCGTACCGGGCCGGCCGCCCGGAACCCATCTGCTGTACGACCTGTACGACACAACTCCGAGGTGGCTCCATGCAATTGCTCATCTGCGGTATACACCGTTCCGGCACGAGCGCTGTGGCGCACATGCTCTCCGAGTCGTGCCGGCGGACCTTGCTGGAGGATCCCGACTGGGCCATGACGGGCCGTCTGGTCGACGTCACGGCCCCCGCGGAGGAGCTGGCACGGTGGGACATCCTGAAGTGCCCGCGGATGACCGAAGTGCTGCCCGCCGCGCTGGACGCCTACCCGCAGGCCCGTGCCGCCGTGATGGTCCGTGACCCCCGTGACGTGCTGTGCTCGATCCTGGAGAAGGTGAACGCCGGAATGCCCACCCGGATGCTCGAATTCTCCCGCCTGGGCGTTTCGGAGACCGGCGCGGCCGGCTTCGCGCAGGCGTACGTCACCTACGCCCGCACCATCCTCAGCGCACGTGCCGCCGCGGGCGCCGAGCGCGTGCACCTCATCCGCTACGAGCAGTTCTGGACCGACCGGCCGGCCGGGATCGCCGCCCTGGCCGCCTGGCTCGGCTGGACGTCCGACCGCGAGGTCTGTGAGTCGATCCAGTCCCGTCAGCTCGGCCCGTTCCACACCAAGCACCCAGGCGATCAGTCGATCAAGGGGGCGGGCCGGTGGCGCACCGAGCTGAGCGGGGCCGACCAGGCCGCCCTCGGACCCGCCCTGGATGCCTACACGAGCCTGTGCGAAGCGGCCCGGTAGAGCGGTCGTGAGGGCGGGCCCGGCAGGGCGGCAGGCCGCTACCGGCGGATGTCCACCACGTGCTTCCCGGCCGGGTCCACGCCCGTCCTGGCCGCGTCGTTGAGCAGCTCGGCCAGGACGGGCAGAGTCACCCGGCCGACGATGAGCTCCTCGACATGGCTGGTGGTCCAGGGAAGCGGCGCCGCCAGCACCGCGCCGGCCGTGGTGAAGTCGGCGCCGGTGGCGCCGTGCGTCCCCACCACCAGGGCGCGGCGCCCGCCCCGATCCAGCTCCAGCGTCTGCTCGCCGCGGCGGATGCCGTCCAGCAGCAGCCGCGTGCCCGGCACCTGCCAGTCCGGCCTGATGCCGCCGAACAGGACGAGACGTCCGCCATGCGCCGGCAGCAGGTTCCAGGCGCTGTCGAAGGTGCTGCTGTCAAGCGACGCCGTGGTCACGACCACGGTGCCGAAGGTGCGCGTTCCCACCTCACGGCGGGGGATCTTCGGCACGTCCCGCAGCAGCGCCGTCGGGGAGAGGGCGGCCAGCCGCTCGGGACTCCTGTTGATCAGGGTGACCCGGCATCCGTTGAGCCTCAGCAGCACTGCCAGAAGGACTCCCGCGGTTCCTGCCCCGATGATCGCGACATCGGAACCGGGGAGGACGTTGGCCGCGCAGTGGACGGTGCACGCGAGGGGCTCGGTGAAGACCGCCCGGTCGTCCGGCGTGCCGTCGGGCACGGCCGGCAGGGCGGCGCGCAGCTGCTCGGGCGGTCCGGTCAGAAGTGCCGTCTCTCCGAACGCGGTTGTCCGGGTCACCGGGACGTGGGGGTCCAGGCACACCCGCAGGCCGGGCGGGAAGTCGTCCGAGCTGCTGCTGTGCACCAGGGCGACCATTTCGTGGCCGAAGTCGGCCCGCACGTCGCGGCTGCGGCGGACCTCCTTGAGGTCCGAGCTGCACAGGCCCACGGTGTGCGGGCGGACCAGCACCCATGACGGGGACGCCGGGCGCGGCCACGGGCGGGTGGTGAGCCGGACCCCGCCGGGCACCAGCTCCAGGCTCCTGCTCCGGCGTTCACCCATGGCGGCCGCCGTCGGGGAAGCGGACGACGACCTTGACGATCTCGGAGCCGTCGGCGGCCCGGAACTGCCCGTCGAGCCGGCGGTTGATCACGTCCACCGCGTCCTCGGGGCCCAGCTCGTGGGTGATGAGGCCGCCGTACCCGCCGGGATCCGCGCGGAGGACCGATTCCGCCGCGCGCAGCTGGGCCGACGAGGTGCCCCGGTGGCCGGTGAGCACCAGCGGTTTGCCCTCGTGCGAGACCGCTTTGAGCAGGCCCAGTTCAGGATCGATCCCGCCGCAGACGTTGTGCCGGCGCACCCGGCCGACCGTGGCGTCGGTGAAGGTGGGAGCCGCTGCCGCCGCGTCGAGCGCCGTGACGAGCACCATCGTCCCGCCGGACCGCAGTGTGTCCGCCGCCTCCCGGACGGCGCTCGCCATCGACGGCCGTGGGGCGCAGACGACCGCCACGTCGAGTGGCCGCGGCGCGCGGTGGCCGGTCACGGAGAGGCGGACGGGCGCGAGGCGGGCGTGGTTCTCCACCCAGGCCAGGCGTTCCGGCCGCGCCTCGACCAGTTCGACGTCGTGTCCCTGGTCAGTCGCCCTCCGCGCATGGAGCAGCCCGATCGGGCCGGCGCCCCAGATGCCGACGGACAGGGGGCCGGCCGGGGCCGAACGCCCGATCAGCTCCCACGAGTAGAGGACGGTGCCGAGCGGCTCGCACAGCGTGAGCACGGCCGTCGGGTCCAGCGGCCGGACCTCCTGCAGCGCGCCGGGCGGCAGCTCCGGTCCCAGGGGGACCCAGCTGCGGAGCAGGCCGTCGAAGCTGTGGCCGAGTACCGAATCCTGGTTGCGCACGTCGACGGGGTTGAACACGACCATCCGGTCGCCGCCGGGAACGCCGTGCAGGATCCCGATGCCTTCGTGGCCGAGCACCCCGGCCACGTCCCCCCGGTGACCGGCGCCGATCTGGACGTCGGTGCCGCAGAGTCCCACGGCAAGCATCGACACGTACGGCCGGTCGCCGGGTGGCCTTTCCATCGGTTCGATCCGGACCCGGTGCCCGGAGCGGACCAGTTGCCACCCGGTCACGACACCACCTGCCACTGCCGGGCCTGCAGGGCCGCCAGGGCCTCGCCCAGTTCCGCCTCGGTCACGTCGTCGACGAACACGGCGCGGCCGATGTCCTGCAGCAGGGGCAGGCGTTGGCGGCCGTCGCGGTGCAGGCTGGTGTTGGCCAATGCCTCGACCAGCAGGTCGAGGGTCATCTCCCGGTGGGTCATCGGCAGGCCCAGGTCGGCCAGGACGCGGATGATGCGGTCGGCGACGGCCGGCGGCAGGAGGCCCCGGTTCCGCGAGAGCATGACGGTGACGGCGAGGTCGATGGCGACGGCCTCACCGTGCAGGAGCGCGGGCCGAAGGCGCATCTCCAGGGCGCCGGAGAACGAGTGCCCGATGTCGGCGAGCCGCTCCAGCCGGTCCTCGCAGAGGTTTCCGACGAGTTCGCCGAGCATGGCCGCGATGCTGCGCTCGATGACCTCGGACTCCACCTGCGGGTCCGGCGTGCCCGCCGCCAGAGCGCGGCTGTGCGTGTCGAGGAGCTCAAAGAGCGCCGCGTCGGCCACGAGCGCTATCTTGACCGATTCGCCGAGGCCGCAGCGGTACTCGCGGGGGTCCAGCGTGCGCAGGAACCCCGGGTCGATGACGACCCGGCTCGGACGGGAGTAGGTGCCCAGCCGGCTCTTGTTCCCGCCGTAGTTGATCGCCGTCTTGACCCCGATGCCCGCGTCGATCATGCCCAGCAGGGTGGTGGGGACCTTGACGTACGGAGCGCCCCGCCGGTAGACGCTGGCGGTGAAGCTCACGAGGTCGAGCAGCACGCCGCCGCCCACCGCGATGACCGGTTCCGACCGGCGCAGCAGACCGAACCGGTCGAAGGCGTCGACCAGGTCGGACACCGCCGCCAGGCTCTTGCTCGACTCGTCCACGTCGAGCACCAGCGTTTCGAGGGCGACGTTCCCCGCTCCGGCCGTCAGCGCGTCCGTCAGCGCGTCCCCGTAGAGCTCCCACACCCGTTTGTCGGCCACGACGAGCCGGCGTGCGGCGCCGTGCGTGCCCAGGCCCGCCGCTTCCCGCAGCCGACTCCGACCGGAGGCGAGCATGTCCGGGGCCATGACGACGCTGTAGGACTTCGGGTTGTCGCCCGGCACGGTCCAGCTGCGCGCCCCGACGGCGCCGGAGCGGGCGAGCCTCCCAGCTCCTCGCAGTGCGGGCTCGGCTCCGGGTGGGGCGACCTGGATCCTGTCGGCCAGTGAGCCCGGCCGTCCGTAGAGTCCCGCCGCGTCCATCCGGGCGGTCAGGCACTCCAGGTAGTCACCGCCTAGGCCAGCGGCCACGCCGCCGGTGAGGACCACTCGGTCGATCTCGGCGTCGGTGCTGAGAACCGACAGCAGCGCGTGCGCGAGCGGCCGTGTCACGGCTTCGAGCACGGCGCGCGCCCCTTGCTCACCGCCGGCCACCGCCTGGGCGAACTGGCTGGTGAGCGAGGCGTCGGCGGCCAGCCAGGGCGTGCCTTCGGCGGCGAGCAGCCGGAGGATCCGGTCGATGCCGCGGCCCGATGCGTACGAGCTGAGGTGCCCGGTCGCACCGCAGTCGCAGGGCAGCACGATCTCCCGTGTGCCGATGCGGAATTCGGCCGGCAGGTGCCCGATCTCCCCCTGCAGGCCGGTGTCCGCGTTCGTGGGGACCCTGCCGGTGCCGACCTCGATGGTCCGCAGCCCGATGCCGCTGCCGACGACGACCGCGGCCAGCCGCCGCAGGTTCTGCGCGTGCGGCTGCGCCGCCAGCGCCACCGCGGTCGCCGTGACGTCGTTGGCGACCGTCCACCGGAACTCGGGCGCTGCTTCCCGCAGCGCCCCGACGGTGTCGAACCTGTGCCCGGCCCCGTCGCCCCAGAGGGGGCCGGATCCCACCGTCATGCCGGTGCGCGCGTCGATCGCCACGCCCAGCGAGACGCCGACCGCGCTCACCGCATGGCGGCGGGCCAGCCGGCGCGCATCGGCGACGATGAGGTCCACGAGACGCCGGTGCAGCGCGGCCGCCCCCTCCCCCGGGCAGCTGGCCCAGGACGGCGCCGTCCGCACGGCGAGGTCGTGCAGGCGGTCGTCGCCGTCCAGCACCGCCGAGCGCGCGTGGGTGCCGCCGACGTCGAAGACCGCCACGGTGTCGTTGGTCGTCATGAGCGCACCCGCATCATTTCCAGTGCCTCCCCGAAGCGTTCGGCCACGAGCTTGGCGTCCTCGTGGGTCAGGATCAGGGGCGGGCGCAGTTCGATGGTGTTCCCCTCGCTGTGCTCGGACACCCGGGTGATGACCCCGCGCTCCATCAGCGCCGCGTGCAGCGCCCGGGCCAGGCGCGGCGAGCGCGACCCGTCCGGTTCCGACAGTTCGATGCCGAGCATCAGCCCCAGGCCGCGTACGTCACCGATCTCCGGGTACGTGCGGCCGAGGTCGAGCAGGGCGGCCTTGAGGGCGGAGCCGACGGTGCGGACGTTCTCCAGGAACTCCGGCCGGCGGACCTGCGACAGCGTGGCGATGGTGGCCGCGGCGGCGATCGGGTGGCCGCCCGAGGTGAAGCCGTGCAGAGACCGGTCCATGCCGATGAGCCGTTCCTCGGTGATGATCGCCGCCAGCGGCAGACCGGACCCGCTCAGCCCCTTCGACACGGTCATCATGTGCGGCTCGACGCCGAACGCCTCGGCCGCCGTCAGGTAACCGGTGCGTCCGAACGACGTCTGGGTCTCGTCGAAGATGAGGACGATGTCCCGCTCGTCGCAGAACTCCCGGAGCCGCTGCAGGTATCCGGGCGGGGGGACGATGTTGCCGCCGGCGCCGCTGATCGGCTCGATCAGCATGGCCGCGGTGCTGCCCGTACCGGCGTACCTGATGAAGTCGTCGATGCGGTCGATGCAGAGGTAGCCGCAACTGTCGGGCTCCTGCCGGTAGAAGCAGCGCAGACAGTAGGGGTCCGGGACGTTGACCGCCCTCGGGTAGACCGCCGGGAACGGCGCCCGCAGCTGGGACATGCCGTTCAGCCCGCTGGCCGCGAGCGTCTGCCCGACGTGTCCGCGGAACGGCACGATGACGTCGCGGCGCCCCGTGTGCAGCTGGGCGATCTTCACCGCCCCTTCCGTGGCGGTCGAGCCGCCGCTGCTGCGGAGGTTGACCCGGGTGAGGTTCGCCGGGCTCAGCTCGACGAGCAGTTCCATCACCCGGTTGGAGACGTCGGTCTGGAACATGGAGCTTGCGAAGAGCAGCTCGTCGGTCTGCCCCTTGATGGCGGCCACCACGTCCGGGTGGTTGTGCCCGAGGGAGAGGTTGAAGGTTCCTGCCGCGCAGTCCAGATACTCACGCCCGTCGGCGTCCCAGACCCGCAGGCCACTCCCGCCGACCAGCCGGGCAGTGCCCTGCTTGTAGTAGGCGGGCGGAGGCGGGGGTGATTCTTCGAACGCGTCACTCATCGGGAATCTTTCTTTCTCGGGTGAACAGGCAGGTGACTTGACGGCGGATCGCGTCTGATCAGCTGCGTCATGAGAGCGAGAGCGCGCCGGAGCGCGTGTTGCGCCGAAGGGTCAGCGTCAGGCCCGTGTAGGCGAGGACCGCCCAGCCGAGTGCCACGGCGAGCTCGCCCGCCACGAGTCCCACGGGCAGCGGCCGGCCGGCCGCCAGTTCCCGGATCGCCTGCAGGCCGTGGCGGACCGGCAGTAGCTGACCGATGACGCCCCAGGGTCCGCCGGCCGGCGGCGGCGTGTTCACCCCGGCGAGGGCCAGGATGATGATCGTGGTGCTCGCGGTGAGGTACATGCGGCTGCCCGGCCTGCGCAGGCTCAGGCTCGCGAGCGCCAGGGACATCGCGTAGGCGCAGAGCGCGAGCAGCACCTCTATGGCGAGGATCCCCGGCAGTGCGCCCGAGTGCACGGTGCCCGGGATCAGCACCGACATGATCGTCAGCACGGCGCACGAGGTGATGATGCCGTCCGCCACCCAGTACAGCCCCCGGGAGGCGATGACCAGCAGGGGGTTCGCCCGGCTGACGAGGAGGTACTGGAGGGTGCCCGACCTGCGTTCACCGACGCTGGACGAGACGACCCCGAGCGTCCCGAGCGGGCCCAGGACGGCGGCGTTGCCGAGCGCGATGTACGCCTCCGCCCCCGGATCGGCCATGAGCTTGCCCAGGGTGGCGAAGAACAGCACCTGGCAGGTGAGCCTCAGCAGCCAGCCCCCGACCCAGGACCGCCAGGTGAACATCGCCCGATAGTCGTGATAGCTGCTGATCACCCCGTACCCGATCTGCCGGGCCGCTGCGGAGAGCCTGGCCGAAGTCCGTTCCTGGCTAGTCATACAGCGACACCCCTCCCGCCCTGACAGTCGTCAGGACCCTTCGCAACGCCAGGAATCCCACCAGCACTTGGGCCGCCACCAGTACGGTGAGCACGCCCAGCGAGCCGAGCGGGGCCGGTGCACCGGCGACCTGCAGGGCCCGCAGCACATCGGCGCTCCATGACAGGAAGAAGCCACGGGCGATCCACCGGAGCGGCTCGGGCAGCGTGCTGGCCGGCAGGATGAGGCCGCCGAGGAGGTAGACCGGGTAGGTGAGGGCGTTCTGCAGTGTCCTGGCTCCCCGGACGAGGACCATGAGACAGCTCACCAGCAGCGCGGCGCCGGCGACGCCCACGGTGGTCAGGACGACCGTCACCAGGCTCAGCGGCACCGAGCCGAGTGTGACCGGGAACCCGAAGGCGAAGCGGGCGATGAGCAGGGCCTCGGCGAGAACGGGGATCGCCAGGGCGGTGGTGGAGAACACCCGGACCGAGAGCGCGGCGGTGTAGGCGCCGGGCGTGAGCATGGATGGCTCCAGCGTCCCCTCGTGGCGGTCGTCGTCCACCACTTCGGCCGCGACGAAGACGGCGTGCGCCCACATGCTCATGAGGAACGCGCCGATCGCGGTCTGCGTGGCGAGTTCCTCGTGGTGATGGTGCCGGAGCACGGTGAAGAACACGACGCAGTACAGCGGCAGCACGGCCAGCGGCGCGAGCAGGTTGGGGTCACGGAACAACAGCGTGAGGTGGGTTCTGGCGTACACGAGCATCAGACGGCGAACTCCCGGTCCGCGATGATCGTCCGGTACACGTCCGCGAGGTTCGGCGGGGCCATCGCGAGCTGCCGGACCCCGGCACCGGCGAGAGCCAGGAGCACCTGGTTCGCCTCCTCCTCGCCCACGACCCTGAGGGTGAGGTCGCCGTCGGTCCCGTCGATGCCGGACACGCCGGGGAACGCCGCCAGGCGGGAGCGCAGATCCTCCGGGACGCCGGAGGCGGTCACCATGCGCGGCGCGTGGAGATCGGCGAACAGCTCCTCCGTGGCTCCGGCGCGGACGATCCGTCCCCCGTCGACGAGGGCCACCCGTGCGCACAACTCCTGGGCTTCCAGCATGTCGTGTGTGGTCAGCAGGATCGTGACGCCCGAACCCTGCAGCTCCCGGACCAGCCGCAGGAATCCCGCGCGGGCGTGCGGGTCCATCCCGTTGGTCGGCTCGTCCATGATGAGCACCTGGGGATCGGAGACCAGGGCGCGGGCAAGGTGGACGCGTTGCACCATGCCGCGGGAGAAGGTCTCCACCCGGTCGTCGACGCGCGCCACCAGGCCCAGGCGCTCGATCACCTCGTCGGTCCTGCGGTCGGCCTCCTTCCGGCGCAGCCCTTGCAGGGCCGCCCAGTAGCGCAGGTTCTGCCGTGCGGTGAGCCGCCGGTACAGACCCCGCTCGCCGCCGAGGACCAGTCCGACAGCGCGCCGTACCTGTTTGGCCTGACGTGCCACGTCCCATCCGGCCACCTGGGCCGTGCCCCGGGTGGGCAGCAGGAGCGTCGCGAGGATCCGGGCCAGTGTCGTCTTCCCCGCCCCGTTGGGGCCGAGCAGGCCCACGGTCTCACCTTCGGCGATGGAGAAGGTGACCCGGTCGAGCGCGGTGACCTCCTGACCCCGCCGGGTCCGGAAGGTCCGGGTCAGCTCGTGCGCGGTGACAATCGCCATGCTGTCCCAGCCTCTCAGTCGGTGTCCGCCGTCGAAGCCGGCCACGGGGCGAGCGTGGCCAGTTCGCCGCGAGCGGCCTCGTAGCGCTCGGGGTCGACAAGCTCCGATGGCACCAGCAGGAAGTCGGCGATCGGTGTGCGCAGCAGGACGTCGGCGTCGACGTGGTGCTCGACGGCCTGCCTCAGGTCGCCGAGGCGCAGCCGCTCGGCCAGCTGCATCCCGTAGAGGGGCAGCCCCGCCGCGCGCCGGGCCCCGAGTTCGTCCTCCACGTGCGGCACCCCGGGGCCGTCGGCCCTGCGGGCCGACTCGGTCTGCGCGGCCGGCCACAGCAACTCCGCCAGCTGCCGGGGAAGGCCGCCCGCCAGTGCCGCGTGACGTTGCGCCAGCTCGCACAGCTCCAGCAATTCGGGAGCGAGCAGGTACGCCTCCGCGGCGGCCGCCACGAGTCCCGGTGCCGGTGCCGTCGGCGAGTTGAGCGCGCAGGTGAGGTCGAGGAGGTCCTTGGGGTCGAACTCCCGCTGGAACCGCTCCTCGGTGATCGCCAGGAGATCGGCCAGCCACTGGTCCGCGGGCTGGGCGGGCCGCATCGGCACGACGCCGGGCTCGCCGCCGTAGGCGAAGGTGGTCACCTCGACCCGGAAGTTGGGGGTGAACTGCGGATCGGCGGCGGGCCACCCCACGGAGACGTAGAGATGCCGCTCGTCGCCATGCTGGAGGAGCGACAGCATGGGATCTTCCACGGGGAAGCGCCGCGCCACGCTGCCGATCACCTGCCAGAGCGTGTCCTCGTCCTCCGCGACCACGTCGAGGTCGCCGGACGGGCGCAGCCAGCCCTCGGGGTAGTGCCGCGCCAGGGAGGGCCCCTTGTGCACGGTGACGCCGCGCATGGCACACAGCTCACCGCCCAGTTGCCGGTAGCCGGCCGCCCTGCGGCGGGCGCGGTGCAGTTCCTCCGCGTGCCCGGGGCCGAGCGGGATGCCTTCCGTCTCGGCGGCCGACAGCACGATGTTGGCGAACCCGCCCCGGAGCGCGCGGGAGGCGTGGACGGCGTCCGCGAGCGACGCGTCCCGTTCCACGCCGAGCAGGTCGTACAGCACACCGAGGGTGGGTTCGTGCGGGGCGTGAGCCGTCATCGCTGTCCTCCTACGCCAACGTTGATTCGTGCCCGGGAGGCGACCTGGTACCGGAAGACCGGCTGCCAGCCGCGGGCCTGCAGTGAGGCGACGACCTTCACGCCGGGGTCGGTCTGCGAGCCCGGTGAATGGACCACGTTGCCGATCAGGGGGAGGCTTTGCGCGGCGGCCTCGGCGGCGATGACACGTACGAGCCGCTCGGTGGCCGCCGCCCGGTGCTCCGCGTGGTCGATCAGGATGTCCACGAGCTCGACGAACGGTGTGCCGCTGACCTCGTCCGTCTCGTCTGCCAGCACGGTGCCGTGCCCGATCGGCTCCTGCATGTCGTCCGCCCATGCGAGGTAGGAGCGGCGGCTCGGGGCCCGCATGATCTCCTGCGTGCTCAGCTCGACGGCCGGCTCGACCACCACGCGGCCGAGGTCGGCCGATCCGTCACGAAGGGCGCGGGAGATCCAGGACGCGACCCGGCCGTCGTGTTCGCCGCTGTCGCTGCGGGTCACCCTGACGCCGCCCGCGACCGGAGATGCCGGAGCGGCGGGAGCGTCGTAGCGCAGATAGGTGAGCATGGGCTCGAACAAGGGGCCCGGTTCCTGCTCGCCTGCCGTGCGGACCACCACGCTCCGGCAGTCCGGGAAGCGGCTGACCAGTGTGCGCAGCAGCGGTGAGGGATGGCGCAGCAGTTCCGGGGCGGCGAAGGCGACCAGGCACTGCTGCGCACCGGACACCGGATCCGTGGACATGCCTGCGACGTAGGGCGAGCCGTCGAGTTCGAAGAGGCACCCGGCCTCGTCGGCCTCCGCCAGGTACTGCTCGCTCGCGGAGAACGGTACGGCCGGCGCGTTCACGATGCCTCCGGGCGGACGACGGCGACCAGCCCGTCCGACAGCTCCGCGGCTGCCGCGGCGACCTGGTCGGCGCGCACCTGCCGCAGCGCCTCCAGTTCATCGGCGGGATCCCAGGGCCGCCCGGTGAGGGTCTGCCATTCCACCAGTTTCGTGGCGTGTTCCAGCGGGTCCTCGGCCGTGGTCACCACCTCGAAGCCGGCGAGCCGGACGGCCGAGGCCAGGTCGGATTCGCGGGGGCCGTCCTGGGCCACGGTCCGCAGCAGCTGCCGGATGATGTCGAGCACCTCCGGTGCGTTGGCGGGCTCGCATCCGACGAGCATTCGCCACGCGCCGCTGTCCTTGTAGGAACGGGACCACGTGTGGAACGAGTACGCCAGGCCGCGTTCGTTGCGCAGCTGGTCGTAGAGCAGTGATGCGGGGCTGGAGCCCAGCAGGTGGCTGAGGACGGTGTACGCCGGGCTGTCCGGGTCGTCGGCGCGCGGAGCCCGGCCGCCGACCATCAACCAGCAGAATTCGGTGGGCCAGTGGGCCGGCGCCGTCGGGCTGACCGGTCCCGGCGCCGGCTGTGGTGCGGCCGCGGTTCCCGCCCGCCGTAGGTCCGCCAGACCGGCCTCCTCCAGCGCGGGCAGCAGCGTCTCGGCCGTGAGTCCGCCGACGCACGACACGCTCAGCGGGTGTGTGGACAGCGCCCGCGCGTGCGCGTCGCGCACGGCCTGCACGGTCAGGCTCTCGATGCCCTCCGGCGTCCCGCCCACGGCGGAGCCGAGCGGGTGTCCGTGGAACAGCTCCGCCAGGAACGTCTCCTGCACCGTGTCGGCCGGGTCCGCCGTGGCGGCGGCCAACTCCTGCAGCACGACCCGGCGTTCGGCGTCCAGCGCCGCTTGGCTCAGCGCGGGCCGGAGCAGCGCCTGACACATCAGCGCCGCGATCTGCGCCGCGTCCTCGGTGAGCACCCTGGCGTGCAGGACGAGCGAGCCCGGAGCGGTCGTGGCATTGCACTCGCCGCCCAGGCGCTCGATCCGCTCGCTCAGCGACGGCCCGTCGCCCAGAGGAGCCGCCATCAGCAGGTGTTCCAGCATGTGGGCCGTGCCCCGCCGGTCATGGCGGCCCCCGAACCCCAGCCCGATCGCGATTGCGGTCGTGCGGCGCCCGGGCTCATTGCGCACGAGCACGGGCACGTCGCCGCACAGAAGTCCCATGCGTGAATCTGTCACAATCGCACCTGTCGTTCACGGCCACACGGGCTTGTCGAATCCATTTCCACGCGACTGGGGCCGCGGGCGTAATGCCCGCGGCGCCCAGCCTGGCGTCACTTCGCCTTGTTGGCCTTCACCTTGTCCAGAGTCGGACGAAGACCGCTCTTGTGATTGCGGGTCATGTTTTTTCACCTCCCTTTCCCTTCTGCGCAATGGGCTTCACTCGGACCGGCGCGACGGTCCGACACCGTCCCGGGGTTGCGGCAGCTACCCCGATCGGCCAGTGGAATCACAACAGAGGATGATTCACAGGGCGTTGACAGGTGATAAACAAACGATTGATCAGCAGGTGATCAAGCTGCCGGCGCCGCGGATCGGGTCGTGCACACTCATCGCCGACCTGCCCGTCCGGGCCTGCGACGATAAGGAGACCGCCACCGCCGCGGCGCCGGCCGGACGCCCGTGGATCTTTCTGACTGTCCACCAACTACATTTCGCAAGGCTGGAAATGATTGGAGTTATGGATATTCTGGGGGCGGGAGACGATCGGGCACCGACTTCACTTGTGCTCATCAGCGTCCTTATGGCAGCAGTCCACAGCCACAGCAACAAAAGAGTGGTGTGAATGAGTCAGTGTTCCGAGGTGCTGGGAGAAACAGGCACCGGCCCATCCCACGATCCGGACGACGCTGCGCGGCGCATACGGTTCAGCGTTCTCGGGCCGTTCCGTGCGTGGCGCGGGGAAACCGAACTGGACCTGGGCCCCGCCCAGCAACGGGCGATGCTGGCGGCACTCGTCCTGCAGGCGGGCCGGACGGTCTCGGTTGACGAGCTGGTCGACTCCCTGTGGGGCGAGGAGCCCCCGACCAGGTCGGTGGGCGTGCTGCGCACCTACGCCTCACGGCTGCGGCGCGTGCTGGAGGCCGACCGTTCGCACCCGGAGGTCCTCGTGTCGGCGAGGGGCGGCTACCTGCTCCGGCTGCCGTCGAGCTGCCTGGACGCCGACCGTTTCCAGGAGCAGGTCACTGCCGCCGAACAGGCCCGTGCGGCGGGTGACACCTCCGGCGCAGAGACGTTCTTGCGGAACGCGTGCGCCATGTGGGAGGGAGTCCCACTGGCCGGTCTTCCCGGCCCGCTCGCGCAGATGCACCGGGCCCGGCTGACCGAGCAGCGGCTGGCCGCGGTACGGGTCCGCCTGGAGGTGGAACTGGAGCTGGGGCGGCACGATGCGATCGTCGGCGAACTGACCGCGCTGGTCAGCGAACACCCCCTGCAGGAGTCGCTGCGCGAACTGCTGATGCTGGCGCTGTACCGCAGCGGGCGGAAGAGCGAAGCCCTGGGCGTGTTCGCCGATCTCCGGCAGGCGCTGGCCAACGAACTGGGCATCGACCCGGGCCCCCAACTGCGCGACCTCCAGCAACGCATTCTGCAGGGCGATCCGGGCCTGTCGGCGCCCCTCACCTCGGTATCCAGGAAGGCGGGCAAGCAGACGGGCCGCACGCGTACCCGCCCGGCGCAACTTCCCGCCGATATCACCGACTTCACCGGCCGGGAGGAAACGGCCCGGCTTTTGCGCACCGACCTGACCACCGACGGCGCGGGCATGCCGCTGGCGCTGGTGTCGGGTATGGGCGGGGTCGGCAAGTCCGCCCTCGCCGTTCATGTCGCCCAGGCCGTACGCGACCGTTTCCCGGACGGGCAGCTCTATGCCGATCTGCGGGGCGCCGGTGATTCCCCGGCCGATCCCGCCCAGGTCCTCGCCGGTTTTCTGGGCTCCCTCGGTATTGCCGAAGCGGCAATACCGGAGGGAATCGCGGAACGGTCGGCCCTGTTGCGCTCGCGCCTGGCCGACCTCCGGGTGCTGATACTGCTGGACGATGCCCGCGACAGCGCCCAGATCCGTCCGCTGCTCCCCGGCTCGTCGTCCTGCGCGGTCCTGGTGACCAGCCGGGCCTGGCTCACCGGAATACCGCCGTCCCTGCTGGTGAAGCTCGAACCCTGGCCGTACGACGAGGCGGTGGCGCTGCTCACCCGCATCGTCGGGGACCAGCGCGTCGCAGCCGAACCCTCCGCGGCCCGGCAGATAGCGGAGGCATGCGGGTTCCTGCCCCTGGCGGTACGGACCGCGGCCTCCCGGCTGGCCTCCCGGCCCGCCTGGCGGCTGTCTCAGCTGGCCGGCCGGCTGGCCTCCGAACGCTACCGCCTGGCCACGCTGGAAGCCGGCGATCTGGCCGTCGAGGCGTCCTTCCGGCTCAGCTACGAACAGCTCGACGAGCAATCCGCGCGCGCCTTCCGGCTGTTAGCCCTCCCCGACGGCCCGGACGTCTCCTCGGCCGCCGCCGCGGCCCTGCTGCAGGTGCCCGAGCATGACGCCGAACGGCTGGCCGAGGCGCTGACCGACCTGGGCCTGCTGTCCTGTCCGCATCCCGGCCGTTACCGCTACCACGACCTGCTGCGGCTGTTCGCCGGCAAGCTGGCCGACGAAATCGACGGGCCCGCCGCGCAACACGCCGCCTTCGAACGGCTGCTGCGCCACTACCTGGCGACGGTGGCCGGCCTCTACCGGGTGATCAGGCCCGGCTACCCTTTCCCCGACCTGGTGTCGCCCGGGGTGCCCGAGCGGGTGTTCACCGACCCACTCGACGGAATCGACTGGGTGCAGGCGGAGATCGCCGCCGTGCTCGCGGTGGCCCGGCAGGCCCTGCGGGAAGCCGGCACCTCGATGCCGGTGCTGGCCGATCTGGTGCTGGTGCTGATCCAGCTGGTCGACCTCGGCAAAGAGATGCCGGCGCTGTGCACGCTGGCGCGGCGAATCGCCGAGGCCGCGCGGGCGGCCGGACTTCCCGACTGCGAGCTGCGCGCCCGGTACACCCTCTTCTGGGCCTTGCGGGAGACCTTCCGCACCCAGGAAGCACGGGCAGAGGCGGAGCAGGTGGTCGCACTCTGCCAGCGGGCCGGCCAGGACGCGCTGCTGGCCCCCGCGCTGGTGGGGCTGGCCCTGACGAACGTGCACCACAGTCCCGACGAGAAGGTCGCGGCCTGGTGCGACGAGGCCGTGGCACGGGCCGCCGCACTCGACAACCGGTCGAGCCAGGCATTCGTCGAGGGCATGGCGGCCATGGTCGACATCGCGATCGGACGACCGGAACAGGCCCGTCACCGGACCGAGCGGAGCCTTCAGGTGTTCCGTGAACTCGGTGATTTCCTCGGCCAGATCCACATGCTCTACGCACGGGCCATGGCGCTGCACGGCCTGGGCCGCCTCGGTGAGGCGTACCTGGACTACGAGGAGTGCCTGGACGCCCTGAACGCGCTCGGGTCCCACGACAGGATCCCCGGCGTGATGGTCGCCCTGGCACAACTGCACCGCGCCGCCGGGCGGCCCGCACAGGCGGTGAGCGTGGCGGAAGCAGCACTGGCCGCAGCCAAGGAGGTGGGGCTGGACCAGCGCGAGGCCAGGGCGCTGACGGTCCTCGGGCAGGCCCTCTGCGACCTGGGGCAGCGCGACTGCGGCCACGCCCACCTGCGGGACGCCCTCGCCATCTTCCACCGGCTCGGTACCGGTGAAGCCGTGCAGGTCCAGATGCTCCTCGCCGAGGAGAAGGTCCCCGGCACCGGTGAGTGAGCACCCGTCCGGGCCGGGCGCCGGACCGCCGGGTGCGCCGCCGACGCCCACACCCTGCTGACCGAAAGAGGACTCGCGTGACCATCGCCGCAACAGACACGGCACCGGCCGGCACCAGCCGGGCGCTGTCCTGCCTGGACGTCCTGGAGTCCGAGGCGGTGCACATCTTCCGCGAGGTGGCGGGTGAGTTCGAGCGGCCGGTGATCCTCTTCTCCGGCGGCAAGGACTCCATCGTCATGCTCCACCTGGCCCGGAAGGCGTTCACGCCCGCACCGGTGCCCTTCGCACTGCTGCACGTGGACACCGGGCACAACTTCCCGGAGGTCATCGCCTACCGCGACCGCACCGTCGCCCAGCACGGCCTCCGGCTGCACGTGGCCTCGGTGCAGGACTTCATCGACCGCGGTGTGCTGCGCGAGCGCCCGGACGGCACCCGCAACCCGCTGCAGACCGTCCCCCTGCTCGACGCGATCGAGAAGAACCGTTTCGACGCCGTCTTCGGCGGCGGCCGACGGGATGAGGAGAAGGCCCGCGCCAAGGAGCGGGTGTTCTCGCTGCGTGACGAGTTCGGTGCCTGGGACCCACGCCGCCAGCGTCCCGAGCTGTGGTCGCTCTACAACGGCCGCCACGCCCCCGGCGAGCACGTGCGGGTCTTCCCGCTGTCCAACTGGACCGAGCTGGATGTGTGGCAGTACATCGAGCGTGAGGGCATCGACCTGCCCGGGATCTACTACGCCCACGAGCGCGAGGTCTTCTCCCGGTCCGGGATGTGGCTGACCGCCGGCGAGTGGGGCGGCCCCAGGGACGGCGAGCAGGTCGAGACCCGCATGATCCGCTACCGCACCGTCGGCGACATGTCCTGCACCGGCGCCGTGGACTCCGACGCCACCACCATCCAGGCCGTCATCGCCGAGATCGCCACCAGCCGCCTCACCGAGCGCGGCGCCACCCGCGCCGACGACAAGCTGTCCGAGGCCGCGATGGAAGACCGCAAGCGCGAGGGGTACTTCTAGCCATGACCACCGCCCTGCTGCGCTTCGCCACCGCCGGCTCCGTCGACGACGGCAAGTCCACCCTCGTCGGCCGCCTCCTGCACGACTCCCGATCCGTGCTCGCCGACCAGCTCGAAGCCGTCGAACGCGTCTCCCTGGGCCGCGGCCGGACCGCACCCGACCTCGCCCTCCTCACCGACGGCCTGCGCGCCGAACGCGAGCAGGGCATCACCATCGACGTCGCCTACCGCTACTTCGCGACCCCGCGGCGCCGGTTCATCCTCGCCGACACCCCCGGCCACGTGCAGTACACCCGCAACATGGTCACCGGCGCCTCCACCGCCGACCTCGCCGTCGTCCTCGTCGACGCCCGCAAGGGCATTGTCGAACAGACCCGCCGCCACGCCGCCGTCGCCGCCCTCCTGCGCGTGCCCCACGTCGTCCTCGCCGTCAACAAAATGGACCTCGTCTGCTACGCCGAACCCGTCTTCGCCACCACCGCCGAGGAATTCATCGCCTACGCCACCGACTTGGGCATCCCCGATATCACCGCGATCCCGCTCTCCGCACTCACCGGCGACAACGTCGTCGAACCCGCCACCCACATGGACTGGTACGACGGCCCCACCCTCCTCAAGCACCTGGAAACCGTGCCCGTCAGCCACGACCTGACCACGCGCCCGGCCCGCCTCCCCGTCCAGTACGTCATCCGCCCGCAGAGCGCCGAGCACCCCGACTACCGCGGCTACGCCGGGCAGCTGGCCTCCGGCACCCTCCGCATCGGAGATTCCGTCACCGTGCTGCCCTCCGGCCGCACCACCACCATCACCGGTATCGACGCGCTCGGCGAACCCGTCGACACCGCCCGGGCCCCGCAGTCGGTGACCGTGCTGCTCGCCGACGATGTGGACGTCTCCCGCGGCGACCTCATCGCCGCCCACCCGCTTCCAGCGCTCACCCGCGATGTCGAGGCCGCTGTCTGCCACCTCAACGAGCGCCCGCTGCGCGCCGGGGACAAGGTGCTCCTCAAGCACACCACCCGCACGGTCCGGGCCCTGGTCAGGGAGGTCTCCCACCGGATCGACACCGACACGCTCGAACAGCGCTCCGGCGCCGACGGGCTGAACGTCAACGACATCGGCCGCGTCGTCCTGCGCACCGCCGAGCCGCTGGCCCTCGACTCCTACACCGACAACCGCCACACCGGGTCCTTCCTCCTGATCGACCCGGCCGACGGCACCACCCTTACCGCCGGCATGGCGGGCGGGCGGTGCTTCCCGTTCCGAGGTGACCGCACCGATGCCTGAGACCCCCCGCCGCATCGCCGTGGTCGGTGCCGGAGCCTCCGGCACCCTCACCGCAGCACAGCTTCTCCGCAGAGCCGCGGCGCTCCAGGCTGACCTGGAGGTGTGGCTGGTCGACCCGGCCCCCACCACCGGAGACGGCGTCGCCTACGCCACAACCGCCGCGCACCACCTGCTCAACGTCCCCGCCGGCCGGATGAGCGCCTACCCCGACGCACCGCACCACTTCGTCCGCTGGCTGGCCCGACGCGCCCCAGGCGCCCACACCGGTGACGACTACGTCCCCCGAGCCCTCTACGGCGAATACCTCGCCGACGTGCTGGCCACTGCGGTGTCCGGGCCCGGCCCCGGACACCTGCACCGCGTCCACGAACGGGTCGTGGGCGCACGTCGGACCGACCACGGCGTAACCCTCACCCTCGGCTCCGGCAAGGCCCTGCCCGCGGACGCGGCCGTCCTCGCCCTGGGCAACCCTCCCCCCTGCAATGTCTGGGTCCCGCCCGCCCTGCGCCATTCCCCGCGCTACCTGCCCGATCCCTGGACCCCAGGCGCCCTCGAACGCCTGCCGTGCGACGGCGACGTCCTCCTCGTCGGCACCGGACTGACCATGGTCGACATCGCCCTCACCCTCAGCCGCACAGGCCGCGCGGTCCAGGCGATCTCCCGGCACGGCCTGCTCCCCCAGCCCCACGCCGAATCGCCGCTGTCCGCGGCTCCCCCGCCGTCCATCGACCCGGGCGCGGACATCCGCCGGATTCGCCGGGCTCTGCTGAGCCACATCTCAGCCTGCCGCCGCACCCACGGCGACTGGCGGGTGGGAATCGACAGCCTCCGCCCCGTCACCACCGAACTCTGGCAACACCTCTCCCCGGCCGACCAGGCCCACTTCCTCCACCACGACCAAAGCCTCTGGAACACCCACCGCCACCGCATCCCACCCGCCAGCGCCCGAGCCCTGCGCGACGAAATCGACGCAGGCCGGATTCAGGTCGCCTCGGGCGAGATCACCGACGCCATTCCCACCCGGGATTCCGTCCAGATCCGTCTCCGCGACGGCCGCACGCTGAGCGTCGGTGCCGTCGTCAACTGCACCGGGCCCCAGGCAGATGTACGCCGCATGGACGACCCGCTCGTCGCCGGTCTCCTCACCACCGGCCTGGCCACCCCCGACCCCACCGGCCTCGGCCTCCACACCACCCCCTCCGGCCGCCTGAACCCAGCCGATGGCACCGCCCCGGCCGCCCTCTGGACCCTCGGACCGCTGCGCCGCGGCGCGTTGCTCGAATCCACCGCCGTCCCCGAGATCCGCGTCCAGGCCCACGCCCTCGCCGCCACCCTCCTCGCCTCCGAGAGTGGACTTCACATGTCCCTGCCGCACAGATCTGCCTTCGCCCCGTCCGGCCCGCCGGAGCATCAACTCGCTTCCGGCGAACCGGCATGACGGCTGCCCGGCGGCAGGGAGACCCGGCCGTGCGGCAGGCGTCGGCCCCGTAGGGCCGGGGCACCCACCCCTTCAGCAGCTCAGCGCCGCTCTGATTCCTGTACCACCAGCAGACGAAGAATCTGCTGGTGGTCCTCTGCCTGACCCACGGCAGTCACGCAACGTAGCTCGCAGCGCCTCAGATGATCTTGCTTCTGACGGTGCCCTCATCCCGCTGCATGTGCCTTTCCCTGGGGAGAATCTGGGGAGTTCAGGCGGCGCTGGGGAGCGCGTGGGCAGCTAGGTGGACGACTTCATGATATAAGTACCGAGATCGTCGGCCTCGACGATTCCCGGGAGCGAGCCGCCCTCACGCAAAGGCGTGACATAGCGCGTCGCAATGACTTCGGTCAACATCCCCACAGGCCACGGCAGCCACTCGCCGCTCGAAATTTCTTTTGTGTCCGGTCCTGTACCGGCACTCAGCGCTGCGCAAAAACTCTTCGCGGCAAGGCCTTTCCGATGAAGTGCGCGGCGTGAAGTCTCCGGCCCGAGTCACTGGCCTGAAGCCACTGGCCTGAAGCCACCGCCGTGGAATCCCGGCATGTCTGCATGGCATGCGGGGATCACCGCAACCGGGCCGTCGCAGCCCGGACCACACCGTCCTGGAGGACAGCACCATGACCAACTCCGCTGATTTTCCCCGTCAATTCGCGCGCAGCCGGCGTTTCTCCCTAGGGGTGCCGCGGCATTTCACCGTCTCGCCCGACGGCCGCCGTGTGCTCTTCGTCCGTACCGGCTCGGGCACCGATCCCGTGGGCCGGCTCTGGCAGTACGAGGACGGCAGGGAACGGCTGTTGGCCGATCCGGGCCTTCTGGTGGGCTCCGGCGCCGGGGCGGTTCCTGAGGAGGAGCGGCTGCGCCGGGAGCGGGCCCGCGAGCGGTCGGTGGGTGTGGTGTCGTACGCGACCGATGACGCCGCCCGCTTGGTGGCGTTCGCACTGTCGGGTGCCCTGTGGGCGGTGCGTACGGACGGTGGCGCGCCGTTCCCCGTCCCGGCGGCGGGCCCGGTGGTCGACCCCCGCCCCTCCCCCGACGGCCGGCACATCGTGTATGTGAGCCGCCGCTCCTTCCACATCGTCGACCTGGCCGGTGCCGACCGCCGGCTCGCCCACGCGGAGGGACCGGAGGTCTCCTACGGGCTCGCCGAATACGTGGCGGCCGAGTCCATGAACCGGCTGCGTGGCTACTGGTGGGCACCGGACAGCCGCCACCTCCTGGTGGCCAGGGTCGACACCAGCCCCGTGGAACGGCGTTACCTCGGCGATCCCGCCGACCCGGCGAAGCCGCCGCGGACGATTCCGTATCCGGCGGCTGGTACCCCCAACGCCGAGGTCTCCCTGCACCTGCTCGCTCTGGACGGGGAGCGCATCGCGGTGAACTGGGACCGCGAGGCCTATGAGTACGTCGTCGATGCGGGCTGGGACGCGCACGGCCCGTTCCTCGCCGTGCAGAGCCGCGACCAGCGCATAGTGCGGACCCTCGCGGTCGATCCGGCGACCGGCGCCACCGAGGTGCTGCACGAACGGACCGATCCCGCCTGGGTGGAGCTCGTACCCGGCACCCCGGCCCGTACCGCCTCCGGCGCGCTGGTGCTCCCCGAGGACGACGGCGACACCCGGTATCTGACCATCGGCGGCCGACGGGTCACCCCGGAGGGGCTGCAGCTGGACGCGGTCCTCGGGGTCGAGGGGGACGGGGTGCTGTTCACGGCGAGCGAGGACCCGTTGGAGACCCATGTGTGGCGCCACCGGCCCGGTCACGGCAACCGACGGCTGAGCCGGGGCCCGGGACGGTACACGGGCGTGGGACGGGGCGGCACGGTCGTGGTCGCGGGCCTGACACCGCGGGGTCATGAGGCGGGTGTGGTGCGCGATGCGGAGCCGGACCCGGCGACGGGCGCAGGGATGGACACGGCGACGGGCGCAGGGATGGACACGGCGTCGGACGCGGGCACGCCGTACGGGGTCATCACCTCGCTCGCCGAGGAGCCGGCGGTCACCCCACGGCCGGTCCATCTCACGCTCGGCGAACGGGAGTTGCGCGGCGCCCTGTATCTGCCGTCGTGGCACAAGGAGGGCACCGGGAAGCTGCCGGTGCTGCTCGACCCCTACGGCGGGCCCGGCCTCCAGCTGGTGGGGCGGGTTCGCGGGTGGTTCTCCTGTGTGTCGCAGTGGTTCGCCGAGCAGGGCTTCGCGGTGCTGGTCGTCGACGGGCGCGGGACGCCGGGGCGGGGACCTGCCTGGGAGAAGGCCGTGCACGGCGACCAGCTCACGCCGGCGCTGGAGGACCAGGTGGACGCGCTGCGGGCGGCCGGGGCACGCTGTGGCGATCTGGATCTGACGCGGGTGGCGATCCGCGGCTGGTCGTTCGGCGGCTTCCTGGCGGCGGCCGCGGTGCTGCATCGGCCCGATGTCTTCCACGCGGCGGTCGCCGGCGCCCCGCCCACCGACCAGCGGCTGTACGACACCCACTGGAAGGAGCGGTTCCTGGGCCACCCGGACAAGCAGCCGGAGAACTATGTGCGCTCCTCCCTGGTCGGGCACGGCCATCTGCTGAGCCGCCCGCTGCTGCTCGTCCATGGGCTCGCGGACGACAATGTGGCGGCCGCGCACACGCTGCGCTTCTCGGCGGAGCTGCTGGCGGCGGGCAAGCCGCACAGCGTGCTGCCGCTGCCCGGCGCCACGCATCTGCCGGCCGACGACGCCGTCAATGAGCAGCTGCTGCACTTCCAGCGGGACTTCCTGCTGGATGCCTTGGCGGAGCGCGCCGCCCGGGGCTGACCGCGCGGTTTTCCCTTCGTCGCAACGATCGCGACCGGTATTGAACGCGCCCGGCCGTCCCTCCGTATGGACCCTGTGCAACGTCCTTGGAACACCTCACGCACCGAAAGCACCAGGAACCGGAGGCACACCATGGCTCGACAGGCAGCGTCGGAGCGGACGGAGACCGAAGCGATGACGGCGACGGAGGAAGCGGACGCAGCGGAGCGGGCGGGGCGCGGGACGGCGCGGCGGACCGTCGTGGCCGCGGTCGGCGCGGCCGGGCTGACGGCGGC
>NZ_QUAC01000485.1 GCF_003389455.1 Streptomyces inhibens | reverse complement strand
AAGACCTCGCCGAAGTACCTGGCCTCGACGGTGGCCACGTGTTTGACCAGGCCGAGGAGGTTGGTCCCGGTCGCTGTCAAAGGCCGGCGGGCGTCGTATTCGGACAAGCCGTCGAGTTTCCAGAGCAGCGCCTTGCGGTCCCGCCGCAGTCTCCCGTGCAGGTTGTCTTTCGCGAATTCATCGATCATGCGGCATGAGCCTGCCATGGGCTGCTCGTGGTCTCAAGATCCCGTACGTGGTCCGCAACGACTGGCAGAGCCGAGGCCTGGCCATGGCCGCCGCCCTGACCTGCTACAAGAAGCTCGCGAAACTTGCCACGTGAGACAACCTCTTAGTGCAGTAAGCCCACTCTCCGTACGTGTGTCGAGTCAATCCGCTGTAGGAGTGGCATGTGGGTTCCGGCGCACCCGCCCCCCATGCAGTGGTCTTGTGAGGGGCCGCCGCCCGCCGGGGGCCAGGACAAACCGATTCCCCGTGGACGCCGCAGCCACGGCACCTGGTGTCACTCGTGGCGCGCAGATGTGTGGCCGGCAGTCTCTTGCCCGTTCATCCAGCCCACTTGTCCGCCGTGCGCTGCCGCTCGAGGCCTGAGCGCCGTGAGCTTGCCGCCCGCCTCCGCGGTCCCGCCCGCCTCCGCGGTCCCGCCCGCTTGTGCTGTCCCTCGCTGTGTGCCGCCTGCACCGCGGTTCTGCCCTGCTCCCCGGATACAGTCGGGCGGCTGGGCTGAGTGGCCAGAGGATCTTGTTCTCGTTGGGCAGTCGGACCTCGATGGCGGCTTCCGGGTGCATCAGCGGCAGGTGGATGCACTGTTGCCACGCAATCGGCAGCCCAGGCAGCGGCCATGGGCCCCACTCCGCCCCGGTCGGCCCGCGACGCAGGCAAGGCGTGGCGCCTGGCCCGGCCCGCCGCTACGTGCTGCACCAGCCGCGCTGGGGCGTGCTGGAGGTCGTCCGGGAAAAGGTCAGGCTGTGCGCCTCCAGATTTCTTTCCAACGCTCGGCCCTGGCAGCGAGCACGACCCGGTCGACATCCGTCTGCTGCGAGCTGAGGCTCACCCCGCATCGTGCGCACAGCTGGTAGAGGTAGTAACCGCTTCTCCAGGCAGTTGTCCCTGCGTCACTGCCACAAGCTCGACACACACAGGACGCTGCCGTGGCCGGAACCGTGGAGTGCAAAACGCGTTCCACCACGGTGGGAAGCAGGTCGGTCGGGTGAAACTCGGGGTCGGGGCAGTAGGCCAAGCTGCCTTGTGAACCGCGTCCCTGATCTCGCCAGCTGCCCTGTGCCGTCCGATGCCGGCGCCCGATGGCCTTCTCCTGCCGGCGGCGGGCTATGAACACGGCCTCATCCGCCAGCCAAAGGCGGCGGGCCGCGTGGAGTTCCTCCACCGCGCGGATCAACGATGCCGGGTCCTCCTCCAGCTCAACCGGGATCCGGGCGCTGCGGCACAGGTGATGGTAGGTCGCGCGAAAACCGTAGGGAGCGAAGCTCACCACGCACGTGCGCAAGGCGGCATGGCGAGCACGAACCGGAAGACGTGCGTCGTGGATGCGCTGGCGATGCGTCTCAAAGCTGGCCATCGAGTGAGGCTACGATCCGGCCGATCGACGCGCATCCGACTATCGGCAGCGAGGGCGATCTTGTACTGGAACCAGCGGGCCTGGCCGAGCGCTTCGTATGACCACCGGGTTCAACGACTGGCCGCCGTTGCGGCCGCCTCCCGGCCCAGTTGCCGGCCCGCGGCCCCGTCGATGCCGCTGCTGTCCCGGGCCGTGGCCCGCCGCCTCAGACTCGCGCGTCCCGGGCTTGACGCCGTCCGGCTCGCCGTCGTCCCGCGGGCCGCCGTCCGGTGCTGCTCGGCAGGTGCCGGCCCGCCCTGCCTCCGCGCTCACCTCGACGACTGGGACGAAAGCTGGGGTGTGCCCGTCGGAAAGCTCAAGAACGAGGTGATCGAGGCGGCCGCACAGCTCCTGAAGCAGCAACCACCGGCCGGGCGCGCCGCGGTGACCTGTTGGGAGTCGCAGTATGAGAAACGAGCCGGAGCCCTCGCTGTGCTGCACTGCCAAGGGCAGAGGTGCCGAGGTGCCGCATCGGGTGGTCGAGGCGTCAGGAAGCCTGGGTGACTCCGGCCGACTGCTTCTCAGAGCCGGCTCCGAGCGGTGCGGGTTCGTCGGACAGGAAGCGGTTCAGGACGTTTCCCACCAGGCGCGACACATTGTTGTCGTAGTTGTTGTGCGAGAGCGAACCGCAGTAGGCGATAGAGCTGGCCGACCATACGCCGCCGCCGTTGGGGGTGGGAAAGTAGACGATGTCGGCACGCACGCGCGGGTTTTCGGTTCCGCCCGTGCCCGGGGCGTTGAAGTACAGCTCGTCCAGCACTTCGAGGTAGATGTCGGTGTGGTCCTGCGACGCAGCCGCGATCACTGTCTCGGGGGGCGTGCCGAGTTCGGCATCGTATATGTCGAGTTCCAGGCCTGCGGCGCCGTCGCCCACGAGCCCGAAATCCCCGAGCTTCCCGTTCTTCTCGATGCCCTCGAACATCCAGGAGGCGACACCGTTGAGGCTGTCCGGGGTGGGCCGGTAGTAGGACGAGACGTCGAAGCCCTGCGCCACGAACCCGACACCGACGAGGCGCTGCGGGGCTCGTCCTCGGTGCCGCCACAAGGTGCCGTACTCCCCGGTGAACGAGAGGTGGAACTCGCCGGGCTTACAGCGCCATGCGTTCGAGCCGTGTCCCTTGCGGACCTCAATGATGTTCTTGTTCTCGGGGTCGTAGTTGATGACCCAGTAGAACCCGTTGGCGCCGAGGTACATCATGCGGCCCCCGGTATCGAGATAGCCGTTCAGCGCATCGAGCATCTGCTCCGAGTAGTACTCGGGATGGGATCCGGTGAGGATTACGCGGTAGGGCTTGAGTGCGCTCATACCTTCGTGGTGCAGGTCCTCGTCGGTCATGACATCGAAGTCGTACTCCTTCTCGATGAGCCAATCGATGAGGTGCAGGTCCGCGTTGAACTGCCAAAGCGACGGGGAGAGCCAATGCCGGAATCCCGGGCGCATGTTGAGGATGGGGCGCAGACGGGTCGAGTAGGCCACCCCAGAGCCGTCGCTGTGGGCGTCATATGTCGAGCGTCCGAACTCGCGGCGTTCACTGAGCACGATGTTCTGCTGTTGAAGGACGGGCGCTCGTGCGATGAGCAACTGGGCGAGGGGGGTCGAGAGAGCGACGTGGTCATTGGCGTAGGCCATGTAGCTCGCCGTCGGCGCCAGGAAGCAGATCTTCTTCTCCTGGCCTTTGCGGGGACGCACATAGAACGGTACGTAGTCGGTGTCGTCGTCGGCGCGCAACCGCGCCGCATACAGGCCGGAGGCGAGGTTCTCCGGGACGGTCAGCGTGAAGCTGACTCGCCACCTGGCGTCGTCGAGATCGTCGTCGTGGAAATGGATGGCGCCGTACTGCTCCGGCGCGTGGATGAAATTCTGCTCGCGTGCCAGCCAGTTGTAGCCGGTGACTGCTCTGGTGGGCACGTTCACCGTGCGGCCGTGAAGTCGGTTCGGGGAGACGTCGGTGATGCGGCGGGTGTCCCGGATGCCGGAGTCGGTGATCTCCTCCTGGAAGTTCCACGCTGCCGCCAGTGTCGCCCCGCTGGGCGCGTCGACCTGCGAGACGATCTGTCTGGGAGAGAGCGCTTCGCGGTGAATGCGCGGCCGGTCCAGCTTGCCGTTGTAGTGACCTGCGACCACGACGCCGATGAGTTCGTCGGTCAGCGCCTCCACGTAGCCGGCCATCACCAACGGAACGTCGCTGTCCGAGGCCGGCGCGGTCCGAGCCCGTCCGGTGATCACCGCGGTGGTCGACTCCAGCGACGACGCGATGGTGAACCGCCCGTTGGCCGGGGTCACGAACGGCTCCTGGCGAAGTTGGATCTCGCCCTCGGTGTTCACCGACCCGGACGCGAGGTACCAGGTGCCCGCGAGCAGCGGCTTGCCGGAGGTGACCTTCTGCACTTCGCCGGAGCCGTCACCGAGCCAGAGCTGCAGACAGCCGTCGTCGCCGATGAACAGGCCGTAACCGGACTGCCTGCCCTCATGCCACTTGGTGACCAGCCCTTGGACTCCCTCGTGCGGGGTCGTGGGGGCGATGAGCACCTGCAGCGTGAAGGTCGTGTCGACCTGAAGTGTTGGGTGATCGTCCACGAGAATGTGCGAGCCGGCATGGACGCGTTGGACCTGGCCGGGGAAGTCGGCGTCGACCTCGGTGTGCACGGGATCGATCTTGAAACCCGGACCGTCGGGATTGGTGTCCCCGTGAATCAGCTTGACGATGTCCGCGTGGTACTGCTCGGTGTCGCAGCTGACGAGGAAGCCCACCTGTTGGCCGGGACGGATGCTCAGTTGATCGCTATAGCCGATGACCTTCACTGGAACTCATCCCTCACTCCGTGAGCAGCCCGGCGTTGCGTAGACGCTTGAGGAACAATGCGTGCTCCGCCTCGTATCGGTCAGGGAATGCCTCGTCGAGGAGTTGTGGTGGCAGGTCGTCGCGGATCACAGCGATGCGCCATTCCTCGTGCGGTTTGGTGCAGACGAGGATGTATTTGCCGGTCATCTCGAGGTGGTGCCTGCGCAGGTAGGTGAGGACCCGCTCAAGGTCGTCGCTGTGCTTGCCGATGGGGTGGCGCCGATGCTCCTCGATGATCTCGGGCCGGACGCGCGGCTTGATCTCGGTCTCGAAGATGTGCTTCTCGACTTGACGGTAGACGGCATGTTCGCGCGCGTTCTGCTCGTCGAGCGAGGGGAGAACAGTGCCCATGGGGTCCATCCACGATGCGCAGAGCGACTGAGTTGAGGGAGTGGGGGAGTGAGGGAGGCGGACAGGTGCTCCTCCAAAACGGGCCGCGACTTTAGTGGGGCGGTCTCAAGGTGTGCGTGTGTGAGTGCGACAGTGCACGCCCGACGCACCCATCTACTTGGCGCATTCGCCTCGACATACGGCGCTCGCCGTTGGGGCGGAAACAACGGCACTACCAACCAGTGTGTCGGGTGTCCCGGCATGACGCACTTTGTCCACGAAGGACGGGCCGCTGCGAACAGCCGCAAAGTTCAGCAGGACTACGCCGCGTGCGGCACTTACTCTCTGACCTGCGACAACGCCTCCCGCAATGTGCTGTAGGTCAAGGGGGCGCAGGTTCGAATCCTGTCGTATCGACCAGTGTTTTCGCAGGTCGAGGGCCGTTTCCGTAAGCAGCGGAGGCGGTCTTAATCATTTCCGGGTGGGGAGCAACGGGGCGCCCTGTCGCGTGTCAGGGCGCCCCTGCGCGCCGCCGTCAGCCGTAGGCCGCCGAGGTCACCCCGCCGGTTTGGATGCGCTGCCCATCGAGAGGCATAAGAACCCCTTGACGGCTCCGGACCCCGTAGCGCTTCAGAATGGCTTCACTGTTGCTGAGTCGGGGGTTATGCGGGGGAACGCGATGCCCGACAACTTGGTACAGACTCCGCGTGAACGCACCAAGGTGACGCCCTGTCACCTCAATACAAAGATCTAGCAAGGGTCCAATTTCCTGTACCCGCAGAATGCAGCACCGGCAATACGACCATGTGCATGTTTCGCCCGTCCGGGTCGACCGTGGCGTAGAAGAACCGCGACCGGCTGCCGACCCCGCTGGTCATTCGCCCGGGCGGCTAGGGTGCGATCAGGCCCCCGGGCGGCAGCCGGCCCGCCGGGCCTGCCCGGAACGGAGCGCAAAGTGACATTCTCGTCCTTGGTCCGAAACGGGATTCGGATCGCACCCCTTCTGCTGGCGACTCTGGGCATCGGTGTCGCCGTCGTCGTGGGCATTGCGGATGCCACCACCACGACACAGGCCGAGCCAACCACCCCCGGCAGCCCATTGCTTGCCGAGGTTGCCGAGCAGATCGCTTTGCCGGCGCGGACCTGGACGGCGTCGGGTACCCACACGGCCAAGGGGTATACGACTCAGGCGGCCGAGGCCATCAGCGTCGAGGGCATGAAGGCCGACTGCGACAACATCAACCTGAACAAGAAGCTGGCCGCTGACTTCCGCAGTGACGTGTTCGGTCCTGGCGTGAAGGGGTTCTTCTACAAGTGCCAGAGGGTCGGCCCGGGAACCAACAAGTACTGGTTCACCATCAGTTCTGCGGACCAGGCCCAGATTCACAAGCTCTGCGATCCGAGCACCAAGTACCCGATCGTCTACGACGAGCAGCACGACACCTACTGGATCGACGAGCCATTCACATGCACCAGCGGGTCCGACCCTTCGTAGACGTCTCGACTGCCAAGTCAACCTGGCGCTGCCACAGAATTCCCTCGCGATGCTGGGTAGCAATTCGAGTTCGACGGGGAGAGTAAATTGTGCCGACTCGACTATGCTGTGGGGTTCCAAAGCGGGGCCGCTGCGTTGACCTGACTGCGGTTTTAGGGTCCGTCAAACGTACGGTATAGCCAGGATGGTTGGGGTTACTGGCGGGCCGGGCCGCAGAGAGGCGGCCGTCGAATGTGGTGTCGAAGTCGTTCAGCGCGGTCTTCCAACGGCTGGTCCAACGGGATTGGTTGGCCCTTGCTGGTGGGTTCAAGCGGCATGATCGCCGTAGACGCACTTCAGGGCGGCTTGCTCGTTCGGGCAGTGGCCGCGGCCTTGATCGTCCGGCGGATCCGCGCGTTGACGGACTCGATTACGTTCGTCGTGCAGACTCTGGGCATTGGAGGCACGCTTGCGTCAGCCCTGCCCACACCGCGTAGGGCTGATCGCACCAGGGCGCGCGAGCTGGAACACGCCAAGCAACTCAGTCATGAGGAACGTGACTACGCCACCCGCCATGCTCAACTAGCGGCGCGGCGAACGTGTTACGCCGCCTTCAACGCGGGTGCCCGCGACTGCATCACCGCGATGACGAACTTCTGCCATGCCCTGGAAGGGGCGAAGTGACCGACAAGGTGCGGTCGGATCTGGATCAGGCACGCCGGGAGAGCGTCGAGACAGCCAGAGGAGGACATGGAGAGGTTGTGGGACTTCCTCTGGAGGATGCGCCACGTCAACGGTAGGTGCCCAAGCCCGTGCCATGCCGGGGTCTGCGGCGGGCGATGGCCGGCACGATGCCACGTTCGCGGAACATGCCGGCGGTAGATGGCGTAGTCGCGGCCGGCGAACAGCGAGTCCGGCTTGCGGCGGGGGCGACCAACGCGCCCCCTCACAGGTGGAACGGCGTCGAGCAGCGGCAGGAGCTGGGTGACGTCGTTGCGGTTGCGTTCGGGTCGCCGGGGTTGTCGTCTGCGACGGATCCGGTGGTCACCGTGCGGGATCACGGGGGCGGCTGCCCCGGTGGCCTTCTCGACCACGGGCCCCAGAGGTTCCGGTGCCATTCCGGAGGCGGCAGGAAGACTGGCCACGGCCTCGGGCTGACCATCGCCGTGGCGCCCCCGTCGTCGTGGCCATCGGTATCCCGTGTCCGAGCAACCCCGGATCAGAACCGGTTGGGCCAGTGCAGGGAGTGCGGAACGCAGACGGGGGGCGGCTGTACTGGACGGATGGTGCCGAGGGCGGTCTCCGCGGCATCGACCGCCTGCCGGTGGCTGCCGGAACCGAGGACGTACACGGAGCAGGCCCGGCAGTCTCCCGGCCGCCGGGCGTGGTCGGCTTCGCGGTTCGTCAGACCCCGGACATGGCCGTACGCGTCGATGGGGAAGTCGGCCCGGATGGAATGCCAGGAGCCTTCTTGTTCAAGGCTGTTGAGTCCCGCGGCCACCTCCGGGCGCATCGGCGGATAGATCACCCCGTCGTGTTCGCGGACCAGGAGCACCCGGTCGAGCGGATCGACGGTGTCGCCCTGGGGCTGCTCCCGCTCCCACCAGGCCAGAGCCGCACTGCGGGTGCCCGGTCCCCACAGGTAGTCCATCGGGTACTGCGTGGTCTCGAAGCGTGCGTCGAACTCCATCCAGTGCGCGTCCTCCGTCCGTGCGCCCGGGAGGAAGACCGCGCGGGCCAGGACGTGGCTGAGTCCCTCGGTGTCCTCGCCCTCCCGCAGGGACCGGGCATCGGTGATCTGGACTCTGCCGCCGTCGTTCCAGGCGATCACGGCGATCTCACGTGGCACGGGGGCGGGGTAGAGTCGCCCGCCCGGTGTGGGCCGGCCCCAGAGCTGGTTGATGAATTCGGCGAGGTCGTGCAGGGTCAGCGCGGCGTCGACCGGGGTGCCGCCCTGGAAGCCGACGGGGTGCGCGACATCGTTGCGGAGCGTCGACTGGACCGCTTCGATGCCACGGGACCGTCGGCCGCGCAGCAGTCTCGCGCACCGGGCCCAGGTCCGCAGCCCGAACAATGTCCCGTTGAAGGCGATCAGTTCGCCGCCCACCCGCAGTTTCCACTGCTGTGGCACCCCCTTCGAGCGTGCCCTGGCGGCCCGCTTCTTGAGGGACTCGCACAGCGTGTGGACGTCCCGGTACGAGGTGACGGGCTCGGTGACGGAGGCGGAGCCCACGGCGTCCTCGAAGGTGAGGGAGCCGTGGCACCACTGAACGAACCGGTCGCGCAGCGCCTGTTCCCTCATCAGCAGGGCGTGATCGTCGATCAGGGCGTACACGTCGTAGCAGAGCACGCCGTAGGCGAAGACCCTCTTGAGTCGTTCGAAGGAGCGGCGGGTGCCTTCGGCGACCTCGGCGGCCAGCTCGCACTCGGCGATCCGTAACTGCTGGAACTCGGCAGCGGACTCCGGGCTCAACGAGCTGCCCAGCCCGTGCGGCCCGAAGGCGAGGGACATGCGGTCTGCGGTCTGCAGTTCCTGCAACGAATGGATCTCCATGTACGGGCTCCTTCTCCGGGGACCGGTCAGAATGCACGACTTCTCCCTCCGGCGTCTGCTGATTGCCGGGGCGGGCAAGTGCATCCGGCCACGGCGCATTTCGGGGGAGGAGGGCACCGGAGCACTGGTCGCGGGGTCGCCGGCCCGCCAGGCCGCTCCACTCGAAGGTGTTCATCGCCCACACCTTGTGGCCCACGTCACTGTCTGGCTAAGCTCCGGCACGATTCGGGCACATTTCCTCCGCAAGTTGGCCTATTGGTGAGGCGATCTTCACGATCTGCCCACGCATGTGAGGTGGCTTCGCATGGAACGGTCAGCGGTATCCCCGGCAGGCGGCGCACCCTACGACTTACCGCGCGTCTCCTCCCGGGCCGTGACGGCGGACGGCCCGACGTACGGCCGCATGTACGGCCGTAAGGACCGCCCGGCACGGACACAGCACGACGATGCCCGCCGCGGCACCGCGAGACCGGCCCCGGGCCGTGCCTGATGACCGGGTCCGCCCCGGCGCCGGCGCCGGCCGCTCCGCTGCCCCACGTCCGCCGCGACATCCGGCTGTTCTGGTGGGCGGGCACGTGCGACGCACTGGGCAGCCAGACGTCCGGGCTCGTCCTGCCGCTGCTGCTTCTGACCCTCGGCCGGTCCCCTGCCGAGGTCGGTGCCCTCGCCGGAATCTCTGCGGCGGCGACGCTGCTGCTCGGCCCGTTCGCCGCCGTCCCCGCCGACCGCGGGGCGCGTAAGCACATGATGGTGGGCTCCGCACTGGTCTCCGCCGCCGCGATGGCCGGCGTCACCGTCGCCGTCTCGGCGGGCCCGGTCCCGCTGGCCGTGCTCATCGCCGCCGTGCTCGTCGAGCGGTGCGCGACCTCCTGCTACGAGGCGGCAGCGCTCGGCACCGTCGCCCTGGTGTGCCCGCCCGTGGAGCACCGGCGCGTCCTGTCCCGATTACAGGCGGGGGAGCGGGGCGCACTCGTGCTCGGGCCCGCACTGGGCGGGCTGCTCTTCCACGCCGAACGCTGGCTGCCCTTCCTGGCGGACGCCCTCTCGTACGCCGTCGCGGCGGGCTGTATCTGCGCCATGCGCTCCCCCCTCGCCCCGCACCGTGAGCAGCGTCCTCCGGCCGGTACGGTGCACCGCGGCCGGCGGGCCCTGGCCGCCGAAGCAGGGGCGGGCCTGGCGCTGATCCGCCGCGAACCCTTCCTGCGGCTGGCGCTCCTTTGGATCTCGGCCGTCAACGCCCTGCTCGTCGCGCTGTATTACACAACGGTTTTCGCCCTTCAGAACCACGGCCGGGGCGCGGCATCGCTGGGCCTGGTCCTCGCGCTCGCCGGGGCGGCCGGCCTGGCCGGTGCGCTCGCCGCACCCCGGATCGCCGGCCGGCGCTCCGCGGGCCGAGTGCTGGTGACGGTCTCCTGGCTGATGGTGCCGCCCGCCGCGGCCCTGGCGGTGGCCCGCGACGCCTGGCACTTCGGCCTGCTGTTCGGTCTGCTGTGTCTGCTGACGCCGACGGCCACCGTGGCGCTGCAGGCCCGGATCATCCAGGTCATCCCACCCGGACTCCAGGCCCGCACCGGCACCGTGCTGGCCACCGTGTCGGGCGCCGCCGCGGCCGTGGCGCCCGCCCTGGCCGGGCTGTCGGCCGACCGGGCCGGGGCCGCCGCCACCCTCATGGGCTGCGCCGTGCTGCTGGCCGTGCTCGCGCTCCACACGAGCTGCGTGGCACTGGCCCGTACCCGCAGCGCCGGTTCGGAGCCCGTATGAGCACGACCGCGGCACACCCCGCCGCACAGCCGCCTTCCGGCACCGGCTTCCGGGTCTACCACCCGGCGCTCCCCGAGGTCTGCCCGCGCGACCCCGCGCGGATGGCGCTGGCCGCGGACGCCGACGGCCGCTGCGAGATCTTCACCTGGGACGCCGCCACCGGCACCGCACGCCAGGTCACCGACAGCCCGCACGGCACCCTGCACTGCGCCCTCGACGCCGACGCCCGGGTGTGGTGGTTCGCGGAGGACCGCAGCGGCCTCGGGCGGTGGTACTTCCAGGACTTCGAGGGCGGAGCGCGGCAGCCGGGCCTGACCGGCCTGCCGCCGGGCCTCCCGCACGGCCTCGCCGTCAGCGACGCCGGGACCGTGGCCATCGGCCTCGGGGACGGCCGCGGGATGACCGTCCACCTCGGGAGACCGGGGGGTCCGGCCCGGCAGGTGTGGACCGTCGACGGGCAGGCGCTGCTGGCGGGCATCTCTCCCTCGGGAGGGCTGCTGGCACTGTCCGGGGCGGCCGGCTCGGACCGGGCGGTCACGCTCGTGACCTGCTCCGGGGCGGTGCTCGACCAGCTCTCAGGACGCCACGGCCGGTTGTGGGCGCTCGGCTTCGCGCCGTCCCCGGCAGGCACGGAGCTGCTGCTGGTCCAGGAGCACAACGACCGCTACCGACTGGCGAGTTGGCGGCCCGGCAGCGGGCTGCTGCCCCTGGACTGGTGCCGCTTCGACACGGAGATCACCGCGCGCTGGTACCCCGCAGGACGCCGGGTCCTCATCCGCCAGGACCGCCACGGCCGTTCCACCCTCGCCGCGGCCGACCTCGACCGGCGCACCCTGACCCCGTTGCCCTCCCCGCCCGGCACCCTGCTCGACGCCGCCCCGCACCCGGGCGACGACGTGCACTACCTCTGGACCGACACCGCCACCCCGCCCCGGATGCGCTCCACTGCCGGCACCCGGCTTCCGGAGCTCGCCACCCTGCCCGCCCCCTCGCCCGGCCGGTACCGCGAACTGTGGACCCCCGGCCCGGACGGGCCTGTGCACACCCTGCTCAGCGAACCGGACCCGGTTCCCGGCCGGCGGCCCCCGCTGGTGTTCCTGGTGCACGGCGGCCCCGCCGACCACGACCGTGACGCCTACGACCCGGAGGTGCACTCCCTGGTCGCCTCCGGATTCGCGGTCGCCCGGGTCAACTACCGCGGCTCCACCGGATACGGCCCCCGCTGGCGCGCCGCGTACGGCGCAGGCGTCGGCCTCACCCAGGTCGCCGACCTCGTCGCGGTCCGGGCCGATCTGCTCCGCCGCGGCCTGGCCCGAGCGGACGCGATCGGCCTGTGGGGCACCTCCTGGGGCGGCTACCTGGCGCTGCTGGCGCTCGGCAGTAGGCCGGACCTCTGGCAGGCGGGCGTCGCCGTCAAACCGGTCGCCGACTGCGCGGCGGCGTACCGCACCGGCACCCCCGCACTGCGTGCCCTGGACGAGCGGCTGTTCGGCGGCACGCCCGACGCCGTGCCCGAGCGCTACGCCCGGAGCTCACCCCTCCACTACGCCGCCGACGTCCGTGCCCCGCTGCTGGTGATCGCCGCCACCCTCGACGCCAAATGCCCGCCCGGCCAGGTACGGAGCTACCTCAGCGCCCTGCGGCAGGCCGGTGCGGCACATGAGTCGATGTGGCTGGAGACCGGCCACGACGGATACACCGGCGCCCACCACGTGGCCGTTCTGCACCGCGCCATGGGCTTTCTGGACCAGCATCTGCGCCGCGCCCCCGCGGCCCACCGAACCCCCCGTCCCCCGGTGGACGGGGTCTCCGGAGGCACCGGCCCGGCCGGTACCCCCGGATCGTGAGAACCGTTCCGCAACCGGCAGAAGAGGAGAAGCAGCCATGCAGAAGGACATCATCCACAACGACCCGCTCGCGGGTGACGAGGAGAACCGCAGGCCGGGCATCGGCATCACGGTGACCGTCCCGTTCCGCAACGCGGAGGACACCGAGGAGGACTGACCCTCCCCGGCCGGCCCGGTGCACACCGGGCCGGCCGGACCCGCGCACGTCACCGGCCGGCCGTCGGCCACTCCCACCCCACCCGCCGTACGAGGAGCCGCCATGCGCGTCCTGCTGGTCAATATGCCCTGGTCCCCGATCGACCTTCCGTCCCTCGCACTCGGCATCCTGAGGCGAAGCGTCGACGAGCGCACCTCCGGCCAGGCCGATGTCCTGCACGCGAACCTGGAGTTCACCGACTGGATCACCCGGCGGACCGCATTCACCGCGGACGACTACCAGTTCTACGCGCTCTCCTCGTACTTCATGGGATGCGGCGACTGGGTGTTCTCCTCCGCCCTGTACGACGATCCCGAGTGGCGCGTACCGGAGTTCAGCGCCTCGATGCGCGGCAAGCTGCGGGACGAACGGCTGCGGATGTCCAAGGAACTGCACCGCGTGGTGCCGGAGTTCGTCCAGGAGATCGCCGAGCGGATCGTCGCGGCCGGTCCCGACGTCGTCGGCTTCACCTCCACCTTTCAGCAGAACACCGCCGCGCTCGCCGCCGTCAAGTACGTCAAACGCCTCGCCCCGCACATCAGAACCGTCATGGGCGGGGCCAACTGCGACGCCGAACAGGGCGCCGCCACCCACCGCAACTTCCCGTTCCTGGACTTCGTGGTCCGGGGAGAGGGAGAGGCCGCCTTCCCTCAGCTGCTCACCGCCCTTGAGGAGGGCGGCGACCTGTCCGCCGTCCCCGGGCTCTGCCACCGGGGCCCCGACGGGACCAGCACCGCCAACCCGATGAGCACCAGCCCGCTGCCGCCGGCGACCATCCTGCCGCCCGACTACAGCGGGTACTTCGAGCGACTGGCGTCCTCCGTCGCCCGCAACTGGGTGGAGCCCAAGCTCGTCGTCGAGGGAGCCCGCGGCTGCTGGTGGGGGGAGAAGCACCACTGCACCTTCTGCGGTCTCAACGGCTCCTTCATGCAGTTCCGCAGCAAGAGCCCCGAGACCTTCTACGAAGAGATCATGGAGCTGGCTCGCCGGCACCGGGTGCTGGACATGTACCTCGTCGACAACATCCTCGACATGGGCTACCTCACCACCGTCCTGCCCCGCATCATCGACAGCGGCTATGACCTGCGGATGCACATCGAGATCAAGGCGAACATGCGCCGGGCCCAGCTGCGCACCCTCGCCGAGGCCGGAATGATCTACGTCCAGCCGGGCATCGAGAGCCTCAACAGCCGGGTGCTCGACCTGATGGACAAGGGCGTGAGCGGCTGCCAGAACGTCCGCATGCTCCGGGACGGAGCCGAGACCGGACTCTCCGTCTCCTGGAACTACCTCCACGGCTTCCCCGGCGAGAGCACCGCCGACTACGAGCCCGTCATCGCCCAGATACCGGCCCTGGAACACCTCGACCCGCCGGTCGACCTGTCCGCCCGTATCGCCATCGAACGCTTCAGCCCGTACTTCAACCGGCCCGAGCTCGGCTTCACCGGTCTGCGCCCCGAGGAGCACTACCGCTTCACCTACGACCTGCCCGAGTCCGAACTCCTCGACATGGCCTACGTCTTCGAGGCACCCGAACGCGGCATCACCGAGCCCACCGTCACCTCGCTCAACGACGCCCTCGGCGCCTGGAAGAAGCACCACGCGGACAGCAGGCTCACCCATGCGGACCTCGGCGACCGCATTGTGCTCGTCAGCCGCCGGCACGCCTTCGACTGGGGCGCCATGGAACTCACCGCGCCCACCGAGATCGCGGCCTTCCGGCTTCTCGACCAGCCGCACGCCCCCGCCGCGCTGACCCGCAAGCTCGCCGCCCGTCTTCCCGAGCACACCGTCGACGAGGCCGCCGTCCACGCGCTCCTCCAGCACTGGGTGACGCTCGGGCTGGTCTTCACCGACGGCGGCCAGTACGTCCATCTGGCACCGGCCGCCGTCAACGAGGACCTGCTGCGGCTCGACTTCATGCGCCACACCCACGCCGCGGCAGCCCCGCAGGAGCAGCCGGACAACGCCGCCCGAGCACTCGTCGCCCACGCCTGAACCACCGCCCGGCCCACAGCAGGACATCCATGCCCCGCAGGAGAGAGCCATGACCAGCACCGCCGCCCCCGCTCCCCGAGCACTGACCCTCAACGCCTGGCGGGACTACGACGAGGACGCCTGCGCCCTGCCGGGCATGGGCCTGGGCGCGGTCGACCTGACCGCCCCGCCGGACGATCAGGCCTCCCAGCTGTGGGAACTCGGGGCACGCCGGGTGGAGTTCACCGGGGAGATCGACCTGACCGCGGTCGACGACCCCGCCGGCGCCGCCCATGCCGTCCGGCGGCTGTGCCTGATCCGCGATCTGACGGCCCGTGCCGTGCTGGTGCAGTGGCATCTGCGGCTGCCCCCGGAGCCCGACGACGGCTGGCGCGACCTCAGCCACCTCCAGCCGCCCCGGACCCTCACCGGCCCCGCCGACCCCGTGGCCGCGCTCACCCAGTGGCGCAACGAGCACTATCTCTGCAAGTGCCTGTGGCGCCAGGGCCCCGGCTTCGTCCAGATCCGCGACCGCCGCTGGGGCGAACTGCGCCGCTTCACCGCAGAGGAGCCCGAATACCAGGAGGCGATCACCCAACTCTCCTACGGGGCACCGCTCCGGGCCGTGCCCAAGGCCATCGCCGCCGACTTCCTGGAGGAGCGCCTGGTCTCCCGCACCGGACCGCTGTTGTGGTGGCTCCCGTACCGGGTGAACCGGTGGATCCAAGAGGCGATGGCCATCTGAGGTCCGCGGGGGAGCGGTCTGAGCGGCGGGCACAGGAGGCGAGGCTGCCACCGAGAAGCCGGCCCGTGCCTGCGGCACGGTCTCGGTCGCCGGTCGGGCCTTCACTCCTTCCGCTGACGGCCGTCATATTGCAGGCTTGGTGCGGCAGGAATTGAGCAAGTCCTTCCGTCGTGGGCGCGCTGCGCGCCCACGTGTATCTGGCATGTATCCGTCGGACGGATCGTGGGATGCTGCCGGTGTCCGATGTCGGCCCTGAGGCAGCACGGGGGTACGGATGGCTGTCCGGTTCGCTCCGCTCGACGACGACGATCCGACCAGCGTGGCCGGATACGACTTACGCGCGCGGCTCGGCGCGGGCGGCATGGGGCGCGTGTATCTCGCCTTCAGCCCCGGCGGTCGCGCCCTTGCGGTGAAGGTCGTACGGCCCGACTACGCCCAGGACGAGGAGTTCCGGCGCCGCTTCCGCAAGGAGATCGAGGCCGCCCAGCTAGTCCAGGGCCTCTACACCGCACCGGTCGTGGACGCCGACAGCGAGGCGAAGCTGCCCTGGCTGGCCACCGCTTATGTGCCGGGCCCCTCCTTGCACCAGGCCGTCACCGAGTACGGCCCGCTTCCGCTGCTCACGGTGTTCCGGCTGCTGGCGGGTGTCGCCGAGGGCCTCACCGCGATCCACTCCTGCGATCTGATCCACCGCGACCTCAAGCCGGCCAACATCCTCCTCGCCGAGGACGGCCCCCGCGTCATCGACTTCGGCATCGCCCACGCCGCCGACGCCACCACGATCACCAGTACCCATGTCCGCGTCGGGACGCCCGCGTTCATGGCCCCCGAGCAGATCCGCGGGCGCTCCGCCACCCCGGCCACGGACGTCTTCGCGCTCGGCAACCTCGCCGTGTTCGCCGCCACCGGACGCACCGCCTTCGGCGAGGGCAACCCGGACGCCCTGTTCTACCGGATCCTCAACGAAGCCCCGGAGCTGGACGATTGTCCGCCCACGCTGCGCGCCGTCGTCAAGCGGTGCCTCGCCAGGGACCCCGAGAAGCGACCCGCCGTCAGCAAGATCATGGAGTACGCCAGGAAGCAGACAGCCGGTGAGACGCTGGCCCTCGCCGGTTCCTGGCTCCCCGAGGCCGTGGCGAGGTCCCTGGCCGGGTACGACACCAAACCGTATGTGCCCCCCAAGACCAAGAAGGCCCCCAAGGGCGACACGGCCACCACCACCGCCAAGACCGAGAAGAGCGGCAAGTCTGGGAACACGGCCGGCGCCAAGCCCCCTGCCGGTGGCGGGGGGAGTTCGTCCAGCGGCGCGCTCGCCGTGATCGCGTTCCTCGCCCTGGTGGCGTTCCTCGTCATCGGCCCGGACAAAGTGGTCGACACGATCGGCGATCAGCTCAAGGGCTCGCCGTCACCGTCACCGACCTACTCGCTGCCGTCCTACTCGTCTTCGCCGGGCTCGGCTGCGACGGGAACCGGCCTGACCGGCGGCAGCGATACCTCGGCCCCGGAACCGACGGAGAAGGAGACCCCCGACGGCTGTGCGCGGGGCAATCAGGCCTTACGGAGCAACCTCGACACGTACGACAAGGCGAACGCCGCCTCCTTGAGCTCGCTGGCCTCCAACCTCGACGCAGCGGCGAACGACGCGGGCGACTCGGAAGTGGCCTCCGCGATCCGTGACCTCGCCAACGACGCGCGGGCGCTGAGTGACGCCGCGTCACAGTTCCAGGCCGCGCTCGACTGCAACGACACAGCACAGGCCGAGGTCTACAAGAATGCGTTCAGCTCCGCGCGACAGGAGTGGCAGGACGACGCCGAGACGTTCAAGTCCGTGTGCTCCTAGGCAGCCGCCTCGCCGGCACCCGAGCCCGGGCCGAAGAACCGTCAGGGGCTTGGTGAGGGGCGGGTCTGCAGGCGCCAGATCACGTCAATGCCCGTCTCACTCGGGGCCACAGGCCCTTCCGGCACCTGTACGCGCTCAATTTCGGTGAAACCCAAGCGCCGGGCGACGGCTCCGCTGGCGGGGTTGGCCTCGTCGTGATGGATCTCGATGCGATCGATGCCAGGCATCCGGCGTCCCGCATCTACCAGGGCAGCGGCAGCCATGGTGGCCAACCCCTTCCCCGTCCACGCGTGGTGGAGCCAATAGCCGATGTCCAGCCCGCCCGGACCGATGCGGCGCATCAGACTGCAGCTGCCGATCACCACACCGCCCGAGGTGATCGCGTAGGAGTACGCCTGCCCCGAGCCCCACTCCTCCTCGCATCGCGTCAGAAACTCTGCGCCCTGCTTCCAGTCATGGCTGGCCGCAAAGGGCATCCAGGGGAGCAAGTGATCACGTGAGTCGGTGATCAACCGGTCCAGGATCTCGATGTCTTGCACACGCCAACGGCGCAGCTCGACCTGGTCCGAGCGAAGGATTTCAGCGGGCCGTTCCATGGCCAAGATCCTGACGGAGCCACGTCAGATCGACAACGCAATTACCAGTGCTCCAAGATCCGGCCCCTCTGCCTCCGCCATCGCGTGGCCACCGATGCCGGCCGAGCTTACGGTCGTCGGTTGTCGCAGCCCGATCACCGCGCGAACGAAGGCGCGCACGGCTCATCGCCGAGGTCGGCAACCACGGCGTGGGCGGGGTCTCCGAGCAGGCTGCGGCGGAGGAGACGTTGATAATGGAGCCGCCGCCTGCCGCGACGAGGACGGGCAGGCTTTCGCGGATCACGGCTGGTGCGGTTCTCAGGTGAGTTGACCTTCGTGGAAGCGGGGGCTCTCGCTGCTGGCGGAAGTGCCGGGAGCTCGCGGGGCGGGATCTGCTCGACGGGCCGGCGATGTCATTCATAAAAAAGGGGGCACGGGAACATGGGCGAAGGCGCACTCAAGAGTCAGCTCGTGTCGGCGGTTCGGACGGGGGACGCCGAGGCGGTACGGACCCTGCTGGAACGGGGCGCGGATCCGGACGCGGTGGACGCGAACGGGCTGCCGGTGTTGTGCGTGGCCGTGGCGGCGTACGACGAGCCGGTCGCCGAAGCGTTGATGGAGGGCGGCGCGGACCCCGACCGGGTGCTGCCGGACGGGACCACACCGCTGTGGCGCGCCGTCGAGGGCGGCTCCCCGGCGGTCTTCTCCAGGGTGCTGGGCAACGAGCCCCGGCTGCGGCTTCCGGAACCCGCCCGCGAACGGCTTCTCGCCCTGGCCCGGAGCTGGTACGAGACGGGCGTGGTCGAGGAGTTGCGGCGCAGGACCGGCGCGTCGGGTCCCGCCGTGACGGCCCGGGTCCTGGACGACGAGTACGACTACGTCGATCAGGTCTCGCTGGGTGGACTCGTCGTACGGGCCGGGCACGGCGCCATCCTGACCTCGCTGGAGTGGGCCTTCCGCATCCTGACACCCGTCGACGAACTGATCGCCCGCGCTGTCGGTCAGCCGGACGAGGACCATGTGAACTGGTCGACGGTCTGCTGGATTCTCACCCGGCGTCGCAGCTTTGAGACCTGGTCGGCCGTGGTGGCCCATCGCCACCACCCTGACCCGGCGCACCGCCGGTTCGTGACGGATTACGTGCGGACCAGGGGGCTCCTTCGTACCGGCCCCGACTCCTACGAGAAGAAGGAGAGCGCATACCTGGCCGCCTGGGCGGCCGAAGAAACGGACAGCGAGGTGCTCGCGAAGGTGCTCGACGCCTTCACCGAGTACGAGCATCCCGGCCAGGAAGCCATCGGGCTCCGCTACGCCACCCATCCCGACCCCCGCGTACGCCGCGAAGTGCCCTACGCCCTCTCGACGGATGCCGCCCCCTTCACCCCCGCGGCCAGGAACGCGTTGCTCACCCTCACACGCGATCCGGACGCCGAGGTGCGGATCAGAGCGTGCACGGTGGGTATGCGGGACGACGATCTCCTCCCGGAGATCACCCGGGCGCTGCTCCTCCTGGTCCGGGACCCGGATGCCGCCGGTGTGCGAGGTGCGACCACGGCGGCACTGACCGGCTCCCGGGACCGTACGCCCGCGGTCGCCGACGCCTTGGCGGCGTTGCTCGACGACGACGATCAACTCGTACGCCTGGAGGCCGCCTACGGTCTCGCCCTGCACGACGATCCGCGCACCGACGAGGCGATCGAGCGGGTGGGGCCTCTCGGTGCTGCTTTCGAACACGACCACCGGGCCAGCGCGCTCTGGCAGTGGAGGTGGCGGAAGAAGGGCTCGACAGCGGGACAATGACAGCCCACCTGGGGGCCGGCCTCACAACCGAAGCAAGATCCCCTGAGATGGGCGTCCTGATCGGTGACTATGAGCCTCACCGGCCGCCTTCTTTGGGGCTCGGCCAGTTCGGCCGGGTCAGATGGTGAGGTGTTCGACGGTGGGGGCCACGGTGCCGAAGAGGTCGGCGATGGTGGTCAGGCTTGCTGTCTGGAGGGTGGTGGCGGGCACGGTGCTGCCGTCGGGTGCTGCCAGGGAGCGGGTGGCGGTCGCTTCGGCGACGACGGTGGGCCGGTAGCCGAGGTTGAAGGCGCCCTGGGCGGTGAAGGTGACGCACATGTGGGTCATGAAACCGGCCAGGACCAGGTCCGGGCCGGCGTCGAGGTCGCGCAGGGTCTTTTCCAGGTCGGTTCCGTGGAAGGCGTTGGGGAACTGCTTGACCACGACCGGCTCGCCGTCAGCAGGGGCCACTTCGGCACTGATGGCACCGATCTCGGCACGGATGTCGTAGGGGGTGCCTTCGCCACCGCCGTTGACGATGTGGATGACCGGCGTGCCGGACGAGCGGGCGGCGGCGAGCAGACGGGCCGCGGCGGCCAGGGCGGGCTCGGGGCCGTCGAGGGCCATGACACCGGTGCGGTAGGTGTTCTGGAAATCGATCATGATCAGAGTGGTCTCGCTGAGCCGGGGCAGCGTGTTGTCGAGGCCGATGACGTCACGCAGCGGCATGGAGGCAGTCATGGAAACAGGCACCTTTCGGGCGTTGGAAAATGGGCACGGGAAAGCCACCGCGGGCGCGGGGACTCGTACGCCGGGGGAGCTCTCAGACAGTGGTGCGGAAGCGGCGGCGGTAGGCGGCCGGGGTGGTACTGATCTGTTTGCGGAAGGCGCGGTGCAGCGTTTCCACCGAGCCCATCCCGACGGTTGCGGCGATCTGCTCCAGTGGCCGGTCGGTGGCCTCCAGCAGGCGGCGGGCCGCTTCGACCCGGGCTGCTTCCACATAGGCGGCCGGGCCGGTGCCCGTCTCCTGGCGGAAGACCCGGGCGAAATGGCGCTCGCTCAGGCACATGCGACCGGCCAGCGCTGTCGCCGACAGATCGTCGTCGAGGTGCTCGGTGATGAACACACGCAGCTCGTCGATGTCCCTGCGGGCCGCCGGGGGCCGGCTCAGCGGCACGCTGAACTGACTCTGGCCGCCCTGCCGCTTGAGGTACACCACAAGCTGCCGGGCCACGGCCAGGGCCAGTTCCTCGCCGTGGTCCTCGGCCACCAGGGCGAGCGTCAGGTCCATGCAGGTACTGATGCCCGCGCCGGTCCACACCCGGCCGGAGCGGATGAAGATCGGGTCGGCATCGACCCTCACCTGAGGGTGCTCGGCCGCGAGCTGTGCCGCGGTCGACCAGTGTGTGGTCGCCCGCCGCCCGTCGAGCAGCCCGGCCGCTGCGAGCAGGTGCGCGCCCACGCATACCGACGCGATCCGCCGGGCGTGCGGCGCCGTGGCCTTCACCCACTCCACCACGGTGTTGTCGACCCGAGCCACCGGGCCGTCCGGCTTCAGGTCCACCGCGCCGGGCACCAGCAGGGTGTCCACAGCGGCTCCCACCTCGGCGAAGGCCAGGTCCGCCAGCAGGCGCACTCCGGCCGACGTGACGACCGGGCCGGCCTCGGGTCCGGCCAGGCGGACCTCGTAGCCGGCCCGGCCCCCGGTCACCCGGTTGGCCAGGGCGAAAACCTCGGCCGGGCCGGTGACGTCGAGCAGGTCGACATCCGGGAAGACCGCGATGACGACACGGTGAGGGATGGGCATGCATCCATCGTTACTGCCCCACCCCGTGACGGCAATGACGGCTATCTGTCACATCCGGCCACCGGGCGGGACGGCGGTGGTTCATGAACCGGCCGAACGTCCGCTCGGCGATCCATCGTCGTGGGGAGGTCGCTCGTCGTGGGAAGTTCGCCGCCGGTGCCGGCTTCAGCGGTCGCCAGCGCTGCGGCGTGACAAGCGGCGGTTCGCGAGGACGGGCTTCGTGGCGGGAACGTTCGTGGTGGCGGTGGTCGTCGCGGCCCGGGGGATGTAACTCAGGCTGAGACGGCGACCGGCGCGGGCCGGATGTCGTGCGAACAGGTCCGCAGGCGCGGGTCTATGAGTCAGCTCGGCCACAGGGTGAACAGCGCGACCATGAGCCCGATCAGCAGCGCCCAGCCGAGCACCCCGATTTTCCGGCGCTGCGGGTTGCGTCCCTGGCGCCATTCGCTGACCTCGTGCGGAGTGCCTCCCATAGCCGACCAGCATACGACCTGGATCACGGCCGCCTGGTACGTCGGCCAGTACGTCGTCGAGACCAAGGACGCCCAGTGGCAATACCGCCGGGTCAACCCCGATGCCCCGCCCGGCACTTGGCACGCCAGGAACTGCTACTGGACCGGCAGCGTGTTCGTCAGCCAGCGGCTTCGCCACGACGGTCACGCCGAACATCCCGTCGAGATGCTGCGTGACGTCATCGCCCGCGAGAGTCTGCGCGAGGTGGTGGACCGCTTCCCTGATCCCGTCCCGCCAGGTGCGGTCATTGACGGGACGACCTGGCCTGAGCTTCCACAAGATCCCGTTGACGACCTGTCGCCGGTCACGGACAGGACGACCCATCCGCGACCGCGGCAACAGCGGCTCGATCACAGCCCATGCCTGGTCAGTCAGTTGATGACGACGCACCACGGACAGGCAACGGGACCAACGACTTTGCGAACACGCCCTGGGGTGTGCCTGCGTCCGGGGCCAACGGGCCTGCTCGGAAACGGCGTTGTGCGCGATACAGGGACCTGTCGAGACGGGGGGCCACCCCCGGGACGGTGCTCTGCTCGGGTGTGTGTCGTTCCAGGCCTGGCCACGCCAACGCCCCGCGAAGCCCGGCCCGCCGAGCTGAGCACGGCCGCCCTACCGGCCCCCGTTGACGACCGCCCGCGTCACCGCGCCGTCCTCGACGTACCACTTCTTGAGGATCTTCGCGTACTCGCCGTTCATGATGAGGCGGTCGAGGGCTTCCCGCACGGCGTCGCGCAGGGCCGTGTGGGTCTTGGCGACGGCTATGCCATAGAGAAGGGGGTCGAACTGTTCGCCGCCGAGTTCGAGGACGCCGCCGCCTGAGTGGGCGGCGGCGGTGTGGGCCGCGACCGGGAAGTCGTCGAGGCAGGCCGTGGACCGGCCCTTGGCGACGTCGTCGTAGACCTCGGCCGGTGAGTCGAACTCCCTGATCTTCAACTTCTTGGGGGCCTTCCGGCTCAGCTCGTCCAGGTAGTCACGGGCGAGCGTGCCGCGCTGGACGGCGACCGTCTTGCCGGACAGGTCCCCGGGGGTCTTGATGCCCTCCGGGTTGCCCTTGCGGACGACGAGCGCGAGCCCGGCCCTGAAATAGTCGATCAGGTCGACGCCGCTGCCGGTCTTCGTGCCGTTCACGCGTCCCTCCTGACGGTCCTTGGTGTCGGCCATCGCCGACATGACCAGGTCGAAGCGGCCCGCGTTCAGGCCGGCGAGGAGGGCGTCGAAGGTGGCGTTCTTGAACTCGAAGCGCACGCCGAGCTCACGGCCGAGGGCGTTCGCGAGGTCGACGTCGACACCGGCGGGCTCGCCGTCCCTGACGAACTCCATGGGCGTGTAGGCGATGTCCGAGCCGACGGTGACGGTGCCCTTGTCGCGTATCTCCTTCGGCAACCGGCCGGACGGTGTCCCGGCGGCCGTAGGGTTCCTGCTGGGCTGGGAGCTGCCGGACGAGTTCTTGGCGCCGCCGGGGTTGTCCCCGGCGCTCGTTCCGCCACTGCCGCCGTCCCTGCCGTCCGGCCACAGCGTCCAGGCCAGCGCCCCGCCGCCGGCTGCGACCCCGACGGCGGACAGCGCGGCGAGCACACGGCGTCGGCTCGGCCCCGGGGACGCGGTCTGCCTGGGGGTGTGCGGCGAGTGGGCCGGGGGGATGTCGTGCGGTCCCACTGGCGGGGTGGGGCCGTACTGGCCCTGGGGCGGAGTAGCGGGCAGCGGGGGCGTGGGGGTGTGCGCGGGCCACGGCAGTGGGGGCGGCGGTGCGCCGTCCGCCGTCGTGCTGGTCGGCAGCTGGTCGAAGGCGACGTCGGCGGGCCTCTCGGCCGGGGGCCGCAGCGTGAACGTGCCCGGGGACCTGGGGTCGCCGAGCTGCGCGGACAGATGGCGCAGCTGTACGGCGACGGGCTCCGGCAGCCAGTCGCCGTACGGGCCTGGTGCGCCCACCCGCGCCATGAGGGCGGGCAGAGCGGGCCGCCGCTCCGGCTCCTTTGCCAGACAGGCCGCCGCCAACTTCTGGAGGCTGTCCGGGAGTTCGTCGAGCTGCGGCTCCTCGTGCACGGTGCGGTACATGAGGACCTGCGGCTCGGCGTTCCCGTACGGACCGCCGCCCGTCGCCGCGAACACGATCACCCCGCCGAGCGCGAACACGTCCGCCGCGCCCGTGACCTTGGGGCCCGTCATGACGAGTTGCTCGGGCGCCATGAACCCCGGGGTGCCGAGGGCGGTACCAGTCATCGTCAGGGCGGTGTCCGCGGCGGAGTGCGCAATGCCGAAGTCGATGACGCGTGGGCCCTCGGCGGTGAGCAGGATGTTCGACGGCTTGAGGTCGCGGTGCACCAGGCCGTGCGCGTGCACCGCCGTCAGGGCGTGCAGCAGGCCGGCCGTCAGCAGCCGCACCGTGTGCTCGGGCAGCGGCCCGCAGTCGTGCACCGCATCGGTCAGCGAGACACCCGGCACGTAGTCGGTCGCCATCCAGGGCATGTCGTCGTGCGGCGCGGCGTCGACCACCGGCGCCACGAACGGCCCGCCCACCCGCTGGGCGGCGGCCACCTCACGGGCGAAACGCGTCCGGAAGCCCCGGTCGTCGGCGAGTTCGGCGCGCGCGGTCTTCACCGCTACCGTCCGCCCGTCCGTCGCGCGGCCGAGATAGACCCGCCCCATGCCGCCGCCACCGAGCAACCCGATGATCCGGAACGGGCCGACCTGCTGCGGATCGCCCTTCGCCAGCGGTCGCACCAATACCCCCACCTGTGCCAGCAGTTGTGTACGACAGTATTCCGCACGCGCCCGAGCGCTCCGACCAGGTTATAAGGCTGCGTCGCCGCGCGGTGCGGTGAGCGCCACGTCCGCGGCGCACGCGACGATCTCGCCCGGGAGGTCGTACATGGTGCGCGCGTCGTGCGGCAGGACATCCCGGTACTGGTCCCGGTCCGCATCGTCCAGGAAGCAGAATCGCTCCAGCTCGGGCCGCGTCGGCTCCTCGGCGAATCTTCCGTACGCCTCGGCCTGCTCATCAGTTGGAAATTCCACTGGGGCATGCAGCGGACGTAACCATCCGCCGCGAGTCATCGCGGCTCTTTCCCTCGATGCCCGCACGAAACATTCCGCCTGTGCTGTGGCGGATCACCCTTGGGCATCCATGATCGATCTCACCGATACCGGCTGCTCCGATGGTCCCCATGGCCGATATGGCCGGTTGCGACCTGTTCCTGGTAACGGTCCCTACGCCACCGTGGATTGCGACCGAGCTGGAGTGGTCATCGTGGCTTGCCTGGAGGGTGGATCTTCCTGCAGGGCTCCGTCCGCCTTCATCGGGAGAGATGCCTTTGCATGTCTATGGTCCTGTCCGAGCTGCGTCTCGACTCTTCGTGACGTGGTGTAGCAAATGGGAGGGAGTGATGTTTTCTTCATCCGCAGGGTATGGACAGCTTCCCTCGGATCCGAACGGTTCTCATGTCAGAGGGTGCATCTGCGGGGGACATCTCGCACTTCGCCGGCATAGCCGCCGCCACGACGGCTTCTGGCGGTGATCACTCCGACCGACGGCGTCGGTAAGGCATTCATCCAGTGGATCGTGCGTCAATCCGAAGATTTCATTGGCCACGATTCAAAACCTGCATGCAATGGGGGTAGAAGCAAGATGGCGACAAGCACGGGAATCGCACTTCACGATCAAGTCACCTCACTCATGGACGAGTTGGAGCGACACGACGTCTACAACAATGATTACTTCAAGTTCCTCGAGAACTCGCCATGGAATAGCCGGACCTACGACTTTCACCGGGCAAATTTCTTCCATCGAACCGAGGGTACGGTCAAAGGCATCGCCCACGTGTGCGCGCAGGCGGCAGCCAGCGACGATCGTGACACGCTGGTCCTGTTTTCCTACATCCTCAACGAGGAGACCGGGAACGGCGAGGCTGCTCATTGCCACGAGGTGCTGATGGAGAACGCCCACAACCTGTACGGCCAGGTCGAGTTCGGCCTGCCGCCGCTGCTCGTGAGGGAGGCACGGAACAGCAATCTGGTCATCCCCGAGACGTTCGCGTACCGCGAGCGCACCCTGGAGCTGCTGGGCGCCGGCTACCACCGCATGCTGGGCGTCGCGATGGCCCTGGAGTCCCACGCCGACAAGATGTTGCAGGTCTGCCGTACGGCGTTCCGCAACAGCAGCAACGAGCTGCCCGAATCTGAGTTCGTTGACAATGTCGAGGTCTACTTCAACGTCCACGTCGGCCAGGAGGGCGTCGAGGAACGCCACGCCGCCGATGCAAGAAAGTGCGTCCTGAACAACTGCCATACCGATGCGGACGTTGCCGAGATCGCCTATGGCGCCACAGAGACCCTGAACATTCAACTGGAGATGTGGAACGCGATGTACAAGGCCACGTCCACGAGTTGAATTCCGCAGCGGGAGAGAGGTGGCTCGTACCACCGTGCAGAATAATCGTGGCATTTCCAATGCCGTCCTGAGCATTCCGGAATCGGCGACTCACGGAACCGCGGCGAAGCTCGCCGCACTCAATCACGGACTCGCCGAGGACGATCAGATCATTGACCTCAGCATCGGTGCACTGGATACACCAACCGATTCCCGGATCGACCGAGGCGTGGTCGAGTTCGTTCAGACGCAATCCGGCACGATCCATGCGTTCGCTCCCGTCAAAGGATTTCCGTTCCTGCTGGAGTCCGTTGCGGCGCGTGTGGCTCGCCTACACGGAATTAAGTACGATCCGAACAGTGAAATCTTGGTCACGCCGGGCGGTGTGAAGGGTTCGATTTCGGTAACCTTCCATGCGTTGCTGAATCCAGGCGACGAGGTCGTGATTCCCGTGCCCAACTGGCCGCACTACTCGGACATGGTGCGGCTGCACGAAGCGACTCCGAAGACCGTCCTGGTCACGGCGCGCGATGGCTTGACGGCGCCGGCCCTAGAGGGAGCGATCTCGGAGCGAACCAAGATCATCGTCCTTGGCGACTGCATCAACCCGACCGGCAAGGTCTACTCGACCGAGGAGCTGTCGGCGCTGGCCGAGATTGTCGCCCGATGCAACGTGCGGCGCGAGGCCCGCGGAGAGAGCCCGATCTACGTCTTGTTCGATTCTCCCTACGAGGCCCATATCTTGGGGGCCCGCGCCAAGACGTTTGCCGCCATCGAAGTTCCGCTCACCGACGGCAGCCACTGCTCCATGCGGCCGTGGACGGTGGCAGTGACCGGACCAGGCAAGACCTACGGCATGCACGGCGATCGGATCGGCTATCTCTGCGGTCCGCCGGACATCGTGGACGCGTCCGCGCGGGCGCAGGTCAACCTCACATCGTTCGCGTCCACCTATGGCCAGATCGCCACGCACATCGCGCTGCAGCCGGAGATGGACGAGGTGGCGACCTCCAGGGCGAAGGCCGCGCGCATCAACCTCGAAGCCATGCTGCGAGAGCTCGATGCAGTCCCCTCGTTGCGGATCAGCCCTCCCCAGGGAGGCTACTTCCTGTTCGTCGACTTATCGGGCTACGCCGACGCCTACCAGAGGCAGGGCTACGGCACCGCCGATCAGTTCCTGCTGGCCGAAGCAAAGGTCGCCACGATCTGCGGTAGCCGCTTCGCGGAGGGCGAGCCCCTGAACCATTTCGTGCGGATCAACTGCGGCCGGACGGGATCGCTCTTGAGCAAAGCCGGCACACGCATCAGGCGCGCCCTCACTCGTTTGGGGCCCTGACTTGAATGCCATCGTGATCGGAACCGTCAAATACTCCATCATCGGTACCGGCTTCGCAGGCACATGCGCGCTGTGGCATCTGGTTCAGCGACTCACCGATGCACGCCGACTGCCCTCGCTCTCGCTCTCGACCTCGACCTCGGCCATCACGATCACCACGGTGGAGCAGGGGCCGGTGAACGGGCCGGGATATCCGTACGCAAAAGACAACGCCCAGCTCGCACATCGGTGCAACAACGAGGCGAGCACCAGGGGAATCAACGAGGCGAGCACCATGAGAATCCATGGCAATGATTTCATCGATTGGATGGTTGAGAGTAAACCGTGGCCCCCTGATGGACCCGCAAATCCGCCAACACCACGGCCGCGCACTACCGCGTCCCTGCGAAGATGAAACGCGCCGGGATCGAGACCGTCCGCGGCCTCGCCACCGGCCGGCATGCGACCGCCGCGCCGATCACTCCGCCGCCTCCTACGAGGTTCGATCGGTGGCGGCGCCGTTCGGGATCTGCGTCGAACCTTCCGACGTGAAAACAGGCGGCAAAGCCTGCCACATCCGCTTCCAGTGCGCCGGATGCGGCCACTACCGCTGGGACCCCTCCTACCGCCCCGACCCCTCCTCCCTCCCCGCGATCGAGGACCACATCCGCGCGCTCAAAGCCGACCGCGGGAAGGCCAACGCGCCGGCGCCGCCGAGTCGGCGTTGTCAACTTGGCTGATGGGTTGTCCGTGGGATGAATCACCGGGTTGGTCGTGGGGCGTCAGGAGGGCTGTCGGGGAGGCCGGAGCGCCGTAGTACAAGGGGTTCCGCTACCCGGCGGAGGTCATCTCCCAGTGCGTGTGGCTGTATCACCGTTTCCCGCTCAGCCACCGCGAGATCGAGGAGCTCTTGCTCGCCCGCGGCGTGGTCGTCTCCCACGAGGCCATCCGGCAGTGGTGTGCGAAGTTCGGGCCGGAGTACGCGCGTGGCCTGCGGCAACGCCAACCCCGGGCCGGCGACAAGTGGCCTCTGGACGAGGTCTACGTCAAGATCAGCGGCGAGTGGCGGTACCTGTGTCGGGCAGTCAACCAGGACGGCAGCGTCCTCGACTTCCTCGTCCAGTCCCGGCGCGACGCGAAGGCCGCCAAGCGGTTCCTGGCCAAGCTGCTGAAGAAGCAGCGTCGGGTACCCAGGGTGCTGGTCACCGACAAGCTCGCCAGCTACGGCGTCGCCCACCGGGAGCTGATGCGGTCGGTGGAGCACCGGCAGTCGAACACCGGTGGCACTGGAACGCCCGCCGCAGCCTGAACACAGCACCACCACCCGACCCGACTAGAGCCCGGCACACCCTCACCCAGGCAAGCGCCCAGACGAGTTGACAACGCCACTTTGATGTATGCAAACACACCGGAGGCGACTGGCATGGAGCAGGAGATCACGGACCGCCACAAGCGCAAACTCCGGCGCCGTCACGAGGAACGCGCCGCGGCTCCGCTGACGCCCAGTACACGCCCGTCCCTGCCGCCTCTCACCTACATCCCCCTCGGTGAGCATCCGCTGAGACGCTTTCCCCAACTGCTCATCGGCCTCGCCCTGTACGGATTCAGCCTCTCAGCCATGGTCCGGGCCTCTCTGGGCGTCAACCCATGGAGCGTCCTGTACGAGGGTCTGGAGCGCCACACCTCCCTGAGCTTCGGCACGATCAGTGCCCTTCTCGGTGTTCTCGTGCTCCTGCTCTGGATCCCCCTCAAGCAGAGGCCGACGTTGGGCACCGTCGCCAACATCATCGTCGTGGCGTACTCATCCGACCTGGGCCTCTTCCTCATCCCCCAGCACCTCGGCTTCTCGGCCCGGGTCGGCCTGCTCGTCGGGTGTGTCTTTCTGAATGGATTGTCCGTTGCCGTCTACGTCGGCGCGCGCTTCGGACCTGGCCCCCGGGACGGGTTGATGACCGGCGCGTCCGCTGCAACCGGGCGTTCCATCCGGCTCATCCGCACCCTGATCGAGATCACTGTGCTCGGCGTGGGCTGGCTACTTGGTGGGAGCGTGGGCGTCGGCACGGTGCTGTACGCACTTACGGTCGGCCCGATCACCCAGTTCTTCTTGCCCTGGTTCGCCTACAGGAGAACCGCCGAACACGCCGTGGAAGCAGCAGGGCCATCCGAGGAGGCGAATCCGACTGCACCGTGCGGTGGCTTGCCGTAGTTGTTCGAGTACGACGTGATAGCCGGCATCGAGGACGTATCGGGCGGGCCGTGCCGATGAGGTCGATATGCGCGCCCGTGAGGGCGCTGGTGACGAACCCGACAGGATTCCTTCTCATGAGCTCTGGCCGATGGGGCACCCACGCAATCGAGATGACCGCTGACCGTGTGATCAAGCGGTTCCCGAGGAAGGACGGCGGTCGCGCCGAGCGGGAGTGGCGGGCTTTGTCCTTGCCGGCCACGTATGCTCCGGGGCTGGCTCCGGAGCCCCGGGAAGCCGACCTCGCAGCTGTTGAGCCGGTTGTGGTGATGTCTCGGCTTGCCGGAGCCACCTTGCGTGGTGCTGCTGTTGAGGGCAAGAAGATCGAAGCCTTGGCCGAGGCGGTGACCACTCTGTATGAGGCCGTGCCGTCCGATGTCGTATGCAAGATCCCGCTCAGGCCCGGGCATCAAGGCGAGCTCATCGGCCACCTCGATGAGTGGGCCGTGACGGTTCGCCCCCAAGCCGGCGGCCCGGTGAGGCAGGCCATGGACGCCGGGTTGGACTGGCTGGCCCGGTCGGGGCTGGGAGCCGACGCTCGGGGGGAGGTTTCACCCGTCTTCGGTCCGGGTGACGGCAATCTCGCGAACTACCTGTGGGACGGCTTGCGGGTCCAGGTCGTCGACTTCGAGGACTCGGGCCGCAGCGATCGTGCCTTCGAGCTCGCGGAAATCACCGAGCACGTGGGCAGTTGGGTGGAACACCCCTTTGACGTCTCAGCCTTCCTGGAGCAATTCGAGCTTTCCCCCACGGAGACCGCGCGCCTGCGGGAGAGCCGCCGGCTGCTTGCTCTGGTCTGGCTGTTCCTGCTGGCGAGCGAGGCAACGGAGCATCCCAGGAACCCTCCCGGCACGGCGGAACGGCAAGCTGACCGGGTGCTGGAGCTATTGGCGTGATGATGAGACTCGCGGCCAGCGGGCGGCTCCGTCGGATCAGCAACCAGCCTTCGCGGACGGGCCTGTTCCAGCTGTCGGCGTGGGCATCGCGAGTGAGCCGACGCGTCACCGTCACTCCCGTGCACGGTCTCGTACGAACGGCAGGTGCAGCTGCAGACGTCGTAGAGGAAGGGGCAGGCACCCGAGCAGCCTGACTCTTGTCTCGATCGGCTGCGGCTCACGGCATACGGGCACGAGCGCACGAGCAGTCGGTCAGGTTCGGTTCACTTCAGTGGCGCGCGTGCGGCCGCGACGATCTTCTCCAGTGCCGCGGCGTGCCGCTGGAATGCCTGCCGTCCATGCGAGGTGAGGCGGACGTGGGTGTGCCGTCCCTTGCGGTCCCGTGTTTTGCGTACGGAGACGTATCCGGCTTCTGCCAGTGCGGAGACCTGCTTGGACAGGGCCGAGTCGCTGGTATTGACCGTGTCCCGTACGAAGCCGAACTCCACCCAGTCGGCCGGGGCCAGCAGCGCGACGACCGAAAGCCGGGCCGGAACGTGCAAGAACTCATCGAAGTCGGGGTCCATCAGCGGTGGCCATCCCTGCGCGCGATCGCTTTGACGACTGGGCGGATCATGTTCCCGGCCACCAGACTCGCCAGGGCCACGACAGCGGCCGCGAGGGTGGACGGGGCCGGCAGGCCGAGCAAGCGGGCGGCAATCAGTACGGCTGAGAAGACCACCCAGAAGGCGACCCCCAACCACACGTAGAACACCGCTTCCACGCCGGCGACTTTCCTGCGGACGGGCGCACGGCGCTGCTGTATGACCAGCCCTACCGCCCCCAGGCCGCTCCCCAACAGAGCGGCGGCGATATTCCAAGGCCTGGGCAGGTCGAAGGAAGCAAACATGGCGAACAGCGCCAGCGCCGCAAGGAGCGAGTGGGAGCGGGATGAGACGTGACGGATGTACTCGTCGCAGGCCTGGTTCTGACGGTGACGTATGTCGTCGAGTGCGGCCTGGGCATCGTAGTCGGCCATGAATTCCCCCTGATCGTCCGAGTACTTGCGCGTGGGGAAAGTACCACCCTTCTTTCCTCATGGGAAAGCAGGTAAGCAGGTGGGGAAGAGGGATCATCGGCGGTGACTACAGGACCCGCATCCGAACAGGCCGCCGACCTGTGCCGCATCCCGTGATTGAGTGCGGGCTCGACCTACCGGCTCACCCCGGCCGCGCACCACAGCCATCGGTCTGGACGTTTCGAGGTTTGCGCAGTCCGGGCCGGGCCTATCTCGGGTGCCCGAAGTGCGGCGCCGTTCGTCGAGGAGAGGTTCAGAAGATCAACGTGCCCCTTGTCTCGATCAGCTGCGGCTCACGATGCTCACCGGGGTGCCGCGGCGGGCGTCGGGGTCGTCGATATCCGCGGCGGCCAGACCAGCTCCTGCATGGCGCCGTGAGCGAGGAACTCTTCGAACTCCGGCGCCGGTTGGCAAAGGTGACACTGTCTGTGTTGGTGGCTTTGGAGGGGACCTCATGACCGATCAGACCGTCGATCAGACCGCCGATCAGACCGCCGATCAGCCGGGCATCAGCGCGGGGATCATCGTGGAGGGTGACCGTGTGCTGATGGTGCGCCGCCGGGCGCGAGAAGGCGAGTTGATGTGGCAGTTCCCCGCGGGTGCCATCGAAGCCGGGGAGACTGCCGAACAGGCCGCGGTCCGGGAGGCTCGGGAAGAGGCCGGGCTGACTGTGGAGGTGCTGAAGCTCCTTGGCGGGCGCGTGCATCCGAAGACCGGCCGACTGATGTCGTACACAGCCTGCAGCGTGGTCTCGGGTGAGGCGCGCGTCGCCGACGAGGAGGAGATCGCCGAGGTCGCGTGGGTGGCACTGACGGAGATCCCCGCCTATGTGCCCTACGGCTTGTTCGAGCCGGTGCAGGAGTACCTCGACAGCGAACTGACAGCGGCTGAGTAGCAGCAGCGAGAGCCCCGACCCGACTTGGAGCGGGGCCCTTTCGCTTCTGAGCGACCGGTGTTGGCGCCTGCCCCAGACCGGCCTGCTGCTGTCGGTCGAGGCTTGCGGTGTTTGTCAGTGACCGAAGGGCGGTTCGAAGCAGCCCGACTCCATGTATGGCCCGTTGACCTGCACCTGGTAGTTGGTCTTCTGTACGAATGCGGTGACACAGGCGTCGCTGTGGACGTGAAGTCCGATCCGGGCGCCTTCGGGTGTGACGTAGTGGTCGCCTTCGTAGCGGGGTTCCATGCTCCGCACGTCGAGTTTCCCGCCGGGCTGCTCGCCCTTGGGGCCGGTCCGCTGTTCCTTGTACCCGAGTGCGAGCATCGCCGAGCGGACGCTCTTGGGATCCCACTTTCCCTGTTTCCAGAGGCGTTTGAGTACGGGTTCGATGCGGTCGGCTTCCCTTTGGGCGTCCTTCGCGTTGGCGGGGGACATTTCGCGGGGGCGACGGTTGGCGTTGTTCTCGTTGTAGTGCGGGGCTCCGTCATGGGCTCCGGGTTCCACGTAAGGGGAGGCACCGGATCCGGAGGGGCTGGGGCTGGAGCTGGGGGATGCGCTCGGCGCGCTGGCCGCGACGCGCTGCTGGCCGCAGGCAGTCAGGGGTATCGCGGCGCTCAGGAGGAGTGCGGCGGCGAAGTGTCTTCGCCGCCGAAGCGTTGAGATGAGCATGCAGATCACTCTGCCATGACGGCACCATCTGCGCGCCGAGCGTCATTCACCGTGATCAGATGCCTGCTCGCTCGTGGCGCGGATTCGTCACACCCAGAGGTGGGGCCTATTCGCTTCGGGTGCCTTCCCAGCGTCGGCTGCTTCGTGCCCTGTCCGCGTTGCAAGGAGTCCAGCCAAGTTCTGCACCTGCCGGAGTTTGTGGCGTTTCTGCCGCGAGGGTCGTCCTTGCGGGGTAAGTACGCGCGCGCAGCCGGCCGAGTACACCGTTCAGTGGCTGTTGCCGGTGGGCACGGCCGCGGCGGGCTGGTGGCTCTGGTGAGCGGAGCGGTAGTCGCGGGGATGCTGCTGTTGGCCGGCGGGATCGCCGGCCCGGTTCCTGCGGGAGGTAGCGCTGGCGGTCCGACCGCGGTCACGGGACAAGGGACAAGCCTCCTCGGATCAGGCGGGCCTGCCGTCGGATATTGCCTTCCTGGGCTTGGGCCTGACCGGCAGGCCGTCGTCCGCTGCTGCGTTCTCGGCTTCGGCGAGGGCCCGGTGGAGCGAGGCGACCGACGGGGACTTGCCCGCGTAGGACCTGCCCAGCGACGAGCTCCCAGCAGCCCGCCATACCAGCCCCATGACCAGCAACTTCAATGAGAAACGGGCTCAGTGGCGTCTGCCGTCGCGCAGGGCGGCCCAGGCCGGGATGAGAAGCAAGGCCAGGGCGGCGGTCCAGGCCGCGATGTACAGTTCCGGGCTCAGCGTGGGCGCCAGATCGGGCGCCACTCGGCAGGCCACGTGATCGGTGCCCCACCGCAGGCAGGCGAAGTGATTGCGTGCGGTGAAGGCGGCCGTCGGCAGCAGCAGCCCCGCGCCGAGCGTGCCGAGAATTCCGTGCAGAGCGCGCAGTTCGCCGTCAGCGTGGCGCCACGCGACGACGAAGCCGACGGCGAGCTGCAGCAACGCCGCGAGCGCCACCGGATAGAAGGTGAAGACCCCACCGACCCATTCGATCGGCCAGGGGAAGGCTATGGCACAGAACAGATGCCACAGCCACAGGCCGAGCCCGGCGGCGGCGCTGAACACCACGCCCTGTGCCAGCGCCCGCAATGGGCGCAGCTGTGGCGGAGCGAGGAGCGCCGCCGAGCTCTCGGCCGACACGGGCTGGAGCAGGAACCGGTCGGGTCCTGCGGTGGGCGCCTCGGCGCGGGCGCGCCCGGAGAGCCGTACGCCGAACCGTGCGGCGAGTGGGAGCCCGACGGTGACCACCACCAGAGCGATGACCCACAGGGGCGGCGTGATCACGACGGTCGTCGAGAACACGAACCCCAGGTAGTCCAGCGGCGTCGGCAGCAGGTTCAGCGGGCGCGGCAGCTGTAGTAGATCGAAACCGGGGGTACCGGCGGCGTAGGCGTGCCCCAGCCAGATGCTCAGCAGCGCGACGCCGCCCGCGCACCCGCCGACGACCAGCAGCAGCGGACGCCGGCCGGCCAGCACCACTGGTGCCCACACCCGGGCCGTCGCCGCGTTCCATCGCACGAATCCGTAGCCGACGACCCCGAGGATCAGCCACCACGACAGGTGGACCGGCAGCGAGTTGGAGATGCCGAGGGACAGGGCCGTGTTGTGCGCCCTGTCCCCGAAGGTACCCACGATGAGCCCGGCCGACATGGCGAGCCCTGTGCGATGTGCGTCTGCCCACCGACCGTGATTGAGCCGTGCGGCCAGCGTCGCGCGCCAGATGCCCATCGCCACGCCACCGCCCAGCAGGACGGCGGGGACGACGGCGGACAGCGGGCTGCCGCGGTCGCCGAGATGGGTTGCCGCCTCGGTCCACTGCGCCACGTGCTGGTAGACGAGTGAGCAGGTCAGGGCCAGCCCGAACGCCTCCCAGGGACCGAAGCCGAACAGCAGCCGCGTGTCGCTCAGTGCCGCCAGCCGCTTTCCGGCGGTGGGATGCGAGCGCAGGTAGCCAGGCCGGCGGCGGCCGGTTTGCTCAAGGCCGTGCTGAGCGGCGAGCACGCGGCGTAGCGAGTGGGCTCCGCGGGTCCACACGGCTACCCGGGCGTCCGCGTACAGCTCGCGGCTGCGCAGCACCGCGGTGCTGGTGAGGGTGACGGTGGCCGCGAGTGCGCACTGGGCGAGGACGAGCAGCAGCTGGTAGAGCAGACTCTGGGGCATCAACAGCCACCCGACCAGCAACGCAAAGGGCGCGGTGACGGCGAGGGGAACCGCAAGTGCGGTGACGAACAGCCGGTGGCAGATGAGCGTGAGGAAGGCGACGTCCACATCCCGGTTGCGCAGATGCGCCAGTTCGTGCAGGACGATCGCGCGGAAGGCCTCAGGATCCTGCGCGTGCAGATGCAGCAGTCCGCGGCTGAGCATCACATGGCGCCGACCGGCCCGGCCGAAGGCGAGCCCGGTGGGGCCCAGGTCACGCCAGTTGACGACGAAACGCACCCGGCACCGCAGCTCGGCGAGCGCCACCAGCTCGTCGAGCGTTCGCCGGATGTCGGCGAAACCGGCGGCCGGCAAGGGCCGCAGTCGGCGCCGGCGGATCCGGTGGACCGGCAGCAGCCAGTAAACGACGCCGACGGCCAGCCACAGCGCCCCCAGGGCCGCCAGTTCGATGGCGGTCTCATTGCCGAAGTCCGGCAGCAGGCATCTGCGGGTCAACTCCTCGGGATCGGCAGCCATGTCCTGGAAGTTGTCGGCTGTGCATTCGAGGGCTGCGGTGATGCTGCCCACATCGCCGCCGAGCCCGAAGTAAGCCGCCGTGCTGACCGCCCCGCCGAAGGCCACCGCCATGGCTGCCGATGTGCTCAAGATGAGCAGCGCGAACCGTAGCGATGTCCCCGACGGCATCCGAAACGGATGCGGCATGCCCACCGGAGCGCCGACGGCGGGAGCCGGCGCGGCGCTCATGAGGTGATCTCCTCCTCGCCCGGGGCCGGCGGCGCCTGCACCCCGCCAACGATGGCGTCCGCCAGCAGCCCCGCTTGCGCGGGCGGGAGTCCTAGGGCGGCGGCCCGGTCGTAGGCGATCTGCCGCAGCCGCTCCAGCTCCTCGGCCCGGGAGGCCTCCCGACCGTTCGGCTCCACAGCGCGTGGTGCGTCGGGCGCGGCGAACGGATTGACCGCACCGCCGTCCCCGCCACCGTCCCGCCGCGCCCGCCGCCGTCCCCACCAGCCCCGTCGGCGCTCCTGGCGCATGACATCGGTGACGATGTTCCCGGCAACGGCCGCTGCGACCGGCAGCGCGAACTGCGTCAGCGTCCCGATGACGATGGCATCGATGCCGATCCCCAGCGGCTCCTGCCGGGCCTTCCGGTTCTCCCGGCCCGGATCGTCGAAGTAGGCCTCGGCCGTCTCCTCGAAGAGCGCCAACTCCTCCGGCGCCAACCGCCGCACGGCCTCCCGAGCCAACTCCCAGGCCCGTTGCGTCTCGCAGTCCCCTAACGCACTCACCGGCAGCCCCCGTCTTCTGTTCGCCAGTCCCTCCGTTCGAGTATCGGTCCCCAACTCCCGCCACGGTCAAGCCTTTTCCCGGCTGTGCCGCACCCACGGCACCGTCGTACCGTTCACCCGGAGCGGCGCGCTACGAGCTGCTTACGCGGACCATGTGCTCTGGCAGCGCGAACTGCTGCCGGTCCGGGCCGGGGAACGGGCCGAGTTCCTGCCGACCTGTGCGCGGGACTGGCAGCGGTGGCCCGCCGACGGAACTGCACCGTCTTCATGACCGTGCACGCCGCTCTGGCCGCACTGCTGACCCGAGCGGGAGGCCGGCACCGACGTACTGAGCGGCACGGTGGTCGTCGGCCGCCCTGACAGCGCGCTGGAGGAGCTGGTCGGCTTCTTCGCCAACACCCTGGTGCTGCGCTCCGACACCTCCGGCAACCCGTCGATGGCCGAGCTGCTGGCGCGGGTCCGGGAGGCGGATCTGGAGTTCCTCGCCCACCAGGAAACGCCGTTCGACCAGGTGGTGGAGGCCGTGGCGCCGCCCCGGTCCAGGGCCCGCCACCCCTCTTTCAGGTCCTGCTCGCGTTCCAGGTCGAGCCGCCGCGGCTTCCCGACGTGACGGGCCTGACCGTGCTGCATCGCGAACTGGCAACGGACACCGCCAGGTTCGACCGGACGTTCATCCTGACCGAACGTCCGGAGAGCGGCAGTGGCGGACCGGGCGGGATCGAGTACGCGGCCGACCTCTTCGAAGAGACGACGGCCCGTTGGCCGGCGGACAGCCTGCTCGCTCTGCTGCGGGCCGCGGTAGAGCAGCCGGATACGCCCATCGGGGCGGTGGAGCTCGCCGACCGGCCCGCCCCGGACCGGTCGGCGCCCGCGCACTGAACGGGTGTGCACCTCACCGCGCGCAAGGTCGTCCGCCCCGCGACCTTCTGCTACACGCTTCAGGGCGGACGAGACGATGGGTCAGACCGGCACCGGGGCCGCGACCGCGAGCGCGCTGTAGCGACGGAAGCACCATCCCTGGGCCACGATCAGGACCAGGTTGACCACGGCCAGCGCGCCCCAGAGCGCGCTGAGGCCGCCGCCGGCTGCCACCGGTCCGGCCAGGACGGCCAGCGCGCCGTAGCAGGCCGCGAAGCAGAGCATGCTCGGCAGGGTCCGCCGGACACCGATCAGCCCGAATCCGAACAGGGCCTGGAAGGCGTCGGCCAGGGTCGCCGCCAGCACGAGCGGCAGCAGGTCCACCAAGCCGTCCTGCACCCGGGGGTCGGCGCTGAACACCGCCAGTACGGGCCCACGTAGCACGGTGAGCAGCCCGCCGAGCAACAGCACCGCCCCGGCGGAGACGACCAGCCCGGACACCGCCCCGGCCCGCACACCCGCCAGGTCCTGCTCCTTGAGCCGCTCCGTCACCACCGGCACGACCGCCTGCCCGACCGCCACGGCCGCGGTGAACATCAGGTTCACCAGTGACACCGCGACGCTGTGCACGGCAGCCGCCTCCGTGCTGATCCGGGCGGCCGAGAAAGCCAGCACTCCCAGGACCGCGAACTTGATCAGCACAGTGGCGGCCAGCGGAAGACCGACCCGGGCCAGCCCGATCACCTGCGCCGGCTGCGGGCGCCCCAACCTCAAGGAGCGACCTGCCAGTTGCGGAGACCGTCGGAGCGCGGCCTGCGCGACGACCGCGCTGAGGGTACTGGAGGCCAGCATTGCGATCCCGGCACCTGTTAGACCGAGGGAGGGCAGCGGACCGGCGCCTCCGACCAGCAGCAGCGAAAGCACGACGGCCGTCCCCGTGCCGGCCAGTCCGGCGCGCATCACCAGGTGCCCCCGGCCGAGCCCGATCAGGGCGGAGCCCGCCGTGGTCGACACCGCGGTCAACAAGGTGGCCGCCGCCAGCAGGACCGGGAACAGGCCGAGCTGATCGAGTGTTGCCTCCGGCACGCCCCCGATCCGGCCGATCCATGGCACCGCCGCCACCGCGAGGGCGCCGAGCCCTCCGGTGGCAACTGCCAGCCACATCCCGTTGCGCAGGACCGGGACGAGCTGCGCCGGCTCGTCCTGGTGCTCCGCCACGAAGGGCATCACACCGCGCTGCGCGCCGGCGATCGCCGCGGTGGCCGGGCCGAAGACGGCCATGGTCACGGCGAGACCCGCCAGTGCCGCGGTCGCGTGGTGGCCCAGGACGGCGGTGTCCACCAAAGCGCCCGCCGAGGCCGCGATCATCGACAGGTAGAGCGGCAGCGCGGCCGCGGCGATCTGCCTGATCAGGGCCGTGGCCGTCGGCCGCCCGTTGTTCGTTGTCACTGAAACTGCTCCCGTCCGATTTTCGTGGATATCCAACCCGAGTGCGTGGGCCGGGCCTTGGACAGTGGGCCCGGCATGCGGCCGCTCAGCCCGCCGGCCGGGCCCACCGCCGCCGGACGGCGCACCTGGCTCCGGTCCGTCCGACCGGAGCCGCTCGAGCTCTGCGTCGATGCGATCGGCCACCTCCTCGACCGAGTCGAAGAGGTAGAAATGGCCGCCCGCGAAGGCGTGGACGGTCATCGGATGCCGGAACGCCCTGCACCAGCCGTCCGGCGAGGCCACCGGGTCGGCGAGGCCGCAGACGACCGCGCCGGGGGTCCGGCGCAGCTGTGCGTTGGCGGTGGCCCGGTGGCCGTCGACCACGGTGAGGTCGGCCCGCAGGACGCCGCAAGATACAATGTCACACGTGAGATGTCATGTGGCCTCGGTGGTAGTGAAGAGGACGCAGGCCACCCAACCCGGCTCCGATCCAGGGGAGAGTTCCGATGAGCCCGCAGCGTGAGCAGATCCGCAGCGTCTGGGAGTTGGCGCTCGGCCATGGGAACCTCACCGGCGACGAGAGCTTCTTCGCCGTCGGTGGCCACTCCCTGTTGGCCGCTCAGGTGACGGCCCGGATCAATCGCGTGGCCCCGGCCCGGATCGCGGTCCGTGACCTCTTCGACCACTCCACCGTCACCTCCCTGGCTGCGCCCATCGCCTCCCGAACGGTCTGACCGCGCAGGGGCGTTATGTCCAGCAGGCTCTCCCCCTCGCTCCGTTGCCGTCCGTGCCTGTCTCCCCAGCCGCCGCGTCGAATGAGTCCAAGGCGCGCCAGAAGACAACGACGACGCGGTTCTCCCGGCAGACAGCGCCACAGGATCCTGTGCGACTGCATCGCAGACCTGGACCAGGTTCTGCCGTTGCTCAACGAAGCAGAGGGCTGCTGTCACTACCAGCGTCTGCGTCAGCCGGCTCACCTCGTGTCGGATACCGCTCGACAACTCACGAAGGAAACGAGGTCCTAGGATCTGGCCATGATCGCTGACCTGCAGTGCGTGGTGCTGGACTGCCCCGATCCGGGGCAACTTGCCGAGTTCTACCGGTCGTTGCTCGGCGGGGCCGTTGATCAGCACGACCGGCGGTGGGCGCTCGACGAGGACTGGGCGACGCTGCACTCGCCCTCCGGTCTGGTGCTCGCCTTCCAGCGGGCAGCGGACTACCGGCCGCCGCAGTGGCCTGATCCGGCTCGGCCTCAGCAGTTCCATCTGGACTTCGGTGTTCCGGACCTGGACCGAGCCCACGAGCAGGTTCTGGCCTTGGGCGCGACCGTGCTGGATGCCGGCTCCGACGGGCGGGGCTGGCGCATCTACGCGGATCTGGCGGGGCACCCGTTCTGCCTGGTTCGGCACTGAGAGCAGGTCACAGGACGCGATCGGCGTCGGTCACAGGGCACGATCTCAGCCGGATCAGGAGTGCGGCGGCGGTGACGGCCGTGCGCTGTACCTGATGCCCTGGCCGACGGCGTTGACGGCGTGGCCGGGACCAAGCGCCTGTGTGGAGCGCATCGAGCTCCAAGTCGACCGTCCGTCGACGTGGCCAGGCCGGGGCGCATCGCGGTCACCTCGGAGTGCCACCCGCGCCGGATGTTCCTGCTGGAGCCTCGTTAGGGTTCGGTCGTATGACCGACCGCGTTCTGGAACTCTTGCGCACCCGCCCTGATCTGGCCGAACTGGCCGCGTTTCCGTTCGACTTCGATGTGAGCCGGGCGTACCACGTCGAGCCGGTGCACCTGGCGTCCGGTGCGTCGTTGGAGCCGATCGCCGGCGACGACACCGGCGGCACGTACTTCCTGTGCGAGGGAACAGCCGTACTCCACGCGTCCTCCGACGGGTACGCCTCGCTGCTCGCCGACAGTGTCGGCGAGGCGCTCGAAATCCTCGTGCGGCTGCCCGCGTGGTGTGTGAACGTCTCCCCCGAGCTGGACGAGGAGGGCCTGCTCGCCGCGGTACGTGAGGGGGACGACGAGGCGCGGGAGGAGTTCGCTCCCGAACTGGACGCGCAGCGAGCGGCATTGATCAGCGGTCTCGGCCTGCCGGACCGGTCACTGGTCGAACTCAACGCCCTGTCGGAGTCGGCCACCCGGCGCACCGAGCCGGACTACCTCCTGCTCAATTCGGACGAACTCTGCGCCTACCAACTGGAGGAATCCTTCCGCCAGTCCCTGCGCGACGTCGTCCTCGGCCCGGGACGGGAGGCGCTGGAGCGGATGCGCTCCGGCGACCTCGGCGCGTGGGAGGAGGCGGCTGCGGATCCGGTGCTGCGGGCGGGGGTGCTGCGAGCCGCGCAGTACGACCGCCATGACGGCGACCTGCCGCTGCTCCGTTTCCTGCTGGAGCATGAGAATGCCGCGCGGACCGAGTGGTTCGAGGAGCGGCGGCTGGCCGCGGTGCTGGTGGCGTTGCACGGGCAGGACGGGGACGTTGCGCTACTGCGGTCGGCCACTGCCGGGCAGGTCACCGACAGCGCCGGAGCCGTGGAGTGGGCCCGCGCCGAGGAGGCGAAGCGGCACGGGCGGGATGTGATTGCCGAGAGCGAGTTCACCTGGATCGAGCTGGCCCACCGGCAGGGTCGTATCGAGCACGCCCGGGTCGCGCTCATCCGCCTGCTGGACGACACGGGCCCGGACGCGGACCGGCTCCGGGAGCTGAGCCGCGCGCTGGAGCGCATCGGCGACCACGCACAGGCGGCCCGCGCCCAGTTCAACCTCCTCTCGCTTCAGGACACGGCATGGGACCGGGCCTCGGAGGCGTACGTCCTCGCCCGCCTGGAGCGCCGCAAGGGCGATCTCGCGGCAGCGGGGCGGGCGCTGGAGCGGGCACGGGCGGCGGTCGGTGCCGATGGGACCACGCCGGACGGAGCGGTTCCGCAGTGGCACCGCCGGGGGCTCGGCCGGCTGATCACGGAGCAGCATTTGGAGCTGACGCTCGCCGCGGTCGAGGCGGGTGACGCGGAACTCGCGCGTACGACGATGGCGCACGGCAGGCTCCTGCTGGACACGATCGGCAAGGAGTCGGCGAAGGCGCTCAGCCGGCTGTCCACGCGGGCGAAATGGGCGGTGGTCGGTCTTCGCCCGCCCGGCGCCTGACCCCTGCGAACCGCCACGGCGGAGGGCGGGCGCGGCCGTATCCGGGGTCGCCGGGTACGGCCGCCGCGGGCGGCCTGCTCGGCCTGGGTGGTGGCACGAGCGGCTCCTTCGTGATCAGGCACCACGGAGCGCCCACCGCCGCCCTCACCGCATCACCGCAAGCGAGCGCAGCCTTCGCACCCAGGCTCTGCGGCTTGAGGGGGTCAGCGTGACTTGGAGAAGGCGGCGCGCAGTCCGGATCCGTTGATGGGGAAAGCGGTTGCGCCGATGGTGAGGGCGCAGGCGACCTGCATCGCGATGAACCACGGCGGGAGGGCGCCGGGAATCATGTCGATGGCGACGATCGCGATCGGCACGATGATCGAGATGAGGCGCACACGGAGATAGGCCCATCGTGCTCCCCGTGAGGCGCGCACGGTCAGCCAGTAGGTCACCGCGGCGCTCGCGAGCACTCCGGCTGATCGGCCCCACATGAACGAGGTCACCTCGTGTCCGGTGATCGCGAGGACGACGACCGTGATGAGGACCGCGGCGCTCAGCGCGCCGTAGGCCGCGACGAGCAACTTCATCTTGCCGAAGGCCCGTTGGGTGTGCGGATGGTTGAGGTGGGCGGCCTCGGACGTGGTGTGGCTGATGGTTTCCATGTCTCTCTTCGTCTCTCTTCCCTCGCGTTGTCTGGTGTGGTGTCGACGCTAGGGAGCGCATGGGAGCTGCGGTATGGGCCTGGACGTACAGGGCGGTGGGGCCAGACCCACTTCGGAGCCGATCCGGCGGGCATCGGGCTCCGTGCCGTGCACAGTGAAAACACCGAGCCGTACCAGCCTGATCGGCGGAGCATCGCAGGAACCGCGGGTGCCACGGTCAGGTTGATGAAGTGAGAAGGAAGAGTCATGAGACAGGTGATGTCGTGGGTGGCCAGTGCCTGCGTAGGGTTCGTGCGGGCGTGCGTGGTGGTGATCGTCAGCATGCTGGTCCCGGCCGTGTGGGCCGCTGCCGTGGCACTGGGGATCTGGTGGGCGGGCCCGTGGTCGTGGGTGCCGGTGTTCGTGTGGGCGTGTATCGGGACTCTCGCCCTGTCCCGCCCCGTCTGTCGGATGTTCCGCTCCCTCGTCGCGAGGTGGACGGCCACCGTCATTCCCGCCGGATACCGGCAGGCCGAGCCGGTGGTGCGCATGTCCACCGGGTACTGGTGGAACGGTTTCACCTACGCGCGCAGCAGCCAGCAGGCCCGCCAGGAGCAGCGGTGGCGGGTCCGGCGGAGCGACCCGGCTACCTGGCGTGACCTGCGATTCACGGCGATCGCACCGGTCACCGTGGGCGTGATCGCGGCCATCCCGCCGGCCGGACTCGCGGCAGCGGCCGTCGGGCTGTCCCAGCCGTCGCTCCCCGCACGCACCCTCGGGGTGCTCGGCCTGGCCGTGGCCTTCGCCGGCGCCCCGTATGCCTGGCGTTCCGTCGAGCCGGTAGCCGTCCGCTTCCTGAGCGCGTCGTCTGCGATGGCGCTGGCGGACCGGGTGGACGAGCTGACGGCCCAGCGCGCGGACACGACGGTGGCGCAGGCCGCCGAGATCCGCCGGATCGAGCGCGACCTGCACGATGGAGCGCAGGCCCGCCTGGTCGCGCTCGGGCTCTCTTTGGCGACGGCGGAGAAGCTGATGGAAACCGACCCCGACCAGGCCAAGGCCCTGATGCGGGAAGCGCGAGTCGGCGCCGCCACCTCACTGACCGAGCTCCGCGAACTGGTCAAGGGAATCAACCCGCCGGTGCTGAACGACCGAGGGCTCATCGATGCCGTTCGCGCTCTTGCCTTGGACAGCCCGCTAGAGACGACTGTCAGCGCCGATGTGCAGCTCCGCCTGGACCCGCCGATCGAGTCCGCCCTGTACTTCGGAACCGCCGAACTGCTGACCAACGCGGCCAAGCACGCCCATGCGACCCGGGTGCGAATCTCCATCGCCCGCGACGACACCGGCATCGTCGTTGATGTCGAAGACAACGGCCGGGGCGGGGCCGACGTGCGAGCCGACGGTGGGCTTGCGGGGCTGCGCCGCCGCCTCGCGGTCTTCGACGGCACCCTGGAGATCGACAGCCCGGCAGGCGGTCCGACCCGCGTGAGGATGATGGTGCCATGCGAATCGTCGTAGCCGAAGACCTCTACCTCCTGCGCGACGGGATGGTCCGCCTCATCGAGGCGTACGGACACCAGGTGGTGGCGACGGCAACCACCGGGCCCGAGACGCTCGATGCGCTGCTGACATGGCGGCCGGATGCTGCCGTCATCGACGTCCGCATGCCGCCGACCCAGTCGGACGAGGGCCTGCGGGCGGCTCTAGCCGCCCGCAGCGAACTGCCCGGCCTGCCCGTCTTGATTCTTTCCCAGTACGTCGAACAGCTCTATGCCCGCGAACTCTTGGCCGACGGCGCCGGTGGCATCGGCTATTTCCTCAAAGAGAGCGTGTTCGACGCCGATCAGTTCATCGATGCTCTGGAACGCGTCGCCGGTGGCGGGACCGCCATGGACCCAGCCGTCGTCGCCAAACTGCTGTCCAGCGGGTCCTCGAACCGACGACTCGGAGAGCTCACCGAACGCGAACACTCCGTGCTCAGCCTCATGGCCGAAGGATTGTCCAATCAGGCCATCGGCCAGCGGCTCTTCCTCAGTGCAAGCGCCATCAGCAAGTACACCACCTCCCTGTTCGGCAAACTCGGTATCACCGATGACGACAACAACAATCGCCGCGTCCTCGCTGTCCTCGCTTACCTGAACGAGCCCTGACGTGCCTCTCGGGCCCGGCGCGCGGCAGGCGGGGCGAGGCGGGTATCGGGCCGCTATCGGTGGCGGACAGCGATCTGTCGGTGGGGTGTCGGTGGCTGCTGAGACCGTGAGGCGTTGGCGGCACCGGTGATGAAGGTGCCGTCCCGCCCGCCGCTGGATCACTCCGAGCGCAAGGAGCCCGCCATGCCCTCCGTACTCAAGACCCAGCCGTGGAACGTTCACCGGCTGCCTGCCGCCGAGGGCAAGCGCTTCCTGGTCACCGGTGGCAACGCGGGCATCGGGTATTTCGTCGCCGAGCAGCTCGCCGGCACCGGGGCCACGGTCGTTCTCGGCAGCCGCGACGCGGCGAAGGCCGAAGCCGCGATCGCTTCGATCCGCTCACGCGTCCCCGGTGCCAAGGTGCAGCATCTGCGTCTGGACCTGGCCGATCTCGCATCGCTCAAGACGTCCGTGGACGCGCTCGGGCCGGACCGCCTCGACGCAGTCGTCTACAACGCCGGCGTGGCACTCGACCATCCACCACGCCGCGAAACCAAGGACGGCCACGAGCTGATGTTCGCAACCAACCACCTCGGGCACTTCGCACTGACCGGATGGCTGGCTCCCCTGCTCGTGGCCACGCCAGGGAGCCGGATCATCACCACCGGCAGCTTCGCGGCCAAGTCCGAACGCCTGGACTTCGACGATCTCCAGAACACACACGACTACCGGCCCAAGCGCACCTATGGGCGGTCGAAGCTGGCCCAGATGCTCTTCAGCTTCGAGCTTGACCGCCGTCTGCGCGCCGCCGGCAGCACAACGCTCAGCGTGGTCGTACATCCCGGCGGCGCGCTCGACTCCCTCACCCCCTCGCGCCCGCAGGTTCGAGTCCGGACCACTGGCGAGCGGCTGCGCGGGTTGCCGCTCGGCCTTCTCGTCCAGGGCAAGGAAGCCGGCGCGTGGCCCGCCGTTCGGGCCGTGCTCGACCCGGACGTGCGCGGCGGCCACCTGTGGGGACCCCGGGTGTTCGGGCTGCGCGGTAGGCCCGGGCTCGCACCCATCTGGGACCACCTGGCCGACACCACGACCGCGGCGCGCCTGTGGGCCGCCAGCTGCGACCTGACCGGCGTGGCCCCGACCTTCACCCCCGTGTAACGGAGTTCGTCTCCAGGCGCCCACCCGAGAGACGCTCGGGGGAGAGGGCAAGCGGCAGCTCAAACTTGGATGAGATCGCTCAGCCGGCCCCGTCGCCGGCTGTGTTCCGGCTCGGCGCTCGCCATCACCGGCATGACCGCGGATGCCGTGGCCGTGCCGTCCGGCCGCTGTGCCGTTGGGCCGTCCCCCCCGCAACGCCCCGCCGATCGCGTCGAGTTCCGGCACGCGGCCCGCGGCCTCGCTGACAACCGGCTTCAGCTCCTTACGCCGCCGGGTCCGCACCTCACCATGGCCGCCAGTACGGAACGCCGGTCCTCGCCCGGCTGTGCGCCCAGCGGCCGGGCCAGCCGGCCGGCCTGGTAGTGCCAGCGGTGGTCGAGGTCCGGATGGACCTCGACCGTCTCACGGATCTCGCTGGCGCTGCCGAGCAGTTCGACCAGGTCCGCGGCGAGGTCCCGCCAGGTGACATGTCCGCTGACGGCGTTGGCCACGCCGTGCACCGGCGCGTCCAGGCACGAGACCACCGCCCGTGCCAGCGCCGCGGCGTGCACCCAGGGTGCGCCGTACCAGGCGTGGCCGCGGGTGCCCGGCCGCGGAAGGGTGAGCGGCCGGCCGTCCTGCGCGGCTTGGTAGAGCAGGCCGGTGGCGCCCCAGCGCAGCTGGTCGCGCAGCCGGTCGTGCGGGCCCCACACCAGCGGGGAGCGGACCGCACTGGCCCCGCCCCGGCCGCCGGTACCGGCCGCCCGCAGCAGCATCCGCTCGCAGTCGAGCTTCGCCCGGCCGTACGGACTGAGCGGCTCCCGCGAGACGGACTCCTCCGCCACCGGCTCGTCGTCGGGGTGTCCATAGGCGTCCACGCTGCTGACGAAGACGAACGGGCCGTGCGACCAGGCGTCGACCATCGCCTCCATCGCCGCCACATCGACCTCGGGCCGGGTGAAGGTGCAGGCAGCATGGACGACCGCGTCCGCGCCGGCCACCGCCTTGCGCAGCCCGTCCGGGTCGGCGAGGTCGCCCTCGATGACGTCCACGCCCTCCGCCGCGACCAGATGCGCTGATTCGGGGCGGGCCAGGGCCAGTACGGGGCGCCCCTGGGCGGCGAGTTCACGCAGGACGAAGGCGCCGACGCCACCGGTGGCGCCGGTGACCAGGACCGTGCCGGCTCGTGCCCGCCGTGGCCGGGCGGACGAGGGTACGGGCGCGGCGGCGCGTTCCGCCTCCCGCGCGTCCAGCAGGGCGGTGACCGCGCGGGGGGTGCGGGCCTGCATGATGTCCAGGCCGGTCAGCGGCAGGGTCAGCGCCCGGCGCAGCCGCTCGGCGAGCTGGACGGCGGTGAGTGAGTGGCCGCCGAGGGCGAAGAAGTCGTCGTCCGGGGCGGGTGTGCGACCCAGTAGCGCCGCGAAGCCCTTGCGCACCGCCTCGGCACGGGGCCCGTCCGGCGCGGGGGCGGCCGGTATTCCGGGCAGACGCGCCGGGTCGGCCGCGCCGTCGGCGGTCTTGGGGAGGGCGTCCAGCAGGGTGACCGCGACCGGGACCAGGTCCGGCGCCAGGCCGGCCCGCAGGTGGGCGCGCAGGTCGGCAGGCGCCGGGCCGCCGGTCTCCCGCAGGACCGCGAAGGCGAGCAGCGGACCACCGGGCGCTGCGACCACCGCGGCCTCGCCGACCTGGGGGTGGGCGCGCAGCATCACCTCGGCCGGATGCCCGCCGGGCTCGTCCGGGGATACCGGTGCCGTACCGGGCAGTTGCGAGAGCCGGAGGCCTGGGTCGTCCGCGACCGCGGCGAGCAGCGCGGCGTAGCCCGCGCCGAGGCCGGCCGCTGCCTCGTCGTCCAGCGCGGCCCGGCGGTACTGCACGAGACCGGCGGGCCGGTCGCTGTCCACCAGGCCGAAGGAGAGGTCGAACTTGGCCTCTCCGACGCCCACGTCGAGGTGTTCGCCCACGGTCCCCGGCAGCTCCAGCACCGTGGGAGCGCCGAGCACGTCCGCGGTCACCCGCACCAGAGCGGTCCCGTCCGCACCGCGGGCGGCGGCGCCGAGCCGTTCCAGGATCAGGTCGAACGGCACTTCGCGGTAGCGCTGCGCGTCCAGCAGCGCGTCCCGTACCCGCTCCAGGAGCGTGCTGAAGGACGGGTCACCGGAGGCGTCGACGCGCAGCGGGAGGGTGTTGACGCACAGTCCGACCAGACCGCGCATGGCCGCGCCCTGCCGGTGCGTGCCGGCGACGCCGATCACGAGGTCATCCTGCCCGGTGAAACGGTGCAGGGCGGCGAAGGCCGCGGCGAGTGCCACGGTGAACACCGTGGCCCGGTGCCGTTGGCCCAGCTCGCGCAGGGCGGCCGGCACCTTGGGGTCGAGCGGCGCGGTGTGGGTCCCAGCGGGCCGGGAGCCGGCGTCGGCGGGCGGCGGGACGGGGCCGGGCAGCCGCGCCGGAGCGGCGCCTTCGAGAAGGCCGGCCCAGTGCCGCAACCCCTCATCGAGGCGATCGGCGGCTTGGTGCTCACGCCGTGCGAAGTCCGCGTACTGCGGCGGCTGTGTGCGCTGAGGGCCGGGCGTCGCCCCCAGGGTGGCGGCGGCCGCGTAGAGCTCGCCGAGCTCCTGGGCCACGGTCTCCAACGACGGTCCGTCGATGGCTATGTGATGGAACGTCAGCAGAACGGTGTGGTCCTGTTCCCCGTGCCGCAGGACCAGGGCGCGGGGCAGGGACCCGGCGGACAGATCGAACCGGCGGCGCGCCTCCGCCACCAGCAGGGCCGAAGCCTCCTCGGCGCCCGTTTCCACGACGGGCACCGCGAACGCCTCGGGCGCCGCGAGCACCTCCTGGTACGGCTCGCCGTCCCGCTGCCCGTAGCGGGTCCGCAGGATCTCGTGCCGGCGCACGAGTGAGGTCAGGGCGGCGGCCAGCGCGTCCACATCGAGCGGACCGCGCAGCCGGGTGGCGAACGGCACGCTGTACGACGCGCCGCCGTGGCCGAGCCGGTCCATCAGCCACATACGGCGCTGGGCGTGGGAGAGCGGCGCCGGTCCCTGGTGCGATGCCTCGGGAAGGCGGACGGGGCGGGCGGCGCGGGCGCGCGCCCGGCGCAGCAGCTCCTCCTGGAGGGCCGGGGCTGCGGGGTGGTCAGTGGCCATCGGTATCCTCCGGGGCGTGCGGGTGCAGATCGCGGTGCTCGGCGAGCAGCGCCCGCTCGACCAGGGCGGCCTGACCCGCCACGGTGGGGGCGGCGAAGAAGTCGGCGAGCGTCAGCTCGACGCCCAGCTCCTCGCGCAGGTCGTCGGTGACGGCGAGGGCCAGCAGGGAGTGCCCGCCCAGGGCGATGAAGTCGGCGTCCGGACGTGTCACATCGCGGCCCAGGGAACGGCTCCACAGGTCGGCGACGGCCTGCTCCAGCGGCGCCAGCGGCGCGGCCGGGGTGTCGCAGCCGCCCGCGGCGACCAGGTCCGTCAGCGCGCGGCGGTCGACCTTGCCGGAGGGCGTGAGCGGCAGCTCCCCGACGACGGTCAGCTCGTCGGGCACCAGATGAGCGGGCAGGACCGCGGCCAGCCGGTCGCGCAGACTGCCCGGCCGGGGCACGGGGCCGGGCGCCGCGACGACGAAGGCGATCAGGCGGGCGTCGTCGGGGGAGGGGCGGTACACGGCCACGGCCGCGTCGTCCACCTCGGGTTGGTCCCGCAGTGCGTGTTCGACCTCTCCCGGTTCGATCCGGAAGCCGCGCACCTTCATCTGATCGTCCGTGCGCCCGTGGAAGTCGAGGACTCCGTCAGGGCGTACGGAGACCACATCGCCGGTGCGGTAGAGGCGGCCCAGATCGGTATGAGAAGTGAAGCGCTCGGCGGTCAGCTCCGGCTGTCCGGTGTAGCCCAGCGCCAGCCGGCTGCCGCCGACCCAGAGTTCGCCGCGCTCGCCGTGCGGCACGGTCCGGCCGGCGTCGTCCAGGACGTACGCCGTCGCGCCCGCGATGGGCCGGCCGATCGGCACCTGCCCGTCGCAGTCCGCGTCGGTGACCCGGTGGGCCGTGGCGAACGTCGTTGTCTCCGTCGGCCCGTAGCCGTTGACCAACTCCAGCCAGGGGAAAGCCCGCAGGACCTCACGGGCGTGATGGGCGGCCATCGCCTCCCCGCCGACCACCACCGTGCGCAGCAGCGCGAACACCCGGGAGCGGCGCACCGCCAGCTGGTGGAAGAGCGCGGTGGTGAAGAACGCCACGGTGACACCGTGGCGCTCCGCCTGCTGGGCCAGATCCTCGAACGACGGCCGCTGCACGGCGCACACCACCACCGCGGCGCCGTTGGCGAGCGCGCTCCACACCTCGAACGTCGAGGCGTCGAACGTCATCGGCGAATGGAACAGCACCCGGTCACGGGGTGTCAGGGTGAGGTACGCCGGATCGGTGACCAGCTCGGCGATCGCATGGTGCGCGATCGCCACCCCCTTGGGCCGGCCGGTGGAGCCGGAGGTGAACAAGATGAACGCCGCCGCGTCCGGGCCGAGTTCGGGCGCGTGGGTGAGGTCCGGGGCGACGTCCGGCAGCGGTTCATCGGGCAGTGCGAGCGTGGCGCCGGCCGGTGCGGCGGATTCCAGCAGCTTGCCGTCCCCGACGGTCAGTGTCACACCCGCGTCCGCGGCCAGCGCCTCGCTACGGGGGCGAGGGTGTGCCGGATCGAGCGGTACGCACACCGCGCCGGCCCACCACAGCGCGAGCTGGGCTGTGACCGTGCGGGCGGAGCGCGGCATCAGCAGCGCCACCGGGTCCCCCCGGCGGACGCCGTGCCGCTGCAGATACGCGGCGAGGGCGCGGGCGGCCAAGACCAGCTGCGCGTAGGTGAGCGTGGTGTCGCCGTCGGCCACCGCCAAGGCGTGCGGCGCCCGTTCGGCGTGCCACGCCACGAGGGCCGGCAGACCGGCCCCGGTCCCCGGGCGCCCGCCCGGGGCGGCGTACAGGGCGAAGCCACCGGAAGGGGTGCGCTCGCTCAACAGGGTGCTTTCGGTGGGCACGGGCCCTTCCTTCCGGGTGTCGTGAGGGTACGGAGTGTGCATGGCCATCTCAGGCTCCCGCCGGGCTCAGGGCCGCGCGGCGCGCGTCGACGAGCGCCGCCACGGCACGGAGGTCGGGCTGGCGCAGCAGTTCCGGGGCGCGCAGTCGCACCCCGCTCTCCCGCTGGATGACGGCCAGCAGCAAGGCGGCGAGGAGCGAAGTGCCGCCCGCCGCGAGGAAGTTCTCCGCCAGAGTGGTCTCCGGACGGGCGAGCAGATCGCGCACCGCGTCGAGTACCAGCCGCTCGCCGGAGGTGGCTTCGTCGGGACGGCCGTCGCCCGGGGCGGAGCCGGTGGACGTGCCCATGTCGTCCGCGGCCGCCTGGCGCGTCAATTCGGCCCGGTCCACCTTGCCGTTGGCATCCAGGGGGAACGTGCCGACGATCCGTACGGCCGACGGCACGGCCTGCTCGGGCAGCCAGGCCCGGACCGCCGACAGCAGACCGTCGGCGGTGGGGGCGGCGTCGGCGGCCGGCCGTACGTACGCCACCAGGCGGGCGCGGCCGTCGGGTGTACGGGGCGCGATGACGACGGCGCTGCGTACCGCCGGGTCCTGCTCGAACGCGGCTGCTACCTCCGCCGGTTCGATCCGCACCCCGCTGATCTTCACCTGCTCATCGAGGCGGCCGAGGAACTCCAGCCGCCCGTCGTCCCGCATCCGCACCCGGTCCCCGGTGCGGTACAGGCGGTCCACTCCCGGCAGTTCGACGCCCTCGGGCGGAGCGGTGAAACGGCGCGCGGTCAGGCCGGGGTCCAGATAGCCGAGGGCCAGACAGTGTCCGCCGAGGTGCAGCTCGCCCTGCACACCGCGGGCGACGGGACGGCCGTCCGCATCGGCGACGACGACGGTCACGCCCGGTACCGGCCCGCCGATGGGCGGTGCGCTCTCCTCGCCCGCCTCGGGGTCCGTTCCACACATGGCATAGGTGGTGGCGAGGACGGTGGCCTCGGCCGGCCCGTACGCGTTGTGGACGGTGGTGGTCACGTCGGCACCAGGACGACGGCGCATCCGGTCGCCGCCGACGAACAGATGACGCAGCTTCAGATCGGCGGGCCAGGACCGGTCCAGCAACGGCTCGATCATCGGGGTCGCCGCGACCGCCACCGACACCGCGGCCGCCCGCCACCATTCGGTGAGCACCACCGAGTCCCAGCGGACCTCGTCCGGAGCCGGAACCAGCGCCGCCCCGGACGTCAGCCCGGCCCACAGCTCCAGCAGATGCGGATCGAACGCGACACCGATGAGCAGGGAGTGCCGGTCCCCGGGGCCCAGGCCGGTCTCGGTGCGGTACCAGTCGAGCAGCGTACCGAGCGCATGCTCGGCGACCGCGACCGCCTTGGGCCGGCCGGTGGAGCCGGAGGTCAGCACGGCGTAGAACGCCGAGGCGGGTGCGGACCTCGCGCCTTCGGCCGGCTCGGCGAATGCCGCGACGGCCTCGGCGGGGGCATTGGCGCCCGCCGTGGGCAGGGGCAACGCCACCTGGTCGGGCGTCCGGTAGCGGGACGGCAGCAGGCGCGGCTCACCGATCAGGCAGACCACGTTCAGGTCCTCGGTGACGGCGTCGACACGGCGCTCACCGGGCTGCGGGCCGAGCGGCAGATAGACGGCGCCGAGCCTGGCGACCGCGACGGCACTCACCACGAGCGCCGCGGAACGGTCAAGACAGACGCCGACCAGGTCTCCGGGCCGGACCCGGCCGCGCAGCGCCCCGGCCACCTCGTCGGCGGCGGCGTCGATCTGCCGGTACGTCCAGGTGTGGGCCCCGTCGATCACCGCGGGGGCCTCGGGCGAGCGGGCGGTCCACTCCGCGAAGCGGGCGAGCAGGCCCGCGCTGGGGCCGTCGGCGGGAGCCATGCCGCGGGCGATGCTGAGCGGGCCGTCCTGCGGGGCGGGACGTGCGGTGGTGCCGGCGGGGGCGGTCGGCCGGGCGGTGTCGGGCTGGGTCATCACGCCTCCGTCACAGTGGTCATGGTCGTAGCGGCGGGAGACTGCACGGCCGTGGCGACGGCCGCGAGGGCGCCGGCCTGGTCGGCGAGCACCGGGTTCTGGAAGAGCAGCCGCAGCGGCGGGCGTTGGCCCAGCCGTGGTTCCAGCCACGCCGCCAGCTGAGCGGCGAGCAGCGAATGACCCCCGACATGGAAGAAGTGCGAGGTCACGTCGAAGCCGCGGTGGCCCAGCACCTCGTGCCAGCCATCGGCGAGCAGCGCCGTCAGCGGGTCGCCGGGCATCGGGGCCGCATCACCGCCCTCCACCGCCGGTGCCACGGGGGCGGCCGGCTCCAGAGCGGCGGCCCGCCCGGACAGCGCCGCCCGGTCCGGCTTGCCGCCGGCCAGCCTCGGCAGTGTGTCGAGGCGCGCCCACCGCGCCGGCACCAGGGCGCTCGGCAGCCGGCGGCTCAACTCCGTGTGCAGCGCCTGCTCGTCCCAGTCCGCTTCCTGGTCCGCGTTTTCCAGGAAGCCGACGAGCCTGGGTCCGCCGGGGGCCTCGCGGTCCAGTACGACGGCGCAGGACCGGCCGCCGAGCGCGGCCGAGGCGGCGGACTCCACCTCCTCCAGCTCGATGCGGTAGCCGCGCAGCTTGATCTGGTTGTCCCGGCGCCCCAGGAAGTACAGCAGCCCGTCGCGGCCCCGGTAGCCGACGTCACCGGTGAGGTAGACCCGCTCACCGCCCAGGGCCTCGATCGTGACGAACCGTGTGGCGGTGGCCTCGGGGTTGCCGACGTACCCCTCGGCGAGCCCGGCGCCGGCGATGGCCAGTTCACCGACCGCGCCGTCCGGCAGCGGACGGTGACAGCTGTCCAGGACATGCACCCGCTCGCCGGGCAGCTCGCTGCCGAGCGGGATCTCCGCCCCGTCGGTGAGGTCGTCGCGGGTGATCTCGTGGACGGTGGAGCTGATGGCGGCCTCGGTCACGCCGTAGACGTTGAGCACGGTGGCGTCGGTGTCGGCCAGGAAGGCGCGCAGCACATCGGCCGGGAGGCGTTCACCGCCGAGGACCAGCAGCCGTGGCGTCCACCGGCCGTCGCGGAGCGCGGGACGGACGTCCTCGCGGGTGGCGAGGAAGTAACTGGTGGGCAGGTTCGCGACGGTGACGCGGCCGGCGGCCAGCAGTTCGGTCAGCTCGGTGCCGGTGGGCACCTCGTGTTCGGGGACGACCAGGCACGCGCCGGCGTACAGCGACGGAAGCACCTCTTCGAGGGCCACGTCGAAGGACGGCTGGGCGAACAGCAGCACCCGGTCACCCGGGCCCAGGCCGAACCGCTCGGCCGCGCCGGTCAGATGGTTCTCCAGCGCCGCATGCCCGACGGCGACCGGCTTGGGTATGCCCGTCGAGCCCGAGGTGTGAATGATGTACGAGGCGCCGGGTATCACCTCGGCGTTCCGGGCCGGCGGGAGGGCCGGGGCGTCGACCGGGGCCGTCGGAAGACCGGCGGGGACGGTGACGCAGGTGTCGGCGGAGGTCAGGACGAGGGCCGGGCCCAGGCGGTTCAGCAGCAGTTCCAGCCGGGCCGGCGGGTCGGACGGCGAGAGCGGGCAGTACACCGCTCCGGTCCGCAGACACGCCAGCAGCGTCACGACGGAATCGGCGCCACGGGGCAGTACGGCGGCCACCGGCTGACCGGCCGTCACCCCCGCCTGACGCATCCGCCGTGCCAGCGAGTCCACTTGTGTGTCGAGGTCGCCGTAGGTGATCCGGCGGGCACCGATGAGGAGTGCCGGCAGCGCGGGGTGGTGGGCGGCTGCGGGGTCGAGCGGGTCGCGGTCCGTCGCCCGGGGCGCGGTGGCCGCGACGGCCTCGGCGGGCGGCAGGGCCAGGTCGGCGAGGACCGTGCCGGGGGCGTCGAGATAGGCCCGCAGCAGGTCCACGAACCGCCCGGCGAGCAGCTTCGCCACATCCTCGCCGAACAGGTCGGCGTCGTAGTCCCAGACCAGCGTCATGCCCGGCGCCCCGTGCCGGGGGCCGACACCGCGACGGTCGTCCGGCAGCAGCACCACGTCCAGGTCGAAGCGGGTGGTGCCGGTGTTGAACCCCTCGAAGAGGGTGATGTCCAGTCCGGGCACATCGATCTCGGGCAGCTCGGCGTCGTGTGCGCTGAACATGACGCTGAACAAGGGGTTGTCCGCGCCGGAGGTGTGCAGACCGAGCGCGCGGGTCAGCTCCTGGACCGGCACCTCCTGGTGCGGCAGGGCGCGGATCAGGGTGTCGGTCACCTCGTCCATGGACTCCTCGGCCGGCGCGGCCGGGTCGAGCCGGAGCGGGAGCGGGATGGTGTTCACGAACATGCCCACCGTGTCCTCGAACCCGCGGGGCCGGTTGCCGACCGCGGTGCCGATGACCATCTGGGAGCGGCCGCTGTGCCGGCGCAGCAGCTCGGCAAAGAGCCCAAGAAGGGTGGCGAAGGGAGTCAGGCCGCGCGAACGGGCGTGGTCCCGCAGGCGTTCGGCCAGGTCCGCGCCGATCGACTGGCGCAGCTGGCCGCCGTGATGCCGGCGCCGGGAGCCGGGCCGGGCCAGCCCGGGCAGCGGCATGTCGTAGGAGAAATCGCGCAGTTCACCGGCCCAGAAGTCCAGGCCGGCGCGCCGGTCCTCGTCGGTGGCGCGGCGCTCGGCCCCGGCTCGGACGTAATCGGCGTACGTGGGCGCCGCGGGCAGCTCGACCGACTCGCCCAGGACGTGGCCCCGGTAGACGGTGAAGACGTCCCGCAGCAGGATCGCGAACGAGTGGCCGTCGTGGATCAGATGGTGTTCGACGTGAATGAGCCGGTGCTGGTGCTGCGCCAGCCGGACCAGTGTCCAGCGCAGCAGCGGCGCCTCGTAGGTGTCGAGCGTGGTCTCCGCCTCGGTGCGCAGCAGCTCCTCGAAGGCGCTCTGGGGGTCGGGCTCCCCGCTCAGGTCCACCGTCCGCAGCCGCGGCCGGCAGTCTTCGGCGACCCGCTGGCCGGGCATCGCCCCGGGGACGGCGACGAGTTCCAGCCGCAGACCGGGGTGCCGGTCGAGGACGGTGGCGAGTCCGAGGCGCAGGGCCTCGGTGTCGAGGGTGCCCCACAGGTCGAGTGCGGCGGTGAAGTTGTAGGCGCGGCTGCCCGGTTGCACCTGTTCGTGCAGCCAGACGATCTCCTGCGAGGAGGAGAGCGGAAGCATGGGCGATCCCTGAGGTTGTCGGGTCGGGGGAGTGGCGGCCGGGCCTGGTCGGGCCGGCCGCGCGGTGGGCAGACCGGGCCGCGGATCGCGCGGCCGGCCTGGAGGTATGGGTTGAGGTGAGGGTGGGCCGGACGATCAGCCGGCCGTCGGCACCGGCGCGCGCAGCGCGTCGGTGAGCGCGGCGAGGGCGCCCTTCGCGGTGTCATCGGAGTGCACGGCGCGATCCCACGCCATGCGCACGTGCAGTTCGGATCCTTGGGTGACGGACACCGCGAAGGGACCGCGGACCGCTCTGCCGTCGATGTGGATCTCGCGGCCGGTCACGCCGCCCAGGCGCAGAGGCGGGCGCTGCCGGGCGTCGTCGACGGTCAGCAGCCCGTCGAGATGGCCGGCCCAGCCGGAGCCGGCGGCCCGGGCGGCGTGCACCACCTCGTCGAAGGGGGTACCGGCATGGTCCAGGTCGTCCCACCATGCCCCCGCCGTCTCCTCCGGTGACGCGGGAGCCGCCCCCGTCGCCGTGGGAAAGACCACGGTGTTGAGGAAGCACCCGAGCACCGGGGCCGCGCCGGGCGGACGGCCACCCCATGGATAGCCGAGCGGCACCACATGGCCGCTGCCGTACAGCACCGTCGCGGCCGCGCGGCAGGCGTCGAGCAGCCGGGGGAACGACGCCCCGGCGTCGGGCGCGGGCATCCGCAGCTCGGCCGACCCGCTCGGCAGCGTGCCAGGGCCCGAGATCTCCGGCCGTGGCGCGGGCGCCTGTTTACGCACCGCGCGGAGCCGGTCGCCCCAGTACTCCATCGCCGCGGGCGAGCCCGCCCGCTCCTCCGCGTCCAGCTGGAGCAGAACGGCCTCGCGGTAGGCGTCCAATTCGGCGTCGACATCGGCGGATGACGGCCCGCCGCCCCCGACGCCGTCGGTGTAGGCGGCGCCCAGTTCCTCGACGATCCGGGCCAGCGACCGACCGTCGCACGCAGTGTGCTCCAGCACGACAGCGAGCACTTCCCGCTCGCCGGCGGGCCCGTCCTGCACCAGGAACAGCCGCAGCGGCGACCCCTGCGGAGCCCAGTCGCGCAGGGCCCGTCGCAGGGCGGCGGCCGCGTCCTCGCCCGATGCGGCGGGCACCTGCACCACCGGCACATCCGGCTGCGCCAGCCGGAGCACGGGGGTGCCGCGCAACACGGCCGGCCGGGCGCGCAGAACGGGGTGCAGCGCCGCAAGGTGCTCCGCGGCCGCGGCGAGGCGCCGGGGGTCCACCGTGCCGCGCGGGAAGGAGAAGAACATCGGCACGAGATCCGGCCGACCGGCCGGGTCCATGGACCGCACCAGCACGAAGCGACGCTGGGCGCCGGTGACAGGCAGCAGGCCCGAGGCCGGAGCCCCGTCGCCGTCGTCGAGCCGGTGGTAGCGGGCCAGGTACTGGCGCGTGATGCTGAGCACAGGAACCTCTCTGTCATGGCAGACCGCGCCACCGGGACGACCGGGGCGACAGGCAGCGAGTGGGGGGCACGCGGGCGGGGCCCGGTGCGGTGTGCGGCCAGGCGCGAGCGGGGGCGCGGGCCGCTTCAGCCGCGGGACGCGGGTTCGGCCGGCTCGCCGGCGGCGCACGCCGGGCTGTCGTCGTCCTCACCCGTGGCGGTGACCGGCAGCTCCGTGTCCGTGTCCCCGGTGGCGTCCGGCAGTTCACGCATCCGGCGCAGCGGGGAGAGCAGCAACGGCAGCGGTACGACGAGGAACCCGGCCGCGCACCACACCAGTGCCACACGAGCCCCGAACGCGTCGGCCAGCGCGCCGCCGGCCAGGGCGCCGAGCGGCAGGGTGCCCCACATCACGAACCGCAGGGTGGCGTTCATCCGCCCGAGCAGCCGCGGCGGGCACAGGACCTGACGGAAACTCACCTGAGCGACGTTGTAGACGACCGCTCCGAAGAAGACCACACCGGAGCCGACGGCGAACAGAGCCGCCCCTGCGCCCTGCCCGGACAGTGGCCACAGCAGTGCGAAGGGTCCGGTGACCAGCGTGGACAGCCAGATGATCCGGGCCTGGCCGAGCAGGGCGGCGAGCGGGCCCGCGCACAGGGCGCCGGCCAGCCCGCCCACCGCGGCGGCGGACAGCACCAGGCCGATCGCTCCGGGCTCCAGGCCGAGCACCCGGACCAGGAAGACGGCCTGAGTGGCCATCAGCATCGCCGAGAAGAGGTTGGCCAGCCCGGTTGCCGCGGCGATCAACCGAAGCAGGCGGTGGCCGAACACGAAGCGCAGCCCCTCGGCGACGTCGGTACGCAGCGAGCTCCCCGGCACGCGCTGCGGGCGGCTCTCCGGCCGCTTGATACGCCACAGGAACAGGGCGGAGACGGCGTAGCCGGCCGCGTCCGCCACGATGGCCAGCGGTGCCCCGAGCAGCTGCACGAGACCACCGCCGATCCCCGGGCCCGCGACCTGCGCCGAAGAACGGACCGTCTCCAGCGCCCCGTTGCCCGCGACCAGCTGCTCTTTCGGCAGCAGCTGGGGCAGAAGGCTCTGGTGCGCCACGTCGAAGAAGACTGTCGCCACGCCGGTGACCAGGGCGACGACGTACAACTGTGCCATCGTCAGCACCTCGGCGACGGCGGCCAGCGGGACACTGGCCATGGCGATGGCCCGTACGAGGTCGGCCCGGATCAGCAGCGGCAGCTTGCGCATCCGGTCGACCCAGGCCCCCGCGGGCAGCCCGACCAGCAAGAACGCGGCGGTCTCGGCGGCGGTGAGCAAACCCACCTGAAAGGCGGGTGCGTTGAGCTGGAGTACGGCTACGAGCGGCAGCGCGGCCAAGGTCACCTGGGCGCCGAGCTGTCCGGCCGCGGCTCCGGCGAGCAGAAGACGGAAGTCGCGCATGCGCAGCGGGCCGCGGTTCGCGGCTCGGGGTCTGACGGGCATGCCTGTGACATTCCAGGACCAGCCGGTCAACAGTCAAAACACAGAGCACAGATTCAGTCGGTTTTCTTCACGCTTTGCGCACTCAGACAGGAAATTTTCCGTCAGATCATGGCAACTACCGGATGTTCGGCATGCGCTGTGCCCCGGCGCGCCATGTGCCTCCCGCCAGTCGTCGCCCAAGACCGATCCGCCGCGCACCCAGCGTCACAGGCCGCACTCTGACCGAAAACAGCTATCGATGTCCCCTTATTCACCGAACCGTTCACTTCACCCGCTATGCGCTGCACTGCGCACCGCTGTCGCGCCTGGTCGGGCAACGCTCGGCTGGGCGCCCGGGGCGAGCCTTCCGCGCAGCGCAACTCCCTGATCCCCGCGCTCGGCAAGCGCACCAGCCGAACCGCCGTCGCACTTCCCGCGGATCTTGCTGGCCTTCACCCCATGGGCTGACAACCCATGGCTGCGTGGTTACCGGCGGCCGCGCCCGGGCGGCTAGGCTCGACAGCTCCCATGGAGGTAACTGGGCGGGAATGAAAGGGAGTTGGTGGTGGGATGCAGGACCACACAGGGGGCGTCGACAACACGATGTCAGGCGGGACGGCCGGCGCGGTCTTCCAGGCCCACACGCTGAACGTCAACGTCCACCTCGGCGCTGCGCCGCCTGCTCCGCCGCGCCAGGACGAGGACGTGGCCGAGTTCCCGCTGCCCGATCTCAAGTGTTGCCTCGCGAAGCTCGGCATCCCCGCGGACGCGCTGGGCATCGCGACCGAGTGGCTCATCGAGCAGACGTTGGGCACCGGTCGGTGGAAGCCGGCTCCGGAGGCCGCCCGACCGACTCGGTCCGGGGCACTGCACGCGTTCGCGTCCGACCTGAGGGGTTTCACGCGGCCGGACGAGTGGTTCCTCGGGTCCCTCAGCTACTTCAGCCTCAGCAAGATCGCCGCGATCTACGCCGCCCACCGCCACCGTCTCGGTGACGAGGACGCAGCCGTGGACCAGTTCCGTCGGCTGCACCGGTACCTGGCCACGCAGCACAGACTTGCCTTCGGCCCGGCCCTGTTGCTGCTCGGTGAGGAGCTGCCGTACGGCGACGGCGTCTGGCTCTACTTCACCGGCACGTTCCGACTGAGACTTGAGCCGGCGGCGCTCCAGGACATCCCGCGGGCCCAGGAGGCGATCAAGGCTGGCGGCATGTCCAACTCCCTCAGGCTGGCCCACTTGGTCTTCAAGCAACCGGACCCGTTCTTCCTACCGCTGCTGGAGTTCGAGGGCTCGGCCGGACCGCACCAGGTCACCATGCTGCTTTCCCGTCAGCATCTTGTCTGGGGGTCGGCGACCGCCTGGGTCCTGGCGAAGGCGCTGTCCGGGCATCCGGTGCCGTTCTCCGGGTTCGGCACGCTCCATCCCGACCAGGGCGAGCTGCGACCGTTTGCCCTCCGTACCGTTAACCGCCGGTGAGGTAGCGACCCACGCGTGCCGCGGCAGAACCTGGTCGGCGCGGCGGTCGAGGCCACCGGGGCGAGCTGCCCTTCCCCCCTTCCGCCCCCTTCGCGCAGCAGGAACGCCTGCGGCACTCTCTCCATCCAGTCCTGGCACGGCACGGCACTGACACGGCACCGGCACGGCGGGCAACGCTTCCCCGAAATCGGAGCTTCGGCGCCGAGGCAGCAGCACTGTCCGCCATGAGCGCTGTCCGCCATGAGCGCTACTCCCGGCGTTGCGTGGATTGCTTACGTGAAGGGAGGTCCACGTCGAGTGGCGGCACGGCATGCGTATCCGCAGCTCCCATCCGTTGGGCAGGGCGGATTCCTGCGACCTGGGGCAGTGTCCCTGCCCCACTCGCCAACTACGCCTCAGTCATTGAAGGCGGCGAGGGCGAGGCGCTTGCCGATGCTGGAGGCGGCGTTGGTGTCGGAAGAGGCTGTGCCCACCGCGTAGACGCCGCGCCGGTTCAGATCGGGGGAGGCGAAGACCCCACTTGTGTAACCGAGGTCGCTTCCCGTCTTGCCCCACATCACCGAGCCATCGGGCAGCGGGAAGGACATCAGCCCGATGCTGTAGCAGGCCGAACCCTTGTCCGGCCCGATGTTGCAGTTGGAGCCGTCTGCGTAAGGGAGCAGCCTGCCGTCGGCGCCACGGGGCAGAGCACGCAGCTCGGCGGCCTGGGCGGGGCGCAGTAGGCGGCCGTTGAACAGGCCGGTGATGAAGCGATCGAGGTCGACGGTCGTGGAGATCATGCTGGAGGGGTTGCCGCCCTGCTCGTTGACGTCGACCAGCTCGCCCTTGCTGTCGGGCACGTATCCGGGCAGATAGGGACGGGGTATTTGCACGTTATGGGCCGGCGCGGAGGTGTCGTGCATCTTCAGCGGGACCAGGACGCGGGCGGTGATCTCGCGCTTGAGGGAGTGGCCGGTGAGTTCTTCGATCAGCTTCCCGGCGATGCGGTAGCCGAACGAGTTGTACTCCTGCTTGGTCCCGGGCGTGAAGCGCGGGCCGGGCCAGGGCCTGCCCTTGGGCCGGAGCGTCTGCTGGATCACCTGGTCGAAGGTGTAGTAGTCGAAGCGGTTGTCGATCACCTCGTCCTGGGGCGGCGCGGGTGCGCCTTCGAAGTCCTGGGGCAGGCCGCTGGTGTGGTTGAGCAACTGCCGTACGGTGACGGGCTCGAACGTCTCCGGCAGCAGCCCCGGCATGTAGTGCTGCACCGTCTCGTCGAGATCCACCCGGCCCTCTGCGGAGAGCTGCAACAGCACCACCGCCTCAAATGTCTTGGCGATGCTGCCGATACGGAAGTGGGCCTCGTCCTTGACCGGCTTGCCGGTGACAAGATCCCCGGACGCCCCATGCCACGTCTGCCCCGCCTTGCTCACCCGGGCCACAGCACCTGCCACGCCGTCGCCCGGGTGTACCGCGATCGCCTCGTGCAACGCCGTGGGGTCCAGGTCCGCAGGCCCCTGCGCCGCCTGCACAGGGGCAACCGCGCCGAATGCCATGGTGGCGGCCGTCAGAGCGGCCACGGCGAGGGTCGAGGAACGGCGCATGCGGGTCTCCAGTCAGGGACGAACAGGGGGCACAGATACTTCAGGAACTACGTCGATTCTCGCCAGCCCAGATCGTCGGATCATCCGGGGTGCCCCTGAGCCAACCCTGAGAAGCCCCTGGCGGGTACCAGGGTCAGTTGACCGACTGTGCGTGGGCCGTTTGCCTGGGGCACCGGGCGGGGCCGGCGAGGGTATGCCGCGCGAGTGCCACGATGCCTGGAACTGGTCCATGCCCTTCGACGAGACGGGATACGTCCACCCGTACGCAGCGAACGAGCCCGTTGAACCGGAGAACGCAGCACAGGCGTCCGGCCGTTCACCGGAGCGGCCTGGCATGCGAGCTGGAAATGATCTGGACAACCAACAAGCCCCAGGCCACTGACCTGGGTCTCATGCATGGAGCGGGCGACGGGAATCGAACCCGCGCTCTGACCTTGGGGATCACCGGTCGATCAGGGGGTGATCGCCGCCCTGACCTCTGAGATGGCACCCCGAGCGTCGTATGCCGTGACCCCGTCGCGCACCCGAATTCCCCGTGGTTTACCGGTCCTTCGGGCACACAGCGGGCACGGCAGCCCCTCGTTGCGAACTACCGGCGGAGCGGTTTGTCGAGGTCTGTTCGGCTGGTCATCGGTGGCCCTGCGGCCTGCAGCGATCGGCCGAGGCCATCACGGTTGCTGTACTTCGCTGCTGTACAGCTTGTCTCTCGCACTGCCGAGAGAGAGATCGGTTCGTACCAGCTACAGTCCGCGCAGCGCTTCGTACAGATCGTCATAGGCACTCCAGCAGTCGATCGATCCGTCATCGTTCAGGCTGCCCATGTACCAGTCGTTGTCATGGACGGGCTTCACCAGACACAAGCTGTGAAACCGCAGCACGATCTCGGGATGCACAACCTCTTCGGCGTCCGGCACGCACCACATCACGGTCCGGCTGGTGTTCAGGGCAGTGGCCTGCTGATCCCCGGACACGTCGCGGATCTGTTGGAGAGTCCACCCTGCGGGTAGATACGCGCCTGTCATTCCCCGATGATCTCAGTTTCCGAAGAAGTGACCCCCGCCGGGGTGCGACCTGGGTGCATGTAACCAATCAAGTCTGTGACCTGTGGCTAACCTCGATCATTCATGAGTCCCCGTCAGTTCGTTGATGGGGGCTGTGTGTTTGTGTGGTGCGGTCGTTTCGGGGCCAGGGCAGGTTGACGGCCCGGCTCTCGTGTCGGGTGGGCGCCGGGTTCCACTGCCCGGTGTGGTGGTGCGGGTTCAGCCGGGGTTCGGCAGAGCTTGGAGCCGTGTGATTGCGTGGGCGATGACGTCGGTCCACGGCCATCTGGTGGACAGCCGGAGCCAGCGGCGGCGGCCAGTGCTCACGAGTTGCGCGGCGGCGGAGAACAGTCGCTGGCGGAGCTTCTTGGGCTCCCAGCGGCGGGTGTCGCCGGTCAGGGCGGAGCATCGGCATCCAGGCGAGGAGGTCGAGTGCGAGGGAGACGATCTCCAACCAGATCTGGTTTTGTGCGCTGTCGTGCAGGGGCAGTTTGCGCAGGCCGGTGTCGCGGGCGTTTCGGATGCGGTCCTCGCAGCGGGCCCGTCTGCGGTGACGCAGTTCCAGGTCGGCGAGCTGACCACCTTTCGTCTTGGGCGCGAAGCAGTTGAGACGGTTTCCGTCGATGTCGGTGAAGCGCGACTGGGCTCCGGGGGCGGCCGTTCCTTGCGGACGATCAGCCGCATGCCCTTGGGCCAGGTGCTCAGGTCGGGCATGTCCGTGATCTCTGCGACCCAGGCGCCGGACCGCTCGGCGCCGCCCGCATCGTAGGCCGGCGTCCACGCCCGCTTCGGGATCTTCAGCACGGCCTGATGAATGGCGTCGGTGATGGTCATACCGACGGAATACGACAGCCACCGGCCCCGTCGCGACAGCCAGCCAAGGAAGGCATGGGTGCCACCGCCGGAGTCGGTGCGGATCAGTGTCTGGCGTCCCCGCCGCAACGATGCGGGCAGCTGGGCCAGAGCGAGCCGGGTGGTTTCGATGTGGTCGGCGGCGGTGTTAGAGCCCGCGTTGCCGGGCCGCAGCACGGCGGCCACCGGCTCGCCGGACCCGTCCTGGCCGTGGTCGACGAACGCGACAAGCGGACGATGACCGAAGGTCTTCTTCCAGGTCGCGGTGGCGTCCTGCTTCTCGGAGTGGGCGAGGACCAGCACTCCGTCGATGTCCACGATCAGCTGCTCGTCGGCATCCGGAGCGTCGGCCCCAGCCAACTCCCAGATGGGTGCCCGTACTTCGGCACGGGCTGAGCGGATCGCCGTGAGCGCCTTCGGGCCGGTCGCGGCCAGAGCGCCGATGACGCGGGAGATGGTCGGATCGGAGGCAACTGGGCCGAACACCTCGGGCTCGGCCCGCAGCATCGCCGTGTCTGCCAGGCAATCCCCGCCCAGAGCGATCGCGAGCGCGACATCCAGCAGGACCTTGCTCGGGTCGTGCACCGCCCGCGGCTTGCGCCACGGCGCGAGTGCCGCCGATATCGCGCCGTCCAGACCGGACTTGCGTACCGTCTCGACCAACAGCACCGCCCCGGCCTGCGGGGCCACCGAGCGGCCGCCGCCCACGACACGGACAGGCGGGTAGGACCCACTACGCTTCTTCACCCGAGGAGTGCAGCTTTCTTGACGACGACCAGGACCCTGGACAAGTCTCATCGTCCCAGGTCAGAGGCGCTTCTCAGAGCGGTATCGGGTGGCCGCCGCCGCAGTGGTGGCGCGGGGTAGCCGACCGTCAGCAGCATCGATACGGTAGCCGGATGGATCAGGATGAACGGCTGCTTCATTCCTCGTCGTTCGGCGTGGCGGCGGTCGCATACGCCGAGCACCGTCCGGACTACGCGCAGGCCGCGGTGCGGTGGGCGCTTGAGCCCGCGTCCGGGCCGCGCGTGCTCGACCTCGGCGCCGGAACCGGCAAGCTGACCGGCACGTTGGTCGCGCTGGGTGCCGAAGTCATTGCAGTCGAGCCCGATTCGGCGATGCTGACCGAGCTGCGCCGCTCGCTGCCGGCTGTCCATGCCCTGCCGGGTAGTGCCGAGGCGATACCGTTGCCGGACGCGTCTGTCGATGCCGTGCTGGCCGGCAACGCCATGCACTGGTTCGACATGGCCGTCGCGGGACCCGAGATCGCCAGGGTCCTCGCGCCCGGCGGCATCCTGGCAGGTCTGTGGAACGTCATGGACGACGGGGTCGAGTGGGTTTCCGGGCTCGCGCGGGTCAGCGGGAGCGCGGCCATCGGCCCGCGTGACACGCCCGCCAGCTGGCGCGCCGAGACGGCAGACATGCACCTTCCAAAGAATGGCGTACCCGCCCGGTTCGGCTCACCGGAGCAGGCCGAGTTCCCCTACGGGCAGCGCCGCACCGCCGACTCTCTCGTCGCGACTCTCGCGACGCGCGCTGGGGTGCTGGTCATGCCAGAACAGGAACAAGAGGCCACGCTGGACCGGATCCGCGCCTTCCTCGCGAGTCGACTGGAGACCGCCCGCGGCGAGTTCACTCTCCCGATGCAGACAGGGGTGCTGCGCGTCCGGCGGCTGTGAAGCATCACGTCCACACCCGAGCCTGACGGCTTGCTCACCTGAGAAGTGACTCCGGCTGGTGCGGGAACGACGGCCTCGACAATCCTCATGCCCGCTGGTCAGAGGCACTGTTCGCTGGGCTGACCGCCTGCCGGACAGCCCGTTTCATGAAGGCGCGAGGCTAATACTCCAGTCGTAGATCGTGATCTTTATGTCTGATCTGCGGCTTGCCGCCGGTAGTGACCGGTTTGCGCTCGGGCTTGGTAGCGGCGTCGCCAGTCGGACCGGCCAAGCCGGTGGGCCACGTCCTGGACGGGCTGAGCGATGAGGGTCATGAATAGCCTCTGGATTTCGTTGCAGTACAGCGGGATCGGGTTGGCGGGGCCGGGGGTGCGGATGTGTTCGTCGGCCCGGACGAGGGCGAGGAAGGCGTGGGCGAGCATCGCCAGGGTGACCCAGCGGGTCCAGGAGGCGAATCGGCGGGCCTGGTGTTCGTCGAGTCCGGCCAGGCTCTTCTCGGACTGGAACGTCTCCTCCACCCGCCATCTTGACCGGCGACCTTGACCAGCATGGTCAGCGGTACGGCCCGGGGCGAGTAGCAGCGGTAGTAGGCGAGTTCGCCGGTGTGGCGGTTGCGGCGGATCAGCAGCCGGCGCTGTCGGGGGCCAGGGTCGGCGGTGTCGATGACGGCCCAGTCATGGAACCGGTGGCCCTTCGCGCCTGCCCCGGCGGACAGCTTCTGCCAGGCCCGCCTGGGTAGCTTGCGGGTCAGGGTGTCGGCCCTGAACTTTCCTGCGCCGGTGGCGACTTCGTCCGAGCAGGCGACGGCGAGGACGTATCCCATGCCGCGTGATTCCGGTGCGGCCCGCAGTTTCGGGTTGCCGCCGTAGTCCTCGTCCCCGGCCGCCCAGGAGGCGTGATGCCGGCGTCGAGGAGCCGTTCGATCATCGCGGTGGCCAGCTCCGGCTTGGGCGCGAAGGCCCGGTCCTCGGGGATGCCCGCCGCCTGGCAGCGGTCGGGATCGATGGTCCACGACCGCGGAACGTAGAGTTCCCGGTCCACCGCGGCGTGCCCGCGCGAAGCGGCGTAGACGAGGTGGACGGCGACCTGTGAGTTCTCGATCCGCCCTGCGGTTCCGGTGTACTGCTGCTGCACGCCGACTGTGTGCTTGCCCTTCTTGACGTCGCCGGTCTCATCGACTCGACCACCAGCACGGCCGCAGCGTCGTGGAGGTGCTCGACCACGTAGTCGCGGAGATCGTCACGGACCGCGTCCGCGTCCCAGGAGGCCCGGCACAGCAAGTGCTGCATCCCGTGCGGCGCGGCATCCCCGACCCGCTCCGCGATCGTCCAGCAGATCTTGCGCGGCAGATCCGCCAACAGGCCGAGCGCCAGCCGCCCGGCCCGGCGCCGGGGCTCGACCCGCGCGAAGCGGCCCGCGATACGACCCGTCAGGGCCTCGAACGCGTCCCGCCAACGGGCGGGATCTATGCTGTGACCTGCGGCCACCGACTCTTCGCATGTCTTCACAAGCATCGATGATCAGCGGGGCCGTACCCGTTCCGGGAGCGGCCCCCGCTGTCCCGCCTTGTTCGATCTTGCCGTGTCCATCGCTCTGGCATGGCGCTGATCCATGAAACGTGAGCACCGATCCTCTGCGGGCCTAATTGGTCCAGGGTGGCGTGATGGTGCTGCCGTCGGCCAGCTTGGCGCTGAGCCCGACACGTGTAGTGACCCACATGTGGGCGGGCTGGTCGGTGGTATTGGCAACCGTCAGCTCGGAGCCTGCCTGAGCCATCGCCGCGTCACCGACGCCGAGTTCGGCGGTCTCGCCTCCGATGGTGAGCCGGAGGCGACCGGAGAGGACGTAGAACGTCTCCTCGTGGCTGATCGTGTGGGCCGGACCCACCATTCCGGCCGGGATCTCGCAGCGCCAGGCGGCGAGGTCCCGGCTGCCCGTGCCCGGACGGATGTAGGAAACGAAGCGGCCACCGTGGATCTCGTGCACGACGGCCTCGTCACTGCGGATGAACGGCATGTCAGCCTCCATATGGACAAGCAACTTGTCCATGAAGACAAGCAGCTTGACGAGTTATAGTCAAGCCCATGGATGACGCTCTGGCCTTCTCCGCACTCGTGCTGGCACTCTCCGGACAGTTGGTGCAGGAGATCCACGCTCGCGTGTCCCAGCAGGGATTCGAGGACCTGCGGCCTGCGCACGGCTTCGCCTTTGCCCGCATCTCCCTGGGCGGCGCCACTACGGCCGACCTGGCCGAGCACCTGGGGGTGACCAAGCAGGCCGCCGCCCAACTGGTCGAGGAGCTGGTCCGCAAGGGGTACGTGGTGCGGCATCCGCACCCCCACGATGCCCGCGCCCGCCTCTTGGGGCTGACCGAGGCCGGCTGGGCCGCCACTCGCGCCGCCGACCAGGCGGCCCGGGCCGCCGTCGTACCATGGCGAGAGGCGCTGGGCGAGGCGCGCTTCAGTGAACTTGTCGCCGATCTGACCCGGCTTACGCCACCGGGGCCGATCCGCCCCGTCTGGTGAGCCAGTGAGCCACTGGCCTGGACTATCGCAGGTCACCACGGAGGAGGCAGCAAAGCGCGACGGAAGCCAGCGCCCCGCCGGGGGCTATCTGTCGCGCGCCTATCCGAGAACCTGAGACACCGGCAACAACCTTTGCCAGCCTTGGTCATTGTTGAGCGCCCTTCCACGGCCATGAGACGGCCCGGGGAGGGCGCTCGTCGTGGGTTGAGATCCGCGCCATTGGACCAAGTACGGCGGCGGATTCTTGGGCTCATTCGCGCGGCCTCGTCGGCGGGCGAGCCTGGGCAGGCTTCTCGTGCACCTTGATGGACGCTGAGGATGCGCGGACGAGGGCTTGATGGGCACCGCGAGAGCCACCCGACGCCAGCGTCGCCGGCGGCGCTGTTTGGGTGAATTCGCCCTTGAAAGCGCCAGTTGGCGGCGTCACCGCACGCGCTAGGCCGTGTCTCTTCGATCAAGTAGTTCGTTGTTCTGGGCATGCTCAGCAGGGGGATCTGACTGACGAGGAGTGGGCCGTGCTGGAGCCGCTGCTGCCGGTGAGCAACAATCGGTGCGGCCGGTGGCGGGATCACCGGCAGGTGATGAACGGAATCATTCACCGACTCAGCACCGGGGTGCAGTGGCGTGAACTGCCCGAACGCTTCGGTCCGTGGAAGACAGTCCACAAGCGGCATTTGCTGTGGTCGGCCGACGGCACCTGGGAGAGATTCCTCCAGCACGTCCAGGCCGCTGCCGACGCCGAGGGCGACCTCGACTGGAACGTCAACGTTGACTCCACCTCTGTGCGGGCCCACCAGCACGCCGCTGGCGCACCCACGAACCCGCCTCCCGCCCCACCTGGCTCCTCAAAGGGGGCGCCACAAAGATCAGTTCGCCTGCACGCGCACATGACCGTGCGGCTCCTGCTGGCGGAGGCGGTGCACCAGGCGAGGCCCTCGGCTGCTCCCGTGGCGGACTGACAACCAAAATCCACATCGTCACGGAGGGCCGCTGCCGGCCGTTATCCCTGCTTGTTACCCCGGGGCAGCGGGCGGACTGCACCCAGTTCGAGCTGGTCATGGACAAGATCCGCGTTCCCCGCACGGGGCTTGGGCGTCCCCGCCGCACCCCGGACAGCGTGGGCGCCGACAAGGCGTACAGCAACCGCAAGATCCGCGCCTACCTCCGCAAGCGCGGCATCCGGCACGTGATCCCGGAGAAGAAAGACCACAAGGCCGCCCGCCTGCGCCAGGGGTCGCACGGCGGACGGCCCCCGGGCTTCAACAAGGACCGCTACAAAGATCGCAACACGGTGGAGCGGGCCATCGGAAAGCTCAAGCAGTTCAGGGCCGTCGCCACCCGCTACGACAAGCGCGGGTATGTCTATCTCGGCACCGTCACCGCTGCCGCCCTCCTCATTTGGCTCCGGTCGTGATCGGAGCCAGAACGCGGGCAAGGCGGTTGGTCGCCCTTGCGGGATGGTCCGCCGGCTCAGGAATCGAGCACGGCGGCGATGGCTTCGATCTCTACGAGCTGGCCGTCGTAGCCGAGTACG
>NZ_QUAC01000484.1 GCF_003389455.1 Streptomyces inhibens | reverse complement strand
CGACATCCACGAAGCCTTTCTCACCCTGGGATGCGCACTCATCTGCTGGCGGCGCCTGAAGTCATTGCGTTAGGAGTTCTTAGTGCTGGTCTTGCTCGGTGGGTGGCTCGTGGATGGGGAGGCTGGCGCTCTGGCACCGCTTCGGCGCCTTCGAAGACTCAACGAAGCGTCGGCCCGCTCGCGGAGAACGGACGCCTTCCAGGTGGCGCAGACAACCAACCTCACCTTTTCGTCACCATGACGAAATTAGGTAGAGTGTGTGGTGACGGCTGCACAACCGGTGTCATCCCTGGGCGGCGGAAGGACTCCTGCGTGAACGGCGACGATGAGCTCTCCAATGAATCTGGCGCGATCGTGCACCCAGCCTCGGCCTTCGAGACCTACAGCGAATACGAGGTGTCCACCGCCCCGCGGACCATCACCGGTCACCTCTTCCACTACACCAACACCACGGCGGCGCTCTCCCACATCCTGACCGAGGGCCGCCTGCGCCTATCGCCCTACAAGTCGACCAATGACCTGTGGGAATCACAACCGCACTACCCGATGCTCAGCTCGCATCACGACCAGAAGGATCTCGACGCCGGATTTCCTCTATGGGATGAGATCGACCGGCAGCTGCGCCTGCACACCAAGGTCGGATGCCTGACACGCGACGTGGCCCTGCCGCCCAGTGCGTTCAACCCCGATGCACTGCGGGGATGGCCTCACCTGTCGCTGTGGACACACTACGGTGCCGGCCACATGGGCGTGTGCCTGCGGTTCGACCGGGACAAGCTCGTCAAGTCCTTCCTCGAACACGCCGGTCCCGCAGCCTCCGCCTTCCATGGCCCGGTCCAGTACATGAGCAGCCAGGACAGCCCCGCGACTCGGGGCATTGATATCGGACAGGTCTCGGAATTCGGAGCGGATGCGGTAGCACTGGCATACGCGGAGGCCAACAAGGAATCACTGTTCTTCCGCAAACACATCGACTGGGACAGTGAGGCCGAGTACCGGCTCATCCTGCTGAACCAGTCCACCGATTACGACTACGTCGACATCCGAGCCGCGCTCACCGGTGTCGTCCTGGGCAGCGCGTTTCCCCAAGACCACGTGCAAGACCTGCTGAAGGCTCTTGAGCCCTATCCCGACGTCACGGTGGAATACCTGCAATTCCTCAATCGCAGGTTGCACCGCTTCCCCTTCGAAGGCTTCGTCCCTCAGCCTCGGCCGGCCTCCACCCAGGTATGGCCTCCTCCCCGGCGGGAGGGTTCCTTGGCCGAGCGTCTGCTCGCGCTGCGTGATGCTGACGCCGAGGCCGAAGCACGTCGCGTGGCTGCAGCCAGCCTTGCCCGAGTGCCCGCAGCGGTGCTTGAGGAAGGCGTCGAAGGGCTTGTCTCGCGACTGAATTCGTGGCCCGAGACCGAGGTTCGCAGCTATCCCCACAGCACGGCAGTGCCCGGAAGTATGCGCGCACGAAGGCCCGGAGTCCCAGGGGAAGTCATCCACTACGAAAGTGGCTTCATGTGTGTAGTGGAAACCCTTCCCCAGCAGTCACACACCTTCGTCGCAGCGGTGGCCATCCAGGTCCTGGATGATGAGCGCCTGCGTCTCCACGGCGTCGTGAGCACCGAACACACGCTCTCTGACGGGCACAAAAATGAAGAGGTCTGGCGCAGCCAGCGGGAGACCTCTGCAGTCAATGCGGAAGCCGAAGCGGCCGTATTGATGGGCGACTTGACCCGTGCCGTGCAGGACGCCCGCGCGGCATTCGACCACGCCCGTGGCACTGGCTCTACACCAGGCTCGGGAGTACCACAGGAGAGATGAGTCCCGCTGGGCGGCCGTCGCCCTCACGGTTCCTGCTGGTGCCATCGTGATAGAGGAGAAGGCCCGGCCGCGTCACTTGTTCGCGCCATCCATCGGTGCAGACAGCGAGCTGGCCATGGCGCTCTCCCGGCGCCTACACCAGGAGCACGTTCTCGACCCCGTGAGGTGTTCTGTGCCAGCGGCGGCACACCTCCCCAACCATCGGTCGAACACTGGGCGATCAGCCTGTACCAGCAGGCCGGGCCTGCCCTATCACCGCTGACCTTGTTGTGATATCCGCGGGCATCACACCGCGCCGCGTGGGCGGCGAACTGGGAGGCCGGCCTCTGTGCTTGTGATCAGGTAGCCGGATCACAGTGCTTCGTTGGTTGCGACGCGGCTGGACATGTCAGTAGCCGCTGGTGCTGTATCCCGAGGCCTTCCTCCTTGCAGGGATGCTGGCGGCACGAGAGCGCCGCCGCATGCGCGGCACCTGGGGTGTGGAAATGGACCAAACGTGGCTGAACGCCGTGGGCGGGGTGCTGGAGGAGTGGCAGATGCCTGCCCCCCCTTGCTCTCATGCCGGTGGGCATCTGGATGCAGCACCACAGTTCACCGCCGCTCGTGGCTGGAGCGGATCAAGCCGCACAAGGCAAGTGGCGCCGCCTCCCCACCCCTCTCCCCCACGTCGACGTCCCGGCCGATACGCACCTGGAAAACTGACCTGTCTGCCCTGGCGGTTCGGCGATGAACCCCTCGAGCCGGACCTCACCATGGCCTGGTCGGTGGCCGGCCAGGCCTGAATTCCTCCGCCAGGGTGCTCCTGGGGTACCGGACCAGCGCGCAACAAGGCCGGAGGCCGGGCAGCAGCCTGGAATGAGAGGCCGTCTGGCGGTCCGCGAACAGGCTGGGGCCAGGTCGCACCCGATCCGTGTGCGACGGCGTGAAGGCTGGGCCCGGGCTGGATTCAGACGCCGAATCCAAGGTGGGAGACGTAGGTGTAGGCATGCTGATCCGGCCCCAGGCCATCCACGATCCACGTCCACAGCTCATCCAGCGTACTGTGGTCGTTGCTGCTCCAAGTGTCCACGACGGCCTGCCACTCGTGGCGCACGTTGATGTGCCGCACGCGCAACTCGCGCTGCCAGCTGGACTGAACACTCTTCTGATCGACGGGGTGGGTCTCGATGCGTCTGCCGCGGTCATCGGTCCATAGACGCTGCTTGTAGCGCCCTGCAAGACTGGCGCGGCGACAGAGCTAGAACGCCCGGTCGATCAGGCGAAGGTTGTCGAGGCGGGGCCGTTGCACGCCGCTGATCCAGCGGTTGATGGTCCGGCCGGTGACGCTGATGCCCGCGGCCCTCAGCCAGTGGTCGCCCCGGCTGCCTCAGGTGAGGTAGCGCAGCTGGATGGTCAGGCAAGGCTGGTGGTCACTGGCGGGACGCGCCAGCTGGCTGGGTAGTCGAGGCTGCGGGCCAGGGCCTCGCCGCCGGTCATACCGCGGGCTTCGTACAGGCCGAGTTCCCCCCAGCGTTCTTCCGGGGTGATCGGTACGGTGGCCGGGCTCGACACGCTTGTCATCCTTCCGGGCAGCAGGCTCGCAGGGCCGCTCGCGACGCCCGTCACTGGTGGTGTGCCGGTCAGGCGGTGGGAGGCTGTCGCCATGCCTCTTATGCAGCCTTTCGCTTCCGACTGGGACCGCGTGACCGTACAGCATGCCGAGCAGTGGAACTGGCTCGCGGTCGAGATAACCGAGATCCGGCGATGCGCCGAGGCAGGCGACCAGGCACACGACCGTCTTGCTCTCATCCTCCTTGACCACCTGGTTGAGGTGGTCATCGGCCGTGAAGTCAACTCCCAGCTGGCTTTCCAGATCGCTGACAGCGTCATTGAGGAGATGCGCGAGTTCCGTGACAGCGGCGGACAGCTCAACGAGCAGCTGAGTCAACTGGTCGACGAGCACGTAGGACCGGATCGCCGTAAGGCTCTGGACGACCACCTGCACGAAAAGACCAAGTTGCTGATGCAGAGAGGTGTGCTGACAGCCCAGGAACGCGAAGTGCTCGACCGGCTGCACCAGTACCGCAACGCGGCATACCACCGGGACACGCTGGAACCGGATTTGATCTCAGATCTTGTGCTGGCCTACAGGGTTCTGGCCGACGAACTTGTCGGCCGGCACAAACCGATCGCGTGGACGATGGCATCTTCGGACCCATCTCCCGTCGTGACGCCACAGCAGCTTCGGGGCCGACTCGTCGAAGCCATCGACGTCGATGTCAAAGCGATGGCCCGCCGGTTCCACGATCATGCAGTGAAGCGTGTGCAGACTGTATTGGCGGCCGTAGCCATCGCGCAGCAGCTGTTGGGCGTCAACAGCTCCGGTGAAGCGGACCCCTCCCTCCCAGATGACGACATGGCCCGCATGCTGACCGGCCTCAGTGACGTGTCCAAACAGCTGCCGTCCTGGGAAAAGCAGGCAGAGGGATTGAAGTCCAAGACGTCGTCGCTCACCGGTCTGATGATTCCCTTTATCAACCTGGACCGGGCCCTGAGCCGTATCGAACCGTCCGTCAGACGCCTCGACATGATCATGGACTGGTGGGAGCAGAGTCGGATCGATGAACTCCGCGGCAAGTAGAAAACACCATGCGCACCGGACCCAATCTGGGCTCTCTCAAAGCCAGGCCCCCTTTCAACGGCGCCGGGCAGCCTTTGCACGCCCAATCGTTGCGACCTGATCGAGGACACAGACAGAGCTCAATATTCTCGACACCGCGATCGCCAACACACGCTCTGCATCATCGTGCAGTGCAGTGACCTCTGAGCAACTCCCCTTCGTCTCCTCCCCCGCCCAAGAGGAACAAGCCGGCCTGGCCGCCCAGCGCCTTGGAGCTGTGGCTGCGGCACGCGAACCTGTGACAATGAACTGTCCCAGGGGTGGGTGGGGCTGCACGACATGTAAGGGTGCGGGACCCTGTATGCGTATGAGGGGGGAACGTGGGGGCGTGGTTTGAGCGTATGGCGGCGATACCCAGCATTGCCTTTGCTGGTAGCCCGGGTGTCGTGCGTGAGGCGTTGCCGGGAGCAGGGGTTCGGCCCGACGAGTCGTACGGCTCGCCGATGTGGCCGACCGCCGAGGGCAGTACATCTGCGACGCCGGCCAGCCGGCATGTGCCGTTCGATGCACGCGGGCCGGAGTTGGTCGCCCGTGTCTGGGAAGCGCTGGAGCTTCCGGGCTCGGCCATGGACTACCACTTCGTCCTGCAGGGCGCGGTCGATCGGCTGTGGAGTACGCGTCGTGGGGCCCCTGAGGCCCTTGCGCTCCTTGAGGTGTTCGCCCTGCTGGACCTGGAGTTGATGGAGGCCGCCCCGCAGGCAGTGTCCTTCGACGACGCCGCCGACGCTCCGGCGACGTTTGTACGGGTGACGTCGGTGCCGCGGTTGATCGGTCTGCTGGAGCGCGAGGGCGCCTTCACAGAGGCTCTCGAGCTGGCGCGGCGGCTGGCCCGATTCGGACAGGGCGAAGACGTGGCGGCCCGGCTGTCGGAGAAAGCCGGGCCGCTGGTCGCCGAAGCGGCGGGGAGCGGACCGGCATGAGTGCTCGGCTGGAACGGCTGATCCCCGCCTCTTCCTACCTGGAGGAGGCGTTCTTACGGTGGGTGCTCAGCCCGGCCGTGGATGCGTCGATCGTTTCGCGGGTGCACAGCCAGCATCCGGTCACCGTGAACGAGCGTGCCTACCGGCTAGATTACCTGATCGCGGGTGAGTCGTTGCAGTTGGCCGTCGAGCTGGACGGGTTCGCCTTCCACAGTGACCGGGCCGCGTTCACCTACGACCGGCTGCGGCAGAACGATCTGGCCGCCACGGGCCTGACGGTGCTGCGGTTCTCCTACGATGCGGTGCGGGCGGACACCGCGCGCTGTGTGGCCCAGTTGCAGGCGATGCTGCGGCAGGATCCGCTCCTGGCGCCGCTGGTGACTGCCGTGCCGCGCATCGAGATCCCGGACATGGCCGGCGATCCGATGCGGGCGGCCGATCCGCCCGGCTGTGCCGAACTGCCTTCAGGCGGGGCGTACTTCGCCGGTGTACGGGCCAGGGTGGACCGGGCGCCGTTGCGGGAGTGCCAGGACGAGGCATTGGCCGCGTTGGCGAACTACTACGCCTCCGGCGGCCGGCATGCGGCTGCGGTGATGGCGGTGGGGTCGGGCAAGACGGCCTTGGGGGTGGCGGCCGCGTTGTCGTTCAGCCGACGGCGGGCGCTGGTGGTGACCCCGGGCTCGGTTATCCGCGGCACCTTCGCCAAGGCCCTCGATGCGGGGATGCCGGGCAACGTCCTGTATGGGCTGGCGGGCGGGCCGCTGCTGCCCGGTGCCCCTCCGCCGGCCACGCTCGTCCTGGACGCGGACGACGGGCAGATCAGCCAGGTCAGCCGTGAGCGGCTTCTGGACGCGGACATCCTGGTCACCAACTTCCATGCGCTGGGCACGGGTGACAGTGACGGAGACCTGCTGGCCAAGCTGGAGCCGGGCGACATCGACTTCATCGTTGTCGACGAGGCGCACATCGCGGCCAGCGCCTCCTACCAGCGGCTGTTCGCCCACTTCCAGGGTGCGCGCACACTGCTGATGTCGGCGTGCTTCCAGCGTTTGGACGGCAAGCCGATCGACGCCGATGTCGTCTACCGCTACCGGCTGGTCGACTCCGTCGTGGACGGATCCGCGAAGAACCTGCGGGTGCACCGGTTCGCCCCCGAGGTGGCGTCGACGGTGTATGAGGCGGTGTGGCCGGACGGGCGGCGCGAGCAGATCGTGGGCCGTGATGCTTTGCTGGCCACACTGGGCGACGAGCGGAAGATGGCACGCATCACCGCGCAGTCCGAGGCGCCGATCCGGCAGGTGATGACGGTGACGAGAGCGTGTCTGGATGCGCAGGCCAAGCTGCTTGCGCCCATCAAGCCACGGGTGCTGTTCGCAGCGATGGGCCAGGCGCATGCTGAGCAGATCGCGCGGATCGCCGAGGAGCACGGGGTCCCCTGCGCCACGCTGCACCACAGCCTGCCCGCCTCCACGATCGCCTCCACACGGCGGCGCTTCGAGTCCGACGCCGGGGATCTGCAGGGCATCGTTCAGCTGCGGATGCTCGGCCAGGGCTACGACTTCCCGCCGATCACCGTGGTCGTGCCGCTGCGCCCCTATGGCAGCTTCGGCGAGTTCTACCAGTTCGTCGGCCGTGGTGTCCGCGTCCTGCGCCACCCCGGACTGGCCGCCGACCAGCAGTACCTGGACGTGGTCTGCCATGCCGAACTCGGCCTGGAGGATCATCTGGAGGCCATGTGCTCGGACAACGACATGGACCCCGCTCTCCTCCTGGACGTCCCGCTGATCGACGCCACCTCTCTGGAAGCAGATCTCGTCAACGAAGACGGCACCTCGCAGAGGGCCAGTGGGGGCCTGGGCGGGGTGGACGCGTTCGTGCTGTACGAGCGGGGACATGTCGAGCAGCGCGTGGTGCATGAGCTGGACCGTGTGGAGGCCCGCAGGAGCGAGCGGGAGATGCAGCTGATGGCCCAGCGCTACGCCGTCTATGCGCAAGGCACTGCGGCCGCGGTGCCGTTTGAGCAGTTCGTCGAGTACATGCGGAGGCTGACCGGTGGCCAGTGACCCGACACGCTGGTGGCAGCCGGCCCTGGAGAGCAGTCCCGAGACAGCGCTCGCCCTGGAGCGGGCGGCCGGGCAGCACCGGTTTGCCGACATCGACGCGCTGACGGCCAGACTGCTGGCCGCAGGGCTCGCCGGACAGCCCGTGGCCACCGTCGTCCCCGGCCGAGGCCGTCAGACGCCGGACACCGCCAAGGTGACGGCCCTCACCCGGCAAGAGGAAGCCTTCTGCGCCCGCGTCTTCGAGGTCCAAGAGCAGCAGCGGCGCGGGGCGTGGTACCTGCCGGAGAAAGTCTCGGTGAAGGCGGGGGCAGTCAACCTGCCGCATCTGCTGCGTGAACGCCCCGCCCACGCTCTGACGCTGGCCGCCGATGACACCGCCCGTCTCACCGCTGTGGAGGGCTGGGACACGGTGCTGCTGTGGGCGCTGCTGGTGCCGTTGTTCGAGACACTGCTTCAGCCGGTCCGGCTGCGGGCGGCAGGAGAGATCTTCCCCCGCACGCAACAGCAGCGGTTCTGGACCGCGATCGACGAGCGTTACCGGCTGCTGGGCATCAACGAGGGTGCATTGGAAGCCTTCCGCTTCGGCGGCGGCTGGCACCAGCTGGACCGTGCGGGACAGCAGCAGGCCCGCCTGGCTCTGTTGGACACTCTTGCCGCTGCCGACCTCGTGGAGCTTGTCGCACGTCACCGGATCCAGCGGTTGCAGGGGCTGATGGCTGGTTTCGCCAAGAAGGCAAAGACGGGCACGGCCCTGGCCCGCCGGGTGCTCACCAAGGAGTTGCAGCCGGTCGTCTCCGCGTACTTCGGGGGCGAGTGGCTGGCCGTGCTGGACTACCTTCAGGCTCCCCCTCACCCGGATGAAGAAATCATCACCGCTCTGCCCGAGCCGCGTCTGTACGTCGGCATGTCGGCCCAGACGGCCGGCATGGCTGCCGAGGCGGGCATCGCGGAGGACGAGGTCCATGCGATGCTCGCTGCCTTCCTCGGCGGCGGCAGTTCCGTGTCCCCGGTGGAAGAGCGGGCTGCGGCCCTGCGCGACTGGTGGGCGGGTTTCGACCAGGCACATGCAGCCCAGTCACGGGGAATGCCGTCCCTGTGGGGCCTGGTCGATCAGGACCTGATGATGCTGTCTAGGACCGAGCAGGGGTTCACCCCCCAGTTGTACCGGCAGCGTCTGCCCGCCGAGGTTCGAGAGCAGGTGGGGCGGCTGTGGGAGACGGTGACGCTCCCGCGGCACCCCGGCAGCATCGTCAGCAACCCTCGCCCGCACCAAACCATGGCCCAAGCCCTCGGTCCTGCGGCCGAGTTCTGGCACGGCGTTGGCCTGACCGCCTGGTTCGTGTGCGAAGGCCCCTACTCACGCACCACCTTGGACCGGGTCGACCGCTACTACAGCAGACCGCTGGCCGCCCTGCGCGCGGCCGGATGCCCCGTCGACGCCGCCCTCTTCCGCGAGCTGCAGGCTGCCGAACAGCTCCTGGGGGCTGAGGAAGAGATCACCGACAGCAAGGACAGCACGATCGAGACCCCGTACGGGCAGGTGACGATCACCTCCAGCATGAGCCGCGGCACCCGCCGGGCCGGCTTCGAGCGGGTGCGGGACCTCATCACACGACACCGTCGCGCCTGGACCGAGCAGCACCTCGACGCCTACCTGAAGCACCGCTGGCGTTCTGAGCTGGAGGACGTCGCCCGTGAGCACCACCGCTTCGTCGCCGCCAAGGGTCGGCCGCCCACCCTGGCCCAGTTCGCCCGGTTCGCCACCACGGCAGCCAACCACTGGACGGGCAGCGACCTGGAAGCGCTGTACACAGCCATCGGCGAGCCAGCGCCGTCCCAGCAGAAGCGGCCCGCCCGCCTGTTGACCGAAGACGGCTACGACTTCGCCCGCCGGGTCTACCAGGAACTGGGCGGCAAGCCTGTCGACCATGACACCTGGATGAACAGCCCGGAGGAAACCCAACGGCAGTGGCAGCTCAGCCGCCTGGCTACCGAGAGTCTGCGCTACCTCCAGCTGCAGGAAGCGCTCGGGCAGCCGCCGACCGCCAAGGAGTTCGGCGCCCAGCGGCTGACCTGGCCCTGGCCTGGCGAGGAGACCGAAGGCTGGCCCGTCCTCCAGCACGTTCTCGCCACGCTCACCCGTACCAGCCCGCCCTCGGCCACACCCCACTCCCCCACCAACCCGCCGCCTCCCACCGAGGAAAGCGGCACTCGGCGCCTGCTGACGAAGGGAACCAACACAGCCCTGCGCACCGAGCCGACCACAGTTCGCATCACCGCCACCGGCGCACCCGTTGATGTGTCCGCTGTGCTCCTTAGTCGCAACGGCAAGGTTCGCAGCGACCACGACCTCGTCTTCTACAACCATCCCAGCCACGACGGGGTCCGCGTCGGCTCAAACATCGTCACCGCCGACCTCGACCTCATCCCTGGCGACATCGCAACCATCGCAGTCATCGTCAGCATCGATCTTGAGGCCCAATCCGCAGCAGTCTTCGACCAGCACACCCAGTGGCAAGCACTTATCACCCAGCCCTCCGGCACCCAGCTGACCTTCATACCGGGGCCCTTCTGCTCGGGTGAGACCGTCACCATCGCGGTGGAGCTCTATCGCCACACGACCGAATGGAAGGCCCGCGCTGTCGGGCAGGGCTACGACACCGGTCTGGCGGGCCTGGCCGCCGACTACGGCATCAACGTCGAGGCCTGACGTCCGGGCGGCCCGCCGGAGAGGCCGCAGCATGCTGTGTGCGGGGAGAACGTGCAGCCGAGGATGCTTCTCTGCCGAGCAGCACTGCTGATTCGCCAAAACCATCCCACTGTCCCCTTTTTGAGCTACAGCTTGTCTGGAACCCATTCAGGGGGCGGGCTGGGTGAAGGGAGCGGGGGTTCGATGGCCGTGGCAGACGTTGTTGCGCAGGTTCATGCCGCGGTCGGGGTCAACGAGGAGGAGCTCCAGGGCTCGGCTCCAATCCGCGGGATACCCGGCGGCCGGCATGCTGCGGATGAGTCCGCCCAGTTGGTCGACGGTGCCGGGGGTCTTCCCCTGGGCCACAGACACGATCGGAACTCGGGGGCGCAGGAGCTGTCTGAGGATCTGCTCGACCTGGGGCAGGGCGATGCACGCCGCCGCGTCGAACTCCCCCAGCCAGAAGTACCGGAAGGCGTGGGCGAAGGTTCGGGCGCGAGGCTCGGGCAAGACAGTGTCGTGGGCCAGGGCGGTGATCAGCTCGGCCTCGTCGGGTACGAAGCGTTCTTGGATGCGGTCGAGCTGATCAGCGGTGAGGTGCCCGAGAAAGTCCATCGCGAGGACCTGCAGCGCGACGACGTGGTTGTCGTCGGCGTCGACGGGCGGGGTGACCTGGACAGGTCCAGCCGTGTTGATGCGCGTGCGCGGAATCCGCAGCAGCCCTTCCAGCACGTGCGCATCGTCGGCGTGCTCGCGCATCGCCGGATGCACGTCTTGCGCGGTTCGCCACAGGGCGTCTCGCAGATCCACGGCGGCGTCGATGTGCGCTCGCGCCCCCGCGGACAGTCCCCGCGGGGGGATGAGTACGCGAGAGAGCCGAGTCCATCCCAGAGAGTCCGGATCGGTCTGTTGCAGGGCCATCTCGGCGCGCACCCTCAGTTCGGACAGACCCCAGTCCCGTGCTTCGGTCGCGGCCCAGGTCAGCAGGTTATGACGACGGAACCCGGCGTTGACGTCGGCGTCGGCGGCGTCGAGGAGGGCATCAACGATCGCCGTGTCAATGTCGGCTCGGCGGGAGGCGGGCGCCACCTCCCGCAGCAACTTGAGGAAGCCGACATGAGCGTGCACATCGCCGGCATAGCGACGTGCGGCGCGCTCCGCGAAGTCCGTGATGTCGTAACGCTGAACGCGCAGTCCTTCCAGAAGGCAGTCCGCGATCCCCGGGTGGTCCTCGGTATCGGCCAGGACGCGTTCGACCAGGGCGACCAAGTCCTCGGTGACGCGCTTCTGCAGGTCCTTCTGGTTGAAGGCCCAGGCGAGGTCTCCGGCCCAGCGCAGGCACTCGGTCGCGCGTACCAGGCCGGGGAAACGCTTCAGGGCGGAAAGCAGAAGCGGTGCCGCGTCCAGGTATCCGGCGGCCGCGCCCCGGGCGTGATCGGGCTTGCGGCCATGTCCTGCGGCCAACAGCAGATGATGAAGGCGGCCCCGGACGAACGGAGTGCTCACGGCATCGGCGTAGGCGCTCCAGATCTCCAACTGGTCGGCCGTGACCTCGGCCAGGCTCACAGAGCGCCTCTTGAGCGGGCCACCGGGGAGCGTTCCGGTGGAGCCCTGCGCCTTCCCGGTCCCGGGTAGCCGGAGTCGCAGCGCGGCGAGCAGTGCATCACGCTGCTGTGCGGCGGCCGTGGTCGTGTCTATGTCCGCGGCCGCGAGCACGACGGCGATGGCCTCATAGGAAACGGTGTCCTTCGCCGCTTCCATGAGGGCGCCGAGAACACTCGGTTCAACCTGCGGCATGGGACCCTCACTTCCGTCGTCGCCAGTATCGGCACAGCTCCGGACCGGACCCACCGATTTTCTCCGGCCTGGTTCTGCTCGGGCCCCCGAGACGCCTTCGACGGGGGATGACTGAGCGGCGAGAAGCACTGATGCTCTGCTGGGCACCCACGAAGGTGGGTGCCCAGCAGAGCATCAGCCAGCAGTCCGGGTCTGGTCTACAGAGCGGTACTGAGACGCTCGATCAAGACACGTGCGGTCTCCTCACCCCCGGTCACGGCCCCGGCCGCGACCGCACCTGTGGCGATCGGCGCAAGGTAGCCCTTGAGCGCAGCCGCAGCACGCCGGATCACGCCACGGTCCGGCTCGGGCTGTACGACCTCGTTGAGGACCTCCTCGCCGACAGCCGAGGCATCTTCCAGGTCCTCGTCCGACACGCCAAGAGTCGGAAGCTGCCTCAACGTGTCCACTACGGCCTGGGCGATGGCCTCGAAGCCCGGGGCGATCGGCTTGCTCTGGTCCTGACTCTGGTTCACGGAGTTGTTGCCCCAGGCCAGTTGGGAACCGCGGACGTCGCCATGGATGACCGGGCCGTTGAAGACGTTCGTGTCGCCGAAGGACACATCCGGGTCGGCCTGCACCCTGGCGGTGACCGGGTACTTGTCCATCTCCCGCTGGATCTCCCCCATCATCCGCCGGATGCCCTGCCTGTTGATCTTGAATCCGCCGCTTCGAGCCACGAGGTATCTCCCTTGCTGATCGCGCTCCATGCCAAGTGTCCCAGGGGGCACTGACAACAAGGCGCACTCCGTCGCCCACCCAGGCGCCCGGCAACGCAAGGCACTGTTCTCCCAGCCGCGCTACCAGCAGGCACTGAGCCCTGACAAACGGTGTCGGAGCGAAGAGAGGGCTGACAGGCACCGCCATCCCAACACACGGCTCGTCGCGCCTCGCCCCCACTCGAAATTAATGCCATGGCCATGACAGATTTGATCAGCTCGATCACATCATCTGAATCCAAAGGATTTACCAGTGGGGTTACAACACTTCCCGCTTGAACTGCTGCATCCCAGGTCAGCAGCATGATCAAGTCAGAGATACTCACACAATGGCAGGTCACACAGGGGGTTCGTTCCTGCCGATACAACTACCGCACCCCAGGTCAGAGATCCAGCAATGTGGCAACTATGGAGGTAACTGACACACAGGGAGCTGGGCGTCGTCCTGCGCCTCCCTTCCTGTGGCCAGGCTCCCGCGGGTCAAGCGGCTGTGTCGGGGAGCCGGTACTCGTACTTACGGGGCCTCAGATCTTCCTCGGCCGGTTCCCAGTCGGTGTAGTGCGAGACCGTGCCTTCGCTGGGGGTGTACGGGTCGGTCCGGGTGTCGACCTTGATGTCGCTGACGACGTAGAGGTCGACGGTGTTGTCCTTCTCCCGGGCGTGCAGGACTTCGTTGATCGTCAGCTCGACGCTCGTCGCGGCCCCCGTGGTGCCTTTGACCTCGACATGGAGCTCTTCCGTGCCGCGGGTGCAGCGCAGGTCGTAGGGCTTGCCCAGCTTCTCGACCGTCCAGCCGTCCTTTTCGTAGTGGACGGTGGCGAGTTGCTCCGCGTACTCCTCGATGGCCTTGCGTTTCTTGGGGTCGGAGATGTAGCCGGCGCCGCGCCGGCGGCGCTGGGGTTTCTTCTTGCCCTCGACTTGCTCGGCCGTGAAGCCCGGTGACCTGTCCAGGGGGACGGCTTCGGGTTCGTCCGGGTCGAAGGGGATCCCGGCGAGCTCCAGAAGGCGGTGGGCGGGCATCTGGACGAGCTTGCCCATGCCCCGGTCGGTGCCCGAGCGGCGCATCGCGTCACTCCCGGTCTCGGTGAGCGGCCCGTCGGGGCCCAGGGGGACGTTGTCGAGCTTGGCCAGGGGCTCGATGCCGAAGCGCTGCGGGTACTTCAGGCGCTGCTCGGCCTCCTCGTCGGGCCAGTGCCAGGACCTGCCCTCGTAGAAGCCACCGCGGACCTGGAAGAGGTACAGGGTGGCGGTGTCCTGCAGCCAGTTTTCGAGCTGGACACGCGGTGAGGCCCCAGTGGCCAGGACGGCGAACTGCGGGTGTGCGTCCTCGTATTCGGGCTTCTTCTCGGGGAAGCCCCAGGAGAGCGTCTCGATGCCGTGCTCGAGGTTGCGCTGGGACTCGGTGCTCTGGCCCACATGGACCATGACGAACATCGAACTCTTCATGCGGAGCATCATAAGCTTGCTCTTATCGAGCAGTCGATAGAGTTTTTGGTTTGATAGTCTGTGCCAGTCAGGTTCCAGAGATGACAGCAACTCACAGGCTAGAGAAGGCCACTGACAACGCAGCAGCCTCGGCGGCTGGAGCGCAGCAGGGTCAGGATGATCCGGGCCGGCAGGGTCGACCTGGCGGCGCGGGGGTGGCTGTGGGATGCCGTAGAACCCGGGGGAAGCACGTGTCCGACCAGTCCGCGAAAACATCCGCGCCCGACAGGATCACCGTCCCCGCCACACGCCCCGAGCCGGGCACAGCGATCCCGGAGCCGACTGGGGCGGTTGCGTGTGCGGCGGCTGGCCGGGCGGGCGCGATCGCCGCACGTGTCGGTGATCCGTCGTTCATCCAGGAGTGCGCAGCACGGTACACGGCGGCCGGGTTCGGGGTTCCAAGTGAGGCCGAGGCGCGCAGCTGGCGCAACAGCTGGCCGCCGCTGTTCGAGGCGTTAGTGCGGGCGGGGCTGTCGGATCTCCAGGTGTACCTGGAGTACGGGACGCCGGGCGGCAGCCGGCGGCTGGACGCGCTGCTGGTCGGGGCCGGGCCGGGCGGGATGCTGCGGCTGGTGATAGTCGAGCTGAAGCAGTGGCAGACCTGCCGCATCCTCGACGGAGACCGGGTCATGCGCAGCGACGGGCTGGTGACAGCCCATCCGGTGTACCAGGTCGCCGCCTACCGGAGCTTCTTCCAGCACTGGCGGCCCAAGGATGCTCCGGAACTGGATGTGCGTGCCGTAGTGGTGCTGCATAACGCGACCAGCGCCGAGGGGGCCCGCTTGCTGGCCGGCGTCGGAGCGGACGCTGGTGTCCCTGTCCTGACCGCCGGAGATCTACGCGGGCCCGCTGGGTCGTTGGCGGAGCTGCTGCATTGTGGGGACCTGGCGGCGCCGGACGCCGGGCAGGTGGAGGTATTCGAGCACGTCCGGTGGGAGCCGTCCAGCCGGCTGCTCGACCACGTCGGCTCCGACCTGGAGGGCAACAGCACCTTCGCTCTGGTGGGTGACCAGCAGGACGCGTTCGTGCGGATCCGCGCCGCCGCGGCCCACCACCTGCCCGCCCACGGCGAGGATACGGTGCAGGGCGCGGGTGGGGCCGGTGCGGTCATCACCGTGAGCGGCGGCCCGGGCAGCGGCAAGACCGCGCTCGCCGTGCGGCTGCTCGGCCGCCTCATGCGCGTCCACCCCGCGACGCGTCCCCGCTTCATCACACCGTCCGGCACCCTGCGCGCCCATCTCCTGGATGCCGTGCGCGGCCACAGCGCCGCCCGCGAACTGTTCCCCGCGGCCGGCTCCCTGCGCAGCACTGCGCTCCAGGCCGGCGCGCTCGTCATCGACGAGGCGCAGCGAATCAAGCGCAGTGGCGCCCATGGACTGCCATCGGACCTGGCTGCGGTGGTGGAACACGTCGCGCTGGCCGTCATCTTCCTCGACGAGCGGCAAGTCATCCGCCCCGACGAGGGCACCACCGTCGAGGAGATCCGTACGGCCGCCCGGCGTCTGGGCCGGGTCCACCACCACCTGGAGCTCGCCGGATCCTTCCGCTGCAGCGGCTCAGCCGCCTACACCACCTGGGTCGACGCCCTCCTGTACGGGAGGCCGGTCCGCTGGATTGGGCACACCGGCTACGATCTCGGCCTCGCCGAGGATCCCTTCGCCCTTCAGCGGTGGACCGAACAAGCCACCGCCGCCGGGCACAGTGCCCGTACCACCGCCGGGTTCTGCTGGCCCTGGACGCGCACTCGACCCCGCGGCGCCGCCACGCTCCCCCTCGACATCAGCATCGACGTGCCCACCACCGATCCCGCCGTACCGTTGCGGACATGGCGCGCCGCCTGGAACGCCGCCACCGCTCTCACCGATCCGGACGGCCTCCCCCTGGCCCCCAACAGCCAGCTCTGGGCGACCCACACCGGCGGCCACCAGCAGATCGGCTGCATCTACACCGCCCAAGGCCTCGAATACCACCACGCAGGCGTCATCATCGGCCCCGACCTCACCTGGGCCAACGGCCGCTGGCACGCCCACCCCGAAGAGAGCCGCGACAAAGACCTCCGCCACCTCACTCCCGACCAGTACCTGCGCTACGCCCTCAACACCTACCGCGTCCTGCTCACCCGCGGCACCCACACCACCCGCATCCACGCCACTGACACTGGCACCCAGCGCTTCCTCGACCAGCTCATCAGTCCAGCCCCAGCAGGCTGACCCACCAGACACGAAAGGCGCCGGACAAAGTCCGGCGCCGATTCGAAAGCAGGATCACCCCGCTACGGGCTACCGCTTGTCGTGACGGTTGCCGAGAAGGACGTGGATCACGGGCAGGCTCCCGATCGCCAGCGCCAGGGCCCAGATGCCCTGCCAGGGCATCCGCAGGTCCACGGACAGCTTCAGCACGACGAGGGGGCCGGCCACCGAGCCGATGATTCCCAGGACACGGGTCGACGCGTTGATCATCTGTCCGGTATTACGGCCCGGGACACGCATCCCGGCCTTGAACTTCGCCTTGGACACCTCGATGTCCACCTGCGCTTCACTGCTGGGCGCTTCCTCCTGGTCGACGGGAGTCGTCCAGATCTGCACCTCGGCCTGCGGCGACGGCTGCTCGCCGTCATTTGCCGGAAGGGTGGCCTGTGCGTTGTTGTCGATCATATGGGCTGGGTCCTCCATGCTGCGGCGATCGAACCCCCGCACCGCGAATCGGCGCGCGACTCAGCTCGATCACTCACTCCCAGCCAGCTGCTCGCCCCTACGTGTCGTAGAGGACCGAGTAACGGGCTTTCCAAAGACGCCCGTTGAACCGCTGGCGTAGGAGATTTGGCATGCTGAACCCTTCTGATCGACTGCACTCCACGGCGATTGCCGCAGTCCCAGAGTACACGACGCGAGACCTGAAGCGCACCGGTAGATCACCAGATTGGTGCTGCACGCTTGTGAGCAGCAGCTGGGGAGCACCTGACTCGCCGCAGTCACACACCAAAATGGTGCTACTCAGGTGCAGGGATGTCATGATGAAGAGACCGGCATCAAGCAGGTGCCTTCCCCCGACCTGAATGAGGCTGAGAGACATGGCCCGAGAAGCGGACAAGCTTCACGCCGTACGTACGGAAAACGAGCGCTTCACCGTCACCCTCATCCCCGTGGCCGCCCAGGCGGTCACCGCACTCATGAGGATCACCGGACTGTCCAAGACCGACACCATCAACCGGGCCGTACAGGTCTACGCCTTCCTCGCCCAGCAGATGGCCGACGGAAAAGAGGTCCTCCTGCGGGACAAGGACGGCAACACCGAACGCGTCCACATCGTCTGAGCCTCACCAGAACTGCCAGGCCAGCTCGAGGACTTCCCAAAAGCCGCCCACGCGGGCAGCGCCCCGCTGTCCACCAAAGCGATCACGTACCTGGCTAAGTCGCAGCGAGCTGCTGGGCCGAAGCGGAGCCGGCGCACGCGGCGCGGCGAAGTCCTCGGCCTGCGGGCGGCGACCAGCAGGCGCGTGCCGATTGGTGGCCGCGGCCATCGAGCAGGTCAGCTGACGCCACAGGCCACGGGGACCGGCCTCATCGGCATGCCGCGTGGATCTCGGCGCCTGGAAGGATGTTCCAGCGGACTCCCAGCCAAAGCGTCTGCTACCAGCCAGTAAGTAAAAAAGCATGCCTGCAGGCGAGAAGTTCAGCGCGATCGGCGAAGCGAACGCTGCCCGAAGTACGGGGGCGGCCATCCTCTCTTGTACGCGTCGATCGTCCGCCGGGTGTGTGGCGGCGGGTGGGGGCAGCCGTACATGAGGTCGGGCTCTTGCATCGCCCAGGACAGCGCGTAGTGGGCGGGACTGCAGGGCCAGATCGTCTCGGGGGGTTTGGTCGGGGCACGTGAGCCTTTGCGTCTTTTGAGGCGGGGCGGCTGGGGTGGGCGCAGCTTGAAGCGTTCGGCGAAGTCCGTCAGATAGGGCAGGCCGTTACTGCCCAGCGGGTCGGTGAACAGCGGCCCTCCTGTGCCGGAGGCGATGTGCCATACGAAGGCGGCGGCGAGTAACAGGGGGCGTGCCCAAGCGGGGACGTGGTGGGTCATGCAGCCCTGGCGCAGTCCGTCGTCATGGAGGGTGATGGTGCAGGCGTCCGGGGCGAGATCGCGGACGTGGGCAGTGTCCAGTTGCGTGGTGGAGGCTGCGGTGAAGACGGCGGTGGCAAGCTGGGCCGCCAGGTGGGGATGTGCGGTGGCGCGGTGCAGCCGGTGGGCTACCTCTGCTTCGGTGAGGGCCGGCAGGACGGGCGCGAAGAAGTCCCGGTCTTCGGCTACGGGCGCTGTGCACTGGCAGGGCCGGGTTGCGGAGTCGAAAGCGGTGAGCGTGGTCAGAGCGGGCAGGTTGAGCCACCGGTTGGCCAACGGCCTGCGCTTGGCCGGCTCCGGTGGCGTGGCGGTGGGCGGCTCTGCCGCGGGCAGGAGGGCGGTCGCCTCCGCCACGTGGTGGGCAACGCCAGCCAGCGCACGCCCGACGGGGGCGGGAACGTGCCGGGTGTGGCAGACCAGAGCCAGTCTGAGGCCGGTCCGGTCACGTAGCTGTAGTAGGGCCCCGAGGCGGTGAGGGGTGAGGAAGTGGGCACGCAGGAGCATCAGGTGGCTGGTGCGGGTGGCGAGGATCCAGGCCGCCGCCAGCGTCCAGGCGGGGGCCGTGTCGAGCTGGCGGTAGCCGGGTACGGGAACGGGCTTGTCCAGGGCGGCGAGGACGCCGTAAGCCAGGGTGAGAACGGAGTCGGTGCCAGGTGTGGGGTGAACCGTGAGCCTTCCGCTCTCGGGAGCGTGTACGGCCAGAGCGGCGCGGGTGTGGACCAGGTCGTCGCCCGGGTCAAGGATGACGGTGACCGGGGGCGGGTTGTCGCAGCTGAGCATGGTCAGACGGCCTGCCGGGCGGACAGCTTGCTGTAGGCCCAGCGCAGCAGTTCCTCGTCCACCCGTTTGCGGCCGGTCTCCTTCAGGCCGGTCACCAGGTGGTGGGTGATCTTCGCCCAGGCCCGAAAGTTCCCGTGCGCGGCCTCCTGGTCGCAGACCGCGATCAGGCCGGGGTCCGCCTCTGCCCATACGGGGTGGAAGGCGGGGATGACGGTGAGAACCTCGTCCAAGGGCATGCCGCCGATCTCCTGCCAGGCATAGACCCGGGACTCGAGCATCGGCTCGCTCTGCAGCATCTCGAAACAGCCGTTGCCGCCGGTGAAAACAATGGTGAGGTCGGATGCGGTGTCGTCCCACAGGTAGCGCAGGTACTCGAAGCACAGCTTCGACAGCCACTGCGCCTCATCACACACCAGCACCCTCGGCTCCTCCAGAGCGCCGCGCAGCATGCGGTCGAACTCGATCGCATGTGACGGCGGCCGGCCCGGCAGGCCGAGGGCGTGGAACAGTTCGTGGCGCAGGTCCCGGGTGGAGGGGCGGGCCCGGAACTGGATCCGGCGGGTCAAGGCCGGCGCGAGCTCGCGCAGCGAGGCGTTCACTGCAAAGGACTTGCCGTTCCCGGCCTGCCCGTAAATGCAGATCATCGCCTTCGCCTCGATCGCGGCCCGGATGTTCTCCCGCGCCGTGAGCAGCGCCCGCGTGGAGACGATCTGGGCTCCGGGCAGACGCATGAAGTGATCATCCCGCTCCCCGGGCAGACGCCCCTTACGTTCAGCAGTAACCATCCGGTGTCACTCCTCGGTCTGCGAAGCGGGTGCAGTGCCGGTTGCGTCGCCTGACACCGGGGGCTGCGGCGCGGTACCCGGGCGCAGCCGGGCGTCGGGGGCGGGATGCGGGCGGGCCCAGTCTGCGGGCGGGTCCCGGGGCGGGATCAGGTCCGGCAGCGCGCGGGCCGCCAGATCCGTCGCCTTCCCGCGGGCGATCTCCGCCTGGGCCTGCTGGCCGGTGACCGCGCGCCGCGGACGAGGAACATCCGGCGTGGTCGTGGCCGTGTAGCGGGTACGGCGCTGCTTCTCCGCCGCCTTCAAGTCGGCTTTCAACGCGCGGGCCTTCCGTTCTCTGACCGACGCGAGCGCTCTGCGCTGCTCAAGCGTCGCCTCCTCGGCCAGATAGGCGGTTCCCAGATGGCGGTCCCGATGCTCGGCCGAGAAGACCTCAACCTGTCCGTCGTAGTGCGGCAGATACCGCAGCCGGATGCGCGTACCAACATGGCCGACCATCCACGGCGCGATGTAGAACCGGCGCCGCCACCTGACCCCGCTCGTCGAAATCTTCCGCACCCTGCCGTCGTCCTCCAGAGCGAAGAACGCCAGCTGCTCTTCAGGGACGTCCTCCACCGGGGTCGGATCCGCCTCCCACGCCGCCATCGGGGTCAGCCCCGACGCGAGGCCCGAGGGCCGGTGCCCGGTGTTCCACCAGCGCACCCAGTCCAGCAGTACCTCAACGAAGTCCGCGAAGGACAGCAGATCCCCCACCTCGTCGGGGCGATGAACACCCACGGGCCGGGCACGGCGGGTGTAGCCGGGAAGCGAAACTAGGAACATCTCCTCCACCGCGCTGTTCAGCGCCTCGATGGTGCCCTTGCGGTATGGCGTATAGGCCGGCAGATCCTCCACCGGCACTGCGAAACCGCCCAACGCCCGCGACACCGCCTTGCAAAGGAACTCCTTGCCGCGGTCCACCCGCACCCTGCCGGGCAGACCACCACACGGGCCGTAGGGCCCGGCGCGGCTGATACCCGTCCGCAGCGCCGCCAGCACCGCGTCACGGGCCGGCTCATGCGGAGTGACCGCCACCCCCACGATCACCTTCGTCGCGACATCGATGAACCACGTCACCCAGGGACACACCGCCTGTCCCTCGACGTCCACCCGCACCGGGACCCGCTTGTGATCGCCCTCCCAGCAGGCGTTGCGGTACGTCGGCGGACGCTTCCCGAACACATCGAACCGCCGCCGCCCCGCCTCACCAGAGCGAAGTCCCGCCCGCTCCCCCGCAGAGAGATCCCGCACAACAGCACGATGGAGAACCGAAAGAGACGGGACCAGATCCGACGAAGGAGCCCTCGCCGCACGGGCGACAAGTTCACGGTGCACCGCAGAGACGTTCCCACTCCACAGCGCGAGAAGTTCCCGGATCTCACGCGTCACAGTGAACCGCGGACGCGGACGCGGCCCTGTCCTGCCCTCACGACGCGCCACCGACAGCCAGTTCCACACCGTGCGCTCAGAAACACCCAACGCCGACGCCACCAACCGCACATGCGCTGTACCCAACTCACCCCGACTATCCAGAACAAGCAGCCGACCCACAGCGACCTCACGGCTCACTCCAGCCGGGACCACCGCATCACAGGAGCCGGGACCCTCCTCTGCGTCCACCAGCCCACCCTCTGACATGCCGTACCTGTCAGACGCAGACTGGCCCCGCCACGAGACACACGAGCAGACACGCCGCACGACATCACTCCAAAAAGTGACATCCACAGGATGCAGACACATCCCGAAGCCCTCTACCGCTATAGACCCAGCATCAGGATCACCCACAATTCAGCGGCACTCTTCAGTCCCAAAGCAGCGCCATGCCTTCAGTGAACGACCAACCCACCCACCACCACCAGGCATAACTCGATACTGAAAACAAAACACCGACCACTGAAAACTAGAAGCCGACCATCAGTGGAACCTTCGGGTGCGCTCCACCACGAACCCCGTGCAGCGTCACGGCCATCCCGGGGAGCAGGCGTGGATCCTGACGATGGCCGGCGCGGACGCCCACCGCCGTCACAGGGTCGGTCACGCCCTGGTCACCGAGATTGCCCGTCGGGCCCAGGATGCCGGCCGCGCTTTCCTGGCCCTGGTCCCCCAGGGCGGCGACGATGAGGCCGACCGGCGGACGTTCTTCCGGGCGTGCGGGCTCGTACCGATCGAACCCGACGGACCGGGCGCGGCGTGGGGCTGCCCGGTTGCGCAGACTCTCGCCGCAGAGGGTGTGGCTACCACGCAAGGCCGCTGAACGGATGCGCGGTACGGCCTGGATCTTTGCTGCCACGCTCCTCAGCCTTCCCCGATCAGGTTTCCTTGTCCTCCCAGTCGTCAGCGTCATAGATGTACTGGAGGTACACCTGGGGTGTGGGCATGGGAGCGCTCTGGGTCGGCGGGGCAAGCACGACGACCTCTGGCGATTTGGGCTCCGGAAAGCCCTCGAAGACCGGCCGGGCTCCGTCTCTGCCTGGCTCAAGTACTCCAGCCAGGTCCCACCCCCGGCCTGTCACGCAAGATCACTCACCGTAGTGATATCACCCCAGATGGTCTACCAGGAAGCCCACAGTCTGCAAGCAGAGTTGTTCGCGCCCTACGGAGAGCCCACCCCAGATAGACAGAACTGTCCGTAGAGCAGATGTCGAGCCGTGTTAATAGGCGCCGAAGGGGCTCCAGCCTCGGAGGAATGGCTTCAGATCGTCGGCTCGGGGTTCGGGGATGTCGGGAAGCCGAAGCTGTTGAACCATCGGATCGACACGCGCCACATGTCCCGTGGCCCATTCCATCCATTCCTCGGCCTTCCTCCTTTCCGGTCCAGGTGGAAGGGTCGCCATGTGTGCGCGGGCGGCCTCCAGATACTCGCTCAGGCGCGTGGCTCGACGCCAGGCCGCCTCTTGAGACTCCAAGTGCCTGATGCGGTAGTCCTCGGCGTACTGGTCGCGGGCCTCTGCCATCGCAGCTTCCCAGCGCAAGCGCCTCTGCCGCGCCTCCTCAACCTCGGCCAGGCGCTTACGCTCGGCCGCCTCACCGCGCAGTCCGATCTCGTGGACGATCTCTGCGAGCTGTTCCTCCAAGGGGCACTCGCTGCTGTCAGCCCACTCGGACCCGTGATGCCACTGACCGCCGCTGAGGGCAATGCGCAGCCGCTCGGAGGGTGTGTAGTCGTACCGCGGGATCCTGATCCACGAGGACTTCTTGGCTTCCGCGAGCTCCTTGTCCGTCGGAATGTGCTCGCTTCGGTCCTTCTCCTGCAGCACTCGGAATTCGACCGTCTGGCCTTGGGCTTTGATTGTGAAGTGCGGATGAGCCGGAAGGCGGCGGTGAGGCACCGTTGTCGCGCCTACGGTGCCAGCGGCACAGGTATGGCCGTTGCGTTCGACGGCGGTGAGGAGGGCGTGCACGATCCGTAGAGCGCGTTGCTGGACTGGCCGTGTCAGCCCGAGGGGTTGAGTCACCTTCTGCATCGTTCGGACGACAGCATGCGGATGGGTCAACCGTGACGGCACCGCCACCGGTTCCAGCACTGCCAGGCGCCACGTGGGAATGTCCACGAGCTTGATCTCGACGCCCTCACGACACCTCCGCCACTGCAGCTCCTTGGTCTTCGGGATCCGTCCGGATCTACTCGCCGAGGCTGCACGGCTCAACCAGGCATCGGCGTCGGGGCCCGACTTCAGAATCCTGCCGCCGGCTGTCTCCAGCTCTTCCAGGAGCTGATCGGTGTACGTCTTTCGCGGTTGCCGCGGAACGCCAGGTGACGAAGGTGGCGCGGTGACTCGGGGCAGCCGTGGGATGGGAAGCACTCGCGCCGGGGACTTCGGTGCCGGGTAGGTGCCATGAGCCAGATAATGGCGCCCGGCGTCAGTCAGCACCGCGTTCCACACTCCGCCACGCCGGGCTACCGTTACCAGCCCACGATTTTGCAGGGCCAGGCAACTGGTCTTGTAGGTAGTGGAGGCCCAAGATCCCTCGGGACAGCCCTTTCCGACCCACTCCAGCACCGCCAGCTGCCGTTCGTTGAGCGTTTGCTTCATGCCGTGCCTTCTACTGGTCCACAAGTCGGGCCTGGATGCTGCCAGGCATAGAACCAGTCAGGGCGCCTTACCGGAGCTGATTAGCCCGAAGGATGTGCTCGCGGGCAATCGGGCCCGAACATCATCGGCTGGCTGCAACAGCCGACTCCACTGCTCGGGTAAGCGTGCCCCCGTGCTGCGGGCCGGTGGCCAATCGGCCACCCCGCCCGGCCACCGGAGCGTTGGGAGCCTTGCCCGCGAGGGAGGACATCGGCCGCATTGGACGGAAAGGTCATCCCTATCCTCCGCGACCGCGCAGAGTTCCGACACGCCTGCGGCTCCGCCAGATGCCGCCGTACGGCTGCCTGTTGAAGCTGCTATGACCAGCAGAGCGGAGAAGCGGACGGTACCTAAAACCAGTGATGCACTCGCCTCAGCCCGAGTATTTTTATTGCTAAACAGTTGTGCATGGCGCATGAGGGGAGCGAGGCGGACATGCAGGACCCCGTGGTTGGTGATGAGCGTCGATCGCGCATTGCGGAATTCGTCCGCCGCCTTGATCCCGAGATCCGCGCAGCCCTGCACATCGATGACGCGGCGGTCGTCGGTGCTGACCTGCTGGTCTCTCTGTGCCGCGCCTTGATGGACACCGACAGCCCCCAGCCCTGGCAGGACCGGCTCGAAGCCATCCTCGACGAGTTCGGCATCGCAGACGTGGAGAGGGGAATCGCCTACACGCTCTCCCAGATCCAGGACAAGGACCAGGCAATATCCTGGCTGAATTCGTTCAAGGGAACGAACTACCAGCTCTTCGCACTTCGGCTACTGGGGGCTGCCGACTTCAGACGTTTGGTGGGCGCGGTGAAAGAGGACAGCGCGGTCGTAGCTCTGGCGGCACGACGTGGGCTCCGTGCGTTGATGCCTTTCGCCGTGGCGTGGAGCGATGCGGTCAGCAACATGACTGAGAACCAGAGGAAAGCTGTATCGCAGCCCGACATCTTCAGTCTTGAGCTTGTGCAGTTGATCGCAAGGGCGGACGAGGCGTTCGGGGAGAAAATCATCTCCACGCTCCCTATGCAGCTCACGGTCGCGACTGCCGACGACCTAGTCGGCTGGCGGCCCGATGATCTGACGCAGATCGTCACCAGCATCAGGAGTCGGGTGGTCGAGTCCTCAGCTAAGAGGCTGGAGCGCGAGAACTCGCAACTCGTCAGAAAGATCAGAGGAGCCAAGGACGCGCTGACGCACTCCGAGGACGGGATCTCCCAGGCGGCCAACTCCCTGATCGAGCTCATCGACCGGATTATGAGGGAGTCGTTCTCCAAAGAGGAAGTGCTGGCCTGGATAGAAGCCAACCTGCCGGACGAACCCCTGCTGACCCACGAGAAGGATGGCAGCGTCCTACCGACCAAGCGGGCTGAGGCCCTGTGCTTCGTCTACCGCGGCGGCCCCACGGCTCGTGAGGCCAACGAACACGACAACGGCTGGGGACCATCCCTCATCCACGACGTCCTGGCCCGCGTGATCGTGGCTACTCGTACCAGCCTCCAGAAGTTCAAGCACGACGACGAGGGAACCCAGGAAGAGAAGGACCGGCTGTTCTCCCTGCTCTCAGGCCTTGAGGGGGCATTGCTGCTGGGTCTTTCCATCAGCCAAATCGGCACTACGCCAGGACGTTCACACGACGAACTCGAAGCCTGACTCCACGCCAGTGAAAGCGGTGTGGATCGGCTGCACGTAGTCGACGTGTTCCTTGGTCTTCGGCGCCTGTCGGCCTGTCACAGCCTGTTCGATCGGAACGCGCTCGATGTGGCACGCGAGCCCTTCCACTGCGCAGGCAGTTCCGGCGGCCGGTGAGGTGGGCGGCGGACGGCCTGGCCGTCTCGCGGGCGGGCGGTCAGTCCCAGACCTCCAGTCCGCCGCCCTGCCGGCCTGAACCCTTCCTTCGCACTCAGCAGTGTGGCCCGGCCTGTTCGCCCGGCCGGGCCACACTGTGTTCGCACGGGGGACGTGAACATCCCCTCAACGACCAAGGGGGGCATACAGCAACGGCAAGGCGTACACCTGGTAGGCCGCGGTGGTTCCATCGTCGATGCGCCGGTCGCAGGTACCGGTGCGGGTGAAGCCGGTCTTGGTCAGGACGCGGCCGGAGGCCGGGTTGTCGGGGTGGTGCATGCCCTCCAGGCGCTCCAGGCCGGTGGTAGAGGCGAAGGCGACGACGTGCTGGGCGGCTTCGGTGGCGTAGCCGTTGCCCCAGGTGTCCTCGCGGAGGATGTAGCTGAGGGTGCCCAGGGACGGGGTTCGTCGCCGCAGGGCGATCAGGCCGATCATCTCGTCGGTGGCGACGATGGCCCAGCTCCACTGCGCGCGGGGGTTCTCGGTGGCTCGGGCGAGGGCGGTGCGGATCTTCTCGTGGGCCTGGTCGAGGGTGAGGGGCTTGCCGGTGGTGTGCTGGATGGAGGCGCCGCTGTAGATGCGGGTGAGGGCGGCGGCGGCGTCGGGGCCCAGGGCGCGCAGGGTCACCATGTGGTGGTCAGCTCCTTGGCGGTGGGGCGGTTGGCGGGGTTGGGGGCCAGGCACGCGGTGATGGCGTCCTCGAACTCGGGGAAGGGCCAGGGCCGGACGTCGCGCAGCGCGGTGGTGGTGGTCTTGGCGATGGCGGCCAGCTTCTCCAGCCGGTCGGTGGTGTCGTCGTAGGGGACGGGGCGGTGGCCGGTCCAGCACCAGAACAGGGAGGCGCCCAGGCTCCAGATGTCGGCGGTCGGCTGGGCGGGGATGTGGGTGTCGGCGGGGGTGGAGAGGATCGCGGTGGCGATCTCGGGGGCGGTGGTGTGGGTGAGGGCGCCGCGGTAGGGGACGCGGCGTTCGTTGCCGGGGCCGCAGGCGAGGGCGTAGTCGATGACGGCGGCGTGGCCGTCGTGGGTGACGAGGGTGTTGGTGGGCTGGACGTCGGCGTGGGCCCAGCCGGTGGCGTGCAGGCGGGCGAGGTGCTCGGTCCAGGTGCGGGCGATGCCCGTGAGCCAGGGGCGGACCGCGGCGCGGTCTCCTTCGGGGCCGCGGGCGAGGGCGAGGGCCCGCCACAGGGGGGCGCCGTCGATCCAGGTGACGGCCAGCCACCGGCCGCCCTCCCACGCCCCGGCGCTCACCCGGTAGTCGGGGCTGAGGGCGCCGGCGGCGGTGAGGCGGAGGAGGTGGTCGTCCTCCTGGGCCATCTCGGCTGCCTTGTCGCGGGCGTCGTCGCCGTCGGGGTTGTTGGCCTTCAACGCGACGGCTCCCTTGGGGCCTTGGATCTTCCAGGCCCGGGAGCCGCGCCGGTCACTCAGGAGCTGTGCGCGGGCGGGCTCGCCGGTGTGTCCGGTGAGGAGGGCGACGGCTTGGCTGGGGGGAGCAGGTTTCGGGCCCATGTGCGGATCTCCTTCCACTCGGTGGGGATGTGCTCGAACACGTCGCGGCCGTCGTCGTCGGCTGCGGCGAGCGCGGCGGCCAGGTCCGAGGTCGCGCGCAGGAAGCGGGGGTCGCGGCGACGGACGGCGGCTCTCACGGGGAGGAACGAGGCAGGGGCGGCCGGGATCCGGTGACCGGCCGCGGTGGTCTCCTCTTCTCCCGCGTAGAACTTGCCGAACATCACCCCGACCGGTCCGTAGAGGTTCTTCAGCACCCAGTGCGGCCAGGCCAGCAGTTCACGGTGCCGGGTGCCGGGCACCTCGCCCACCAGGACGATGTTCTCGCACCGCAGGATGCCGTGCGGCCGGTTCAGCAAAGGCCGCAGCCACTCCGCAGCCTGGACGCCCGCGTGGAAGAGCTCCGCCTGGACGGCTTCGGCGTCGCCGGCGGCGCGGTAGACCGTCCAGCGGGTCAGGCCCGCGCGCAGGGACGGGGGAGGTAGGGGCAGTGGGCGGTCATCTGCCGCGCGTAGTCGCTGATGTCCACAGTCGTCGGCCGGGTGGTGCTGGCCTCGACGAGGCGCAGCGCCCCGGCGGTGGGCCGGGGCGCTGGCGTGGTGCGGCCGGTGGTCACCGGCGGGCCGTCTCCGGCCGGCGGTCGGGCGCGACGTCGTCGCCGCCGATCGGTGCGCAGTCCCACTCGGCGACCACGGTGCCGGTGGCGCGGTAGTGGGCGATGGCCTCCTGGTCGACGTTCCCGTCGGCGTCGGTGAACCAGATCTCCGGCAGCGGTCCGTACGCCTCTTCGTAGGCGGTGACCCAGGAGATCGGGCCGTGGCCGTTGTTCGCGGCGTGGCCGATCAGCCGGCCGGCGGTCTCCTGGCACAGGGCCGCGTACTGTGGGGTGCCGAGCAGTTCATGCCAGGCCGCGTCACCGTCCTGCTCCCCTCCCCCGTCGGGGCCGCCAAGGCCGCCGACGTGATGCGCAACGTTGCCGACCACGCCGCGCTCGACACCGCCCGCGCCCGCCTCCGCAACGCGCCGAGGAGCTCGTCACCGCGGCCGGCGAACTTCTCGCCGCGTGACCCAACGTCGATACGTCATCGGGAGAGCCGCGTGTTCCAGTTTGAGGAGCCCGGCCGACTAGCCGAGTCGCGCCCCGGACGGTCAGCCCCAGTCGTTCGGTCCCGCGGGGCGTATCCCTGGTCCTCCTCCACATCGAGCGGGGCGTACATGTGCGGAGGTTCCCAGCCGGTAGACAGCCCCTCGACGAACCGCAATGGCCGGTCCGCGCTGCGGTAGAGGACGGTGCACCCTTCCACCACGGCACGGCAGGCTCGGCAGCGCCAGGGGCGTCTCATGGTGATCCACTGGGCACGGTCGCAGCTGGGGCACGTCATGTAGTAGGCGGACGGACCGACTGGAGTGTCCCAGGCGACGTACCCGGCAGGCGGGCGCCGACCGGTCTCCAGGCCATCACTGGGAAAGGACTGCCGTCCGGCGATCACGAGTTCCCCGCCGGGCCAGCGACACGTGCACTCGCGCTCACAGCAGCAAGTTCGCACCCGGGCGAGTTCGGCGGCCTTCTCGATCCGCGGCACGTTCGGTCCCTTGACCTCCAGCCACACGCCGATCTCCGGAAGCCAGAAGTCGGGGATGTAGACAGCCCCGGAGGGCAGGGTGATCGTCTCCGGCTCGTACCGCCACTTGATACGGGCGCCGTTCAGGGTCTGGGCCCAGTCGGCCTCGAGGCGGGAGCGGAAGGTGGTGCCGCCGTACTCGGTGGGCACGGCTTCTATGCGGCCTTCTTCGGGAGATTCGGTCATGTGCGGCTCCGATCGGCAGTCGGCACGGAAGGGCGAAGGCATGACCGGGCCTTGGCGGCACCTCTTCCCGGTCTGCTCGACCAGCGAAGTCAGCGGAGTAGGCCCGCCGTTTGCGGCTGGTGCAAGATTCTTACCGGTGGTCTTACCAGTCCAGGCGCGGTCGGGGCCGCTGCGCCAGTTCAGCCTGCTCGGCGACGGCAAGGAGGCGTTCGGCGGTCTCTTCGCCGACCGTCTCGATGAGCCCCTCGATGCTGGATGCGATCAGGATCCAGGAGCGCCGAGGCAGCAGGCTCAGGCGGGCGATGGCATCCGCCAGCGCTCCCGCCTCCAACGCCATCATTGCCTGTACATCGGCAGAGTCCGTCTCCAGCGGCACTGTCGCCTCCCGCGCCAAGTCGGCGGAGACCGTCAGATCGTCGATCACCGTCACCCTGGTCGAGTTCTCGATCATGCCGGGCTCATAGATTCCTTTGAGCTCAAGGGCCTGGTGGACGGTGATGTCCGCCTCGGGGTAGCCGGCGGCCAGGAGGCGGCGCAGCGCGGCGTAGGCGGTGTGTGACTTGCCGGACCAGTGCGGCCCCAGGAGCAGCAGGCGGGCGGTGTCGCCAGCCAGGATGGTCGAGCACCACTGGGCTATGGCGGGGTGGTCGGTCTCGGCCTCGCGGAAAAGGGCGGGTATGACGGGCATCAGCTCAGCGTAGCTGGCGCGAACATGGGTGCTCAGCGGACCTTGGTGAGCAGTGCAGGCGTCAGGTCTTGGGGCCTCGGCGGAGTGGGGCCTGCGCCAGCTCGCCAGATGGGCTCCCAGTCGCACTTGCGTTGCCTTGGCCCTCAATTGCGAAGGTGGTGCAGGCTGAGGATCTCACCGCAGACGATGTAAGTGTTCAGGGCGCACAGATTGGATGTTTCGAAGGCCAGCGCTGCGTGGACGCCTTTGTTGGTCATGGTGTCAACGGCTACGAATCGGTCGTAGAGGCCGGCGACCATTGCTTCGGTCAGTTTGTTGGCCGACCTGCTCTCGACGGCCTGCTTGGTGAACTCGAACAGCCGGTTGCGGTGGTGGGCGTCGTCCAGGTTGTGGCCTGCGGCCGATGGCTGCTCTTGGGGCGGGAGCACGTGATCGACAACGGCTTTCAGGATGCGGCGGCACGTCGTAATGGCCTGCGACAACTCCTCGGTTGCGATCTGGGCGGGTGCGGTTTCCGCTGCTTCTTGGAGTCGCCGGTACACCGCGTTGAACTGCTGTAGCAATTCGGGAGCACCTTCCGCCAAGAGCTCGTCCACCTTGGTCCGGTACCCGCCGAAGATGGAGTCGTTGATGCTGGTGTAGCCGAACCGCCGTTCCCAGGAGCACAGCAAGGCGAAAGTTATGTGGCGAGTTCGAGCGAGCAGCCGAGTGGCACGCTCTCGCATCGTCAGGTCATGGTTGTAGCCGAGGGCCTTACCTTCCTTCTTAAGTGCGTCGATTTCCTTGATCCAGAACTCCAGCTCGGCCAGCGAGTGAGAGGTGAGCAGTTCTTCGTCGCCATGCTTCCGGTCGTTCACCCACGCGTGGTGAGCTTTCTCCGCCGGCCCCATCCCCTGCCCCCAGGTTGAGGGGTCCGCCATCAGCATGCGTGACGTCTCACCGTTGGTTTCGCGATCTCCACCAATGGGCCTGAGATCCAACGCCAGACGGACCGCGTACTTGGTGTCACCGGCCAAGTTTGCGATTCGCACGGCCCGCCGGACCGAGACTTCCAGTGGCTCCTCGTCAAACCTGTCCAGCGCCTTGCGCACGAGCCCGAGAATGTAATCGCTTGAGGTCACTCGACAACCGTAGGAATCCTCTTACCGCTCGCGCACCGGATTATCGGTTTTCGTTACCGGACCGCGTGCCCTGCCGTACTACCAACAACTCCTGGAGCACCACCGCCCCAACGGCGCCCGCCCGGGACCGGACGGGCACCGGACCCTCCGGGCCGCCCGCGCCTGAGGCTCACCTCAACAGCGTCGCGGGCCGGCCGTTCCCTGCTTGCAGGTCAGAGGCGGTGCCGGATGCGGTCCAGGTCTGCGTCGAGGACGGCCAGGTCGGGGTGGTCTCGCAGCTGCTGCTCGCGCGCCCAGTCGGCGAGGTCGGCTTTGTGCGCAGCGCGCACGGCGTCGAGGCTGACGCCGGTGAGGGTGGAGATGAGGCCCATCTTGGTGTCGTCGAGGCCGTTGTACCGGTTGGCGGGCGCGTAGATGCCGGCGGCGTCGGCGGCGTACTCGAAGCCGGCTGCGGTGAGTTTCTCGAACAGCCATCGCCGGAAGAAGGTGTCCTGGGTCGCCCAGGCGGGGTCGTAGTTGTCGTACTCGGGGTCGTCTTAGCCGGGGCCGATGATGGGCATGAGGTCTCTTTTCGAGTCGGTGATCAGCGGTAGGGGCTCCAGCCGCCGAAGCGGGCCATCAGCTTGCGGGCAGCGTCCTCGTTCAGGCCGAGGGCCGCGGCGGCCTGTTCGGCTGTCGCGTCGCGTCGGGCATCGTGGGCCGGCCAGTACCCGACTTGTGCGGCGGTCACCTCCATCCGGCGGGCTGCCCGGACAGCCGCCAGCGGTGAGATCTTGGCCAGCTTCTCGATCTCCTCGTGCAGTTGGGTCAGCAGGGAAGTGACCGTCTCCGGCAGGGGAATGGCCGACCGGTCCACCTCGGCGGTGTGCGTGTCCCAGTCCTCCATGCAGGTGTCCGCCGTTCCGTGAGCTGCCTCGATCAGCTTCTGCTCGCCGATCACGTCCCAGTCCAGGCGGTGTTCTGGGCCACTCCAGCCGCAGGAGCACACCGCGCGCAGTGCAGCCGCCCGCGGCCCGTGCGCGAGCCCGCCGTCGTAGACGCTCCACTCCGAGACCGACCGTCCGCCCGTACCGGAGATCATCCCGAACACGACGGGGGCCGGGACGGTGCCGTCGGCCAGGAGCACGCCGACCGCACCCCCGTGGGACGAGCCGAACTCCTCCGTCGTCCACGTCTCCCGCTCACCCATGACAGCCCTCCAGACGCTCTGCCCACACCCTTGGCGCCCCGAGCGGGCCCCGAGACGACGATGCCGCAGCACCGACGGGCCCACTACCGGATTCACCGAACGGGCGTGAAGCCAGATTCAAATCGGCGGACCGGGCCCACGGGCTCCGTGCGCCGCGGGCTCACAGCGCACTCCAGCCCCATCAACAACAAAATCCATCAGCTGCGTCCAGCAGTGCCGGCGAGTGGACGTAGGTAGACGGCCGCTGACTGCCCGGCCGGGCAGTCAGCGCCACCCGAGAGGGTGGATTTCCTTCGCGTACGTGGGCGCCCCTGATCGCAAAAGACCAACTCATCCATTTATTGGCACAGTTGACACTCTTAGAGATGTTCTGTCATGTTCTGTCCGCCCGATTCAGGGCGACGAGTGGGGAGGAAGCCGATGGCACGACGAGACGAGTACGACGAGGTCCAGGCCGCCCGGCGGCTGAAGGTGCCGGTCACGACCTGGCGGTGGGCGCGGCGCATCGGGCTGGTCCCGGAGCCGGATGTATCGGCCTGGCAGTGGTCGCGGGCGGCGGTGGAGGCGCTGGACGCCGGGGCGGTGCGGGCCGCGGAGCCACGGGAGTTGGTCAGTCCGTGGGAGGCGGGCAACCGGCTCGCGCAGGCCCTGGGCACGCCGAACGAGGCGGATCAGGTGCCGGCGGTGTCCGGGTACGCGGTGGAGCGGCTCATCGCGCTCGGCCTGCTGCTCGACCTGAGTCGCGACCACAAGTACCCGAAGCTCAACCCCGCCCAGGTCGCCGAGCTCAGCACCCGCGCGGACCTCCCCGAGATCCTGGCCCGTGAGACGCCGCTCGGGCCGGAGCAGGCCGCCGACCGGCTCGGCGTGCGCAGGGTCGACTTCGAGTGGATGCGCCGCCTGGGCTGGATCGAGCCGGTCTCCTACAGCCGGGTGCAGTTCGGCGCCACCAAGGCCGGCGCAGCGCACGTGCCCCGGTTCTCCACCGGCCACATCGACGACCTGCCCCAGCAGCACCCCGACATCGACTGGCCCGCACTGCGCACCCTGGGCAAGGGGCAACACTCCCCGCTCGCCGCTCTGTGCACCGGACGTGAGACGGCTTCGTCCTGACCGGCTGTGGATCGCTCGGACTGGTCGGCCCCGGCCTTATGCGTCCCGTCACGGGGCCGGGGCCTGCCCGCGCGCGCCACTCCGGCACGGGACGAAAGGAGACTAGCCCGTCCGGGTAGGCGCGGTGGTCGACTCCAACGGTCCGGGATGCGGCGCCGTTAGCGTGTGGTCATGGATGACACACCGATGCCCGAGCCGCTGCGCCGCGCGGTCCACGAGCTGGTCTCCGAGGCGGTTCTGAACTGCCAGGAGGTGCTGCGGTACACCGAGCCCGACCAGGCACACGACTGGAAGCGGATGACACTGATCCGGGCCACGGACGCGGCGGACACCATGGACATGGCCTCCATGCTGATCGCCGCGTACTGCCAGAAGACCGGCACTGCCTTGGACACGCTGGCGTCGTACCTGCAGACCCGGCAGCAGCGCAGCCGCGCGGCCGGCCCACAGGACAAGGACCGGGAAGAGCTCGCGGGCATTCTGAGCGACCCCGTTCCCGACCAAGATGACCAGGCGATGAGCCTTCAATTCTCGTGGGGCCAGCGGCACGCCAAACGCGCACTGACTCCCGAGGGCGACCCGCAGAAACTGTTCACCGAGGCATGCCTGTACGGGCTGCGCGCCAAGCTCTGCGACGACGTCGACTCCCTGGACAGCTACCTGCCGCCGCAGATGGCGGTCATGGCGCGCCGGGTCGCCGACGTCCTGGAGGAGCCGCAGCCGGCGCAGGCCTGACGTCAACTCACCGCCGGCGCCGGATGCGGGGCCGGCGGTGCTTACCGGTACCCGGCCACAGGAGCACCAGGCCGTAAGCCGCCGCCCGGCGGACGAGGGGGCTGAGTGCGGCGCCGACCATGTAGTCCTCGACTCCCGGGACGCCGCCAATCTCGACGACCAACCGGTGCAGTTCGTGACAAACCTCAACGATCATTCGAAATCCTTCAATTCGAGTGCTATCTGCTCACCCCTTCCAAGGCGTTCCGAGCGGTTCGCCAGTAGGGGCCGACCTCCGAGATGCCGCCGCGGCACGCGGATGTCCTGCGGGTTTGTCGGCCTGGCCCCGCCCGTTCGCCTGGTCGTGTGGGGCGGCGCGGTGGGGCGGACTACCAACAACGCCTGGAGCAGGGGTGGCTGCAGAACGGGGCGGCGCCGTCGTCGTTGGAGGGGTATGGAGCTCGCGGAGCAGGTCAGCGCCCTGCGGGATTCCGCCTGTGAAGTGTCGGAAGCCGTCCGGGTCTCGGGATGGCCGCCGTCGGCCGCGGCGGACGCGCTCGACACGATCGAGGTGGTCGTCTGGGCGCTCGGCCACCTCGAGCCGCCGGCCGAAGCCGCGCTGCCCCCCGCGCGGGATGCCCCCCGGGCTCTGCAGACACTCGCGACGGCAGCCCCCGCACCCGCGCAGGACAGGAAGAAGGCCCCCGTCGTCAGCCGGCGGCAGGGAAGACCGGATCGGCCGCACTCCCCAACTGGATCCACCGGGATATGCGGGTGGCCGAGCAGCTCTGGATGGACGCGCAGGAGGGACGGGGCGGGAACTGGCCGATCTCTTCGCCGCGCTGCCGGCATCGCTGATGATCGAAGCGGTGAACCGGCGCCGCCGAGGCGAGGACTGGCGGGTGGTGGTGGAAGAGCTGACCGGCGAACGCCCCCGGTGAGCCGAATGCGATGTCGTCGGCCACCCGGATCGGCCGCCGTTGTCCGGCAGCGGCAGTGCGGCGCGTGGCCGGTCCGGCCCCGGCCAGGGAGGGGGTAAGCGCGGAGGTAAGCGCTCGCCGCCGGTGGGATAAGCGGTCACACCTGTTCGGGTAAGCGATTGCCCCCACCGTGCTGCGGGCCGGTGGCCGATCGGCCACCCCGCCCGGTCACCGGGGTGCGTTGGGCTTGGCACCGCCACGCTGACTGGTAATCGGCCATGGCCGACGCCGGTATGTCGGTCATCGGATGCGCATCAGGGCGGCCGTGGCCGGTGCGGCACACCGGCCACCGCTCACACTTCACGCTTCCCGGCTGTCGACCAACCGGAACAGCCTCAGTGCCCACACTCGCCCTTCGCACACGTCGCAGTCGCAGGAGTGCATGGTCGCGCCGCCCTTCGATCCCGTGAGCCAGCGGCATGCCGGGGCACTTGAACCGGGAGGCCCGGCCGCCCTCCCTGGTCAGGAAGGCGGCCCGGCACCGCGAGCACTGGTAACGCTGCTCCGGGCGCTTGATCAGGTGGTGGGTCATCGGACTATCTCCCGTTGGGGCCGGGCCTCGTCGTGTTCGGGTCGCAGGGGAGCGAGGCCGACGCGCAGCACCCGGGCGCCGTCGCGGGCTTCCACGTGCAACGAGCGCCGCTGCCTGTGGTGCGCGCCCCACAGGGTGCGGCAATGGCCGACGGCCCCGCGCCCTGGCCGATGCGCCTGCCGTGCCGGGAGCATTCATCGGTCGGACAAGTACGCGTCGGCCAGGATGACCGCTCACGTCGCTCCAGCGAACCTGCCTCCTCAAGGCGGATACCCGCCTTGCTTGTGTCCCGGATACCCCAGGCACCACGCCGCACAGCGGATACCCGAATGCTTACCCCAACCCGGATACCCGCAGGTGAGCAGGGTTTATGCCCTGCGCGTCGGGCGCGGCCATCACAGCGCCGCAGCGCATCGGTCACCCTGCCGTGCGCTGCACACCGCACCGCCATGGCTGACCGGCCGCCGTCGGCCATGGCGTATGGCCGACGCTGGTATATCGGCCATCGGCCATGTAGCGGACCGGCCAGAGCTGATGCGACACGCACTCGGCCACCGCCCGTGCGCTCCTCATCGGCCATCGGCCACGATCAACTTCGTGTGACAGCCTCGCGCGGGTGGCTGACGTCTCGGTGCGCGGATGGCCGATCGAGCGGGGAGCCGTGCAACCTGGGTGAGGCTTCGCGCTACTTCCGATCCGCCGGAGTGAACGCTGCAGAGGGGCATCGGCGCGGATCCGCAGCCGGTCGCCATGCACCACCGCCAGGGCATCGTGCGCGGCGCCAGGAAGCGGCAGAGCACCCGCCGGGACGCGATCGAGGCACTGGCTGCCGGCGTCCAGCCTTGTTTCATGTGCCGGTCCGATCGTGGGCGCCGAGTCGACTCAGGAATCCCGTCGCGTGCCCCGGCGCGTTCCCCCTCCCACCGCGCGATGATCCGCGGATCCGGCCCACAGAACACATGCCGGAGTCGGCCGCCCTCACCAGCCGGAGCCTTCGAGGCGCTCCGGGCCCGCTTCGATGCCGCGCCGCCTCGCAGGCCGTGTCGCACCAGAAGCTGACGCGGTTCCGCTGGATCACGCACCGCGCCGCGCGGTCCCTAACGAAGAGAAAGGGCCTCTTCCTCCTGCTGAGGAAGAGGTGTCAGCAGCGGGAACCGCATACCCATATGCCCTGACCTGCACAGATGCACCTGAGTTCCAAAACGGCCTGGTACGCAGGGTGGTACGCAGGGTGGAACCTACGGTGGAACGCACCGTGGTACCCACGGCGGTACCCACGGTGGTACCGGCCCAGGCCGCTCCGAGCGGCACCGGCCATTCCGACAGGCCGGCTAGCAGCAGCCGCACGGGGCAGCGGAAACCGCCACCCCTCCACTGCGCAGTCAGGGCTCGACCCCGACGATCGTTCGCCTCCGCGGGGCCGTACCGCCAGTGGCAGCGCCAGCGCCGGGCCGCACGTGACACGGGCGTGGTGCCGCGCCAGCGCCTGATGCCGCTGAGGGTCGCTCGGCCGGGTTGTGGCCGACCCCGTTGGCGGCCGCACTGGCAGCTGGAGAAGCCATCAGCCACCCTCCGGGAAGCCCGACGCAGGCAGGTCCCTCTGCTCGGGGTGCGGGTACCCCACTGGTTACCCCGCTGGATACCCCAATTGACCTGCTCTTTTCCTCCTTTGGGGCAAGCAGTTTGGTAAGGGGCGATCAGCAGAGTTCACGGCAGTCGATCCGAAAGGAGCCTGCCGTGGATGCCGTACAGCCGACGTTGGTCACACGTCTGAACACCGAGTGGGAGTGGCTGTGCGCCAACCGCGGCAGCGCAGACCGCGTGCGTTCTTGGATGCTCGACGCCGGTGTGCTGGACGTCCACCAGGCCCCCGCCGATCTGGGTGAGCTGTGCACTCTTCTACGGAAGGGCGCCAAGCGCGACGAACCGGGGTTCATCGACGCCTGGATGGGTGTCCTGCTGCACCGGGTGAGCGCTGGCGACGGGCGGGATGCGGACCTGGCCGCCCGCGTGCTGGTCCAGGCGATGCTCCCGCACGCCTGCGGCATGCTGCGCGGCTGTGTGCGCAGCGGCGAGGACATCGAGGACGTGGCGCAGGTGGTGATCGCCTCCCTGTGGGAGGCGGTGCGCACCTTCCCGATTGCGCGGCGGCCGCGGAAGGTCGCGGCGGGCCTGCGGCTGGAGTTGTGGCACCGGGTTTCGCGGGAGCTCAAGCGGGAGCTGGCGCCCTCTGAGCATCTGGATGAGACGTGGGCGGCGGCGCTTCCGGGTGGTGTCGAGCCTGAGGACGCTGTCGAGCCGGTGTTGCTGGCGCGGGCCGCCGAGGAGTTCGGGCTTCAGGAAGCAGCGAGTGCGGTGGAGGAGCTGGAGGGGGCCCGCGGCGAAATGGTGGCGCTCCTGGTGTGGGCGCTGGAGTGCGAGGTGCTCACGACGGAGGCGGCGTCCGGGATCTGCGACCACTACCGCGAGGGTGCGCCGCAGGATGCCGCGGCGGCGTCGGCGTGGGGGGTGAGCCCGGTGGCGCTGCGTCGTCGGCGTAGCCGGGCGGTGGCGCGACTGCGGCAGGCGGCGCCGCAGTGGGTCGAGGCGGCGTGAGGAAGCCGTCAGAAGTTTTTCGGGCCCTGTGTCACATCAGGGCCGATCCCGCTCCCTTCTCTGTGTGTGCGGGGGGATTCCGCGCACCGACACAGCGGAGGGAGCCGACGTGAGTGAGGGGCTGGGGCATGAGGGAGAAGCGGTGGAGCTGAAGGCAGAGGAGTTGCGGCTGGTGGCGATTCGCCGACGGGCGACGCAGCTGGCGGTCGCCTTGGTGACGGAGCCGTTCTCGGCCGACACCCACGAGCAGTTGCAGTCGTACGTGGAGCGGGACGCCGATGAAGCGCAGGTGCTCGTGCGGGAGGTGCTGGCGCTTCCGCCGGCGCGGCTGCGCGAGCGGATCGCCGAGCTGACCCGGTCCAAGACCGTGCAGGGCGAGGTGACGGCGTGAAGACGATCTTCGGCCCTGCGGGCCACGGCAAGAGCCAGGTCCTGAAGGCGGCACTCAGGTACCAGTTGGCGGCCACTCGCCTCGACGGTCAGCGCATCTGGGTTCTGGACCCGACGGGTACCTGGGGACATCTGCTCCGGAAAGGGCCGCGGTCATGAAGTGGCGCCGCAAGGAAGAGCAGACCCCACCAATGGAGGAGTCCGCCCCGCCGGACACAGGGTGGGCCACCACGTCGATGTCGACGGGTGCCATGGCGAACTGGACGGCCGTGGTGCGGTGGAGCGCCTGGGGCCTGCTGCTGACAGGTCCGCTGCTGGGCGGCTGGGCTCTGGCCTCGGCTACGACGCCGGTGGCCGTGCCCACGCGGGCGGAGGCGCCGCGGGTGCAGCCGGCGTCGTCGGATGCGGTGGCACCGGCTGGCTTCGCCGAGGTGTACGTCGCCGCCTATGTGAAGGCCGGCGACAGTGACGCGGACGCGGAGGAGCTCGCGGCGTTCTATCCGGCGGCGCGTTCGATGTCGTGGTCGGCGGAGGGCGGGGAGGAGCGCGCGGAGTCGGCGTCGGCGGTGCAGGTGCGGCAGGTCTCGGCCGGCTACTGGTCGGTGACGGTGGCCGCGCGGATCACCGGCTCGGCTAAGGACTCCGACAGCGTCCGGTATTTCCAGGTGCCGGTGAGGGCCACCGGCGGCCGCGGGGCTTCGGGTTGGACGGCTGCGGCGCTGCCTGCCGAGGTCGCGGCCCCGACCGGCTCCAAGGGTGCAGCTCCTGAGCTGTCGTACGGATCGGCGCACGTGCCACTGGATTCCGATCCGGCGGTGCAGACCGTTCGCGGCTTCCTGGCGGCGTACCTAACGGGTCGGGGCGAGTTGGACCGCTACCTCTCCCCTGGTACAGCGCTGCACGCGGTGCGGCCGGCTCCGTACACGGCGGTGACCGTCACGCAGATCGCCGACCACGGCCAAGGCCCGGCCGAAGGCGCCGAAGCCCAGACCCCGCCCGACGGTGTCCAGCGCCGGCTCCTGGTCGACGTCGAAGGCGACGGCAAGCACACCAGCAGCCGGCCCATGACGTACGCGCTCGAACTGCGCGCCCGCGACGGCCGATGGGAAGTCGCCTCGCTCGAAGCCGCGCCCGCCCTCGCGACGTCCCCCAACTCTTCAGATTCTTAAGGAAAGGCACGGCTCATGAACGAGCTCATGCAGATGGCAGGGGCCATCTCCGACGCCAACAGCCTCGTCAGCCAGCTCAAGAACTTCTTTCTCGTGGGCGTGCTGGGGCTGATGTATGTCGTCTCGATCGCCTTTGTGTGGGGGCAGACCAAGAGCGTGCTGAAGGCTGGCGTCGCTGCCATCGGTGGTGCGGTGGTCCTGGCCGTCGTCGTCAACATGACCGTGCTGCGGGACAAGATCGGCGAGGACATCAAGAACCCCTCCGGTGGCACAGCGGCCCCGGCCGCGGCCCGCGTCGTCGACCACATCGATCCGCTGGACGGCGGCCGACGATGAGCACAACCGCCGCTTCGCCGGAGCCGCTGATCGGCCGGTGCTTCACCAAGGCGCGCAAGCACACCCTGGTGGTGGGGCACTGGCCCGGCGGCGGCCGAATCTGGGGCGGCCCCTACACGGTCCCGCAGATCATCGTCGCCGCGGCGGCCTTCGCGGCGGCCTTCCTCACCCGTGGACTGTGGGCGCACCACGGCCTGGTCGACGTCCTGCCGCTGATCGGTGTGCCCTACGCGCTCGCGCTGGCCGTGGGGCGGATCCACGTCGATGGGCGTAACCCGCTGTCTGTTGCCGTCAGCGCGCTCGGTCTGGCAGCGAGCGGCAGCTCGGGCCGGTTGGACGGCCGTCCCGTGCGCCAGCGCCGAAGTGGCGCGTTGGTGGGCATCTGCACTCTCACCTGGCAGCCGCCGAACGAACCCGGCCGCGCAGCCGCACCACTGGCGGCTGGCCATTCCCTCGACAAGCCGGTGCGCCCGGCTCCCGCACCCGCCGTCTCAAAGAACATGCCGGCCGCCGGTCGGCCGGTGGCCGAAGTCCCTGTGGTGCGGGTGGCGTCCGGCGTCGGCGCGCTGCTCGCGGCACGGGCCGCGAGGACCACGAACACGAACGAGCAGGGGCAGTAATGCGCATTCCCGTACGGCACATCGCCGGAAACGTCATCTGGACCCGCCACGGCACGTGCTGGGCGCTGTGGCGAGTGGAAGGCAGCGGTCACACGCAGTCCTCCCGCACCGTCAAGGAACGCCGGCTGCGCGCCCTGGAGGCTTTGGTCAAGCAGCTGCGCGGCGAGGCGATGCTGCTGAGCTTGTGTCCGCAGGTCGACCCGGCCGAGGTCGTCCGCAAGATGACCGATGGTGTCGACCTGGCCGCCTCTGAGCGCTACGAGCAGCTGGCGACGCGAGTGTGGGACCAGCTGGACCGCATGGAGCTGACCAGCCGCGCGGACTGGCTGGCCGTCCCACTGCCCGTCGGCACCAAGAGGCAGGCAGCAGCCATGGCGATCGATGCGGCCCGCGCGGAGATGGCCCTGCAACTGGGCCTGCTGCCCGCACCGGTCAGCGCCCGTGAGGAAGTGCGCCGGCTACGGCAGGCGCAGGACCTCGCGGCGACCTGGCCCTCGACGGTGTCGCTGCGGCCCGCGACCGAGGCCGAGATTCTGTGGATCTACGGGCACAGCGCCCGGCGCGGAGTGCTGGAGCCCCTGCTGCCCGACCCGGAGCAGAGCGCCGGGCGCGGCCGCGGCCGTGGCGCAGCAGCGCTGGGGCAGGTGGTCCTGGCCGAGGGCGCCCTTCCCGCCGCCGACAGCAGCGACGAAGCCGACGCGCACCGGGGCCGGTTCGGACGGCGCTGGCTGCAGGTGAGCACCGAGTGGGGCGAATCCTACCAAACGGTCTTGGCCCTGTCGGAGATGCCCGAGCGGTTCGTCTTCCCGGGCAGCGAGTACCTCGTCGCCTTGGACGAGTTCGCCTTTCCCGTGGACTGGGCGATGCGAATCAAAGTCACGCCCGGCGATGTCGCAGAGGCCAAGGCCCGTCGGCAGGCACGCGAGTTGGCGGGCCAGGCCGGTGAGTACGAAGGCGAGACGGCCGGTGTCCCCTCAAGGGTGCTGGACGCCGCGGACGGGATGGACGAATACCGCACCGCCATCACCAGCTCGAAGACCGAAGTCGAGGTCCAGGCGATGGGCGCGCTGTGCGTCTGGGGCGCCACCCCAGCCGAGGCCGAAGCCCGCGCAGCCGACCTCCAAACGCACTTCGCCGGCAACGACTACACCTTCACCCGCCCACTCGGTGAACAGGAGAACCTCTGGTACGGGATGCTTCCGGGCGCCCGTACTCCGAAGGTCATGGCTTCCTACGCGCAGGTGCTCCTCGCGCGGGACTTCGCGATGGCCGGCGCGTTCGCCGGCAGCACGCTCGGCGACGCCAAGGGCCCGCTGTACGGGCTGCAGCTGGCCGGCGGCGGCACCCGGCCCGTGTTGACCGACTGGTCGCTGGGCCCGCAGAAGTCGGCATCCGCGTCCGCGGCGTACGTCGGTGAACTCGGCGGTGGCAAGAGCGTCGCGATGAAGTCCGCCGTCTACGGCCTCCTCGCCGCCGGCCGGAAGACGGGACAGCCGGGAAGCCGGGGCCGGGCGGTCATCGTCGACCGCACTCCGCAGCAGGAGTGGGTCCGCTTCGCCAAGGCGTGCCCTGGTACCACCCAGGTCATCACGATCGACGACCAGGCGCAGGTTTCCCTCGATCCGCTGCGCACCATCCGCGACGCCAGCCAGGCGCAGCGCCGTACGGAGTCGTTCCTGACGCTGCTGCTGGGCATCGGCCCCATGAGTGACCAGGGCATCGCGTTGTCGGAGGCGATCGAGGCAACGCTGGCCGGGCCGGCGCCGTCCATGGCAGCGCTGGTCAGCGAACTGCAGGCGCGCGGCAAGCGCGATGCGACCTCGAACGCCGTGGCGCGCAAGCTCACCTCGGTGGCCCGCAAGGACCTGGCCCGCACCATCTTCGACCCGTCCTTGCCGGTGGTGGACACCACGCGGGCCGATTCGATCGTTTTCGCCACTGCCAACTTGGCCCTGCCCAAGGAGCATGAGCTGGCGGCCGACCGGCTGTCGACGTTGGAGTTCGAGAAGGTCTTCGGCCGGGCGGCGCTGTACCTCATCGCGGCGCTGTGCCGCGAAGTCTGCTTCGCCAATCCCCGCGAGTTCTGCGTGGCCGTGTGGGACGAGTGCTGGTGGCTGACCTCCTCCCCCGAGGGCATGGGCCTGCTCCTGGAGCTCGTTCGCGACGGACGCAAGCACAACGCCGGCTGCCTTGTCGGGTCGCACGACGGCGAGGACATCGGCCCGGAGGCGAGCGCCACCGGGCAGGTCATCCGCGGGCTCTTTCCCAGAAAGTTCCTGTTCCGGCAGACCGACGTCGCCCTCGCCAAACGCGGGCTGCAGTTCCTCGACCTCGACCCGGCCGACGAGGACCTGGTGGAGCTGGTCGCCACCGGACTGTCCCCGATGGACGTGGCCGACGAGGTCCGGGCGCAGCGTGCCGGTGAGTGTCTGCACCGCGACTTGTATGGGCGGATCGGCGGGATGCAGGTCGTCATCCCGGCCGACTCCGAGGCGGCTGCCGCCATTCACTCCGACCCGGCGCTCGCGGCATGAGGTGGCTGCGCCTGGCCGGGCAGACGGCGTGGATAGGGCGGCGGGGAGTCTGGCGGCTGGTGCTGGTGCTGTGCGCCGCGGCCGTTCTCACCACGGCGATGGCCGCGCACGCGGCCGCGGCCCCCGAGCCCACGCCCTCCGTATCGACATCGACCAGCGCGCAGCCTTCCCCCTCCGGCGCCGGGACGCCCGGATCGCCGGACCAGAAGCCGGCGCCGGACGGGCGTGCGGGCGTGGCCTACGAGGACACCGCGCAGGGCAAGGCGGCCGCGAAGAAGGCACTGCAGGAGAAGAAGGAGAGCCTGCGCAAGAAGCTGCACCGGCTGGGCATCGGCAAGGACGACCTGCTGGACAGCTTCCATGTCACCGATGAGCACGGCATCCCCGTCAGCGCGTTCAAGGTGGACTCCGAGAGCGGCGAGTGGTCCGACTGGGACCTGAAGGTCGAAGAGTGGCTGACCAGCCTGCTGTTCATGTGCACCAAGTGGCTGGTGGCCTTCGCCTGCTGGCTGCTCACCTGGGCCCTCGGCTTCAAGCTGGCCTCGCTGCTCCTCAAGCCCGCCTTGGCGGTGTCGGACTCCCTCTACAACAGCGTTCTGCTCCAGATGGGCTTGCCCAGCCTGTTCCTCGCTTTCAGCGGCACCGTCGCGGCGTGGCACTTCTTCTTCGGTGACCGCTCCCGCGGCTGGGGCGAGCTCACGGCGTCCCTGCTGATCTCCGCGCTCGCGGTCACCACCCTCGCCTCGCCGCCCCAGACGCTGCTCCGCCCCGACGGCGCGGTGGGCAAGGCGCGCGACCTGGGGGTCGCCGTGGCCGCCATCGTCATGGGCGACCAGGACCCCACCGGACGCTCGGCGACCGACACCGTTGCCGGCATCACCACACCGATCACCGACGAAATCGTCAACGCCTTCGTGGTGCAGCCCTCACAAGTGCTCACCTACGGCCAGACGTTCACCGACGACACCAAGGACAAGTGCGCGTCGCAGTTCACGTCCTCCCGGATCGAGACGGCCTTCGTCAACCAGCAGGTCGCCAAGCAGACCAAGGCCATCAAGGACATGCCAGGCGCCGGGGACATCCTCCTGCCCGGGATCGGCGGCAAGATCGACGACGTCGTCAAGGACAAGGCAGCGCAGTGGGGCGTGGACACCTTCGGGACCAAGCCCGACGCCAAGTTCGAGAAGGCCTGCGTCAGCGGCAACGCCAAGGAGGCGAAGAAAGCCTCCGTGGACAAGCTCGCCGGAGCCTTCTTCATGCTCCTGGCAGCGCTGCTGGTCTGCGTGCTCATCATTGGGCTCGCCGGCGGCTACCTGGCCGCCCAGGCATGGCTCGCCGCCGAGGCGATGCTGCTGCGCTGCGCGCTGATCGCCGGCACCCTGCCGGGGCCCGGCCGGGCGTGGCTGTGGTCGCGGGGCGCCGCGATCGCCCGCGGCCTGGCCCTGCTTGTCGGCCTCGTGGTGGGTCTCGGGGTGTTCGTCGTCGCGGTCACCGCCGTGGTCTCCGCTGCCCCACGCGACATTCCCGGCGGCATCGTCGTCCGCTTCGTCATCCTCGACATCCTTTGTGTCGGCGCGATCATTTTCCGCAAGCGCCTGGTCCGCCGTTCGCAGCAGGTGGCCGCCCGGCTCAAAGCCCGTGTCGGAGCCTCCAAGCTCGGTGGCGCAGCCGCCCCGTCCGACCTCGGCTCCGGTGGTGGCCAGCGCGGCACCCTGGGCAAGATCGGCGGAGCCGCACTGATGCTCGGGCTGATGGCGGCTACCGGCGGCACCGCCGGGGCGGTCGGCGGCGGTCTGGGCCGGGCAGGCGGTGCTCGCGCGCTCACCGGGCGTCTGGCCAAGGGCGCCGGAAGTCTGGCGCGTGGCGCCGAAAGGACGGTGCGTGCGGGAGCCCGAAGCGGCATGCGGGTCGGCCGCTTCGGGCTGAAGGGCACGGTGGGGCTGCCCGTTTACGGACCGCGCGCCGTACGACGCACGGCGGCCGCCGTTCAGGCCGTGCCGGGCCAGGTCACCACCGCGGCCGCCCAGCTCAAAGACCGCCTCGACGCCGCGCGGAATGTGTATGAGCCGCAGATGCGGGACTTCACCGACGAGTACTGGCGCGGCATCGGCGGCCGCTGGATCAGCAACCGCGTCCGTGCCCGCCGTGGCCTGCCGCCGCTGCCCTCCCGCCCCTCGGGCCGCTCGGCCCGCCGAACCACCGGTCCTCTCTCCCCGGCGGCGCGACGTGCGCCAGGCCGGCCGCCCAACCCGGCACCAGCGGCGTCGCCGCGGCGCAGCCGTCGGCCGCAGATGGTGCCGCAGCGGCCACTGACCCCGCCGGCGTCCAGCCAGCAGGCGAGCCTGCAGCAGCGCCTCCACCGCATCCGCACCCGCGCCGCCACGGCCAATCAGCCCGTCACCCCGCCCGCACCGCCGCGCCGCCAGCCCCCACCGCCCCGGCCCACACGGCCCCGGAGGCGTTCGTGAAGAAGCCCGCCATCGCTACCGGCGTCGGCCTCGGCACAACAGCCTTCGCACTGATCGGCGTGCTGGTGCTGTTCATCGCCGCTGTCGCCAACGGCCACCAGCTGGAGCAGGGCGCAGCCGGATCGCAGATCTCGATGCAGGGCGGCCAGGTCGGCGACATCCCCCCGCAGATGCTGGCCCTCTACCGGCAGGCGGCGCCGGCCGCCTGCCGCGGGCTGGACTGGTCGGTGCTCGCCGCGATCGGCAAGGTCGAGACCGACCACGCCCGCCACCCCACCATGCGTTCGCACGCGGGCGCGGTCGGGCCGATGCAGTTCCTTCCGAGCACGTTCAAGGGGTACGCGTACCCGGTGCCGCCCGACGGGGCCAACCCGCCGACGCCCTGGGACGCGACCGATGCGGTGTATGCCGCGGCGCGGATGCTGTGCGCCAACGGCGCCAAGTCCGGCACCAGCCAGGGGGTGTACAAGGCGATCTACTCCTACAACCACGCCGACTGGTACGTGCGCAAGGTCCTCACCCAGGCCAAGGCGTACGCGGCCTCGCAGCCCAGTGCGCCCGACTCGAATGCTGACGTTGGCTCCAACGCGATCGTCCAGGCCGCGTACTCCCAGCTCGGTGTCCCCTATGTGTGGGGCGGCGGCACCATCAACGGGAAGTCCGGCGGAGGGTTCGACTGCTCCGGGCTGACGTCGTACGCCGTCTATCAAGGCACCGGTCACAAGGTGAAGTTGCCGCGCACCTCACAGGAGCAGCGCCACGTCGGCGCCTCTGTCCCGCGCGACGAGATGCAGCCGGGCGACCTCATCGTCTTCAACAAGGACGGCTGGGGACACGTAGGGATCTACGCCGGCGGAAACCGCATGATCGACGCACCAAAACCCGGCAAATCAGTCGAGGTCATCAGTCTGGCCGGGTACTGGGAGAACTACGCGTGGGACATCCGCCGCGTCGGATGGGCTAGTGACGAAATGGGTGACCTGAGGTGACGAAATGTGGACTCTCGCGCGAGCGTGCGGATTTCGTAAAAGAAGTTGGAGAATACGCTCGTCAGGGTGACTGGCCTTCTCCAGGTCCGTTCGGCCATCGTTATGGGCCAGTATTCCGTCTTGGGTGGATGGCATATTCTCTGGACGCCTCGGCGTTTGCGAGGTGGTCCTGGAGTTCGCGGTGCCTGAACTGGTAGGCGTTCCCGGCGATCCGGAGCAGGCCGGCGTCGGAGGACCAGGCGAGGAAGCGCCCAAGGCGCCATGGCAGGCTTCCGCGTGCACAGAGCAAGGTGGCGAAATAGCGGCGCCAGGCTCCGGCCCAGATGATCCCGCCGAGAACTCCGCCCAGAGCTCCCAGGACGCTTCCAATAGTCGCCACGTAAGTAAGGGACGACCCAAAACGTGGGTCGATTGCGGTTATGACCGTCAACGCGAGGGTGAAACTGACCCCAATGCTGAAGCCGAGCTTCATGCCCGAACGCAGATCCGCCCGGACAAGGGTGTTCGGCCCCTTGCTGGATGCCGCGGCCTCCAGATTCCGCCGAAGTCCGAAAGCGAAGCCCCCGATCAGGGTGATAGGGAAGAACCCAATCAGGCTATCGACGATCTCGTAGCCAGGTGAGTACCCAGGGCTGAGGAAGAACGGCAAGACGTCGGCCAGTGAAAGGGCGAGGGCTGCGATGACGCCGACAATGACCGGTCCGACGACGGCGCGCCGTCCCTCCGGCGTACGGAGCCGTCCGAGGGAGACGCTTTTGGGGACGGGCCAGGTTGTTCTGGCAGAAACGCAGATCCAGCTGACGGTCAGCAGCGCCATGACCATGAGTTCGGGGATGTATGTGTGATCGCCAATGGCCAAGTACACCAGCCAAGACAGAAGGGGCAGGCCGGTGATGCTGCTGATTGCGACGTCGACTGCTCGGGCACGCATCCCGACAATCGGCCAGAGCCGGTGCAGAATCAGGTCGGTGCCGGACAGCACATGGCCGCCCATGGTGCGGCGTTCACGGGCGTTGTCAGTCAGGTAGCGGGCGAGAAGCCCGAGCCAGCGCCCGATCTGCTCCGGTCGGTAGTCGCGATTGCCTGCGCGCTTGTGCAGTTCGCGGGCGGCGGGCACGAAGCGGTCAAGGAGGCGGCTGCGCAGCGCCTCAGGGTCGGTGAAACGGAGCAGCTCCATGGGGTCGCCTTCGGCTTCGTAGACGGTCACCGCCAGGGTCAGCAGCCACGGGGTGGACAGCACATGGGCGGCTGCTCCCTGCGGGTTCTGACGCGCGCCGTCGACGACCGGCTGCCAATCGGCGGGGGTCAAGACCCTGGCGGCAACGAAGCGCCGGGCCTGCTCAGCGGTCACGGATGACACGTCGATGCGGGCTGCGTCAAGGAGACGAACTCTCGCCGCCAGCGCGTCGTAGGTGGCGGCCCGGCAGGTCACCACCAGGGGCGCCGTTTGACGGCCAGCCTGGTACCGGTTGAGGCCGGCCAGGGCTGCAGCAGCGCGGCACGGTCCGCCGTCGCCTACTTCGGCATCCATTTCGTCCAGACCATCCAGCACCGGCAGGACACAGCGCCGGTCAATCAAGCGCTGCGCGGTCGTCCTGCTCAACTGGTACGTATCCGTGAGCTCACCGGTCATCCACTCGTCCAGCGGCTGGGTAGTGTCCCAGCCGGCCAGGGCCATGCGAACCGGTACGGGTTCACCAGCTTCCCGCTTCTCGAACAGGCTCAGCATGAGTTCGACGGCCAGGACAGTTTTACCCGCCCCCGCGGCCCCAGTAATAAGCAGCCGCCGGGGCTGAAGGCGACGGTAGTAGTCCCTGATCTCGCTCAGACGACCGGTGGGCGCCGCACCAACAGCTACCCGGGACGGAGCAGCGCAGAAAGTGAAGGCGACGTCGATGGGCTGGTTGTCGCCGCCCAGCAACCGGGTGCGCTGCGCCAATTCACTTGCCTCCACCACTTCGGCAAGCTTCCGTGCCGCTTGGACGAGGTCGACCTCGGACGACGGCTTGAGCATCTTCGCCGCCGCACCGGACACAGGCAACAGCGCGACTAACAGCCCGAACACACCCACCTTGTCGGACGTCGTCAGGTCGCCGCTGATGAACGTGACCACGGCCCAGAAACCGACAGCCAGGCACGCCGAGGCGAGCAGCAGTCCGCCTGAATATCGAAACCATTCCCGCTGCCATGCGCCTTTCACCTCTCATAACATGCCCGCCCGCCCCATCCGGCGCGGGAGCGCCGCGCTGGAGCCGAGCCGGGAACCACCCTCACAGCTCACGCCCCCGACCACCCGCTGAACGCACGCCTCATCCATTGCTCCTAGTACATGTCCGGTCGTCGTCAACGCGGAGGTGGCGTCCGCGGTATTGGCGATACCGAAGTCGCAGATCTTCACGCGGTCGCCGGGCCGCTCGGCGCTCACCCACCAGACTTCACCCCTCCGCCAACGAGGAGAGCTACGGAGCACAGATCCACACTCGAACGAACTTCCGTAAAGGAACCGTCTGAAGCCAGCCAAGCTGGGTACCCACCCGCCACTCTGCGGACGACGCCTCCCTGCGCAACGCAAGAACGGCCACATCCGCTGCCGCGACAAACCTCCAAGGGAGCCGCCCCGGGATGACGGACGTCTCTGTCCGCCCCAGGGCTCGTCGGACCGCCTCTACTCACCGTGCTGGTGGTGGAGGTGGGCGCTCAGCGCGTCTGCCGACGGCGACGCCGGCGAACGCCCGGCAGGGAGATCATCAGCGTTTCGACAGCGATCAGAAACAGGAACACCGCGATTCTCACAGGGCTGAGGGCCGATCCGCCAAGGGGAAGCAGCTGAGCCAGGTTCCACAAGAGAAGGGCCACGGCACCGGCAAGGAGAACCCACACGACGCGGGGATGGCTGAGCCACCAACAGCCCACCGCCGCTTTGCGCAAGACGACCGCCGCGATCAGCCAGGCAGCCGACACGAACGCCATCGCCACGTGGGGAATCAAAGCTCTTCCAATTCTTCGAGGTCACCGCTGGTGCGGCCTCTCACGAGCGTACGAGCGAAAGCAGCCGGCAGTGCATGGCCCGGCTCGGTCGGCGCTTCATGCTCGCCCCTTGTCCGGCCATCACCGGTGCAGTCGGCGATCCGTGCGGGGCCGCTCGCCCAGCGAAGGGAGAAAAAGACGAGCCCGGGTGTCACATCGAGAGGGATTCGACTCCCTTCTCTGTATTGAGGCGGCAAGGTGTGCCGCCCGGCGAGGAGGCACAGATGAATCCGCAGGGAGTCACGACGAGCCAGCGGGAACTGTGGTGACCGGCATCCTGCCGCGTACGTCGGAGGCGGGGCACTGGCTGTGGGCGCTGGTGGAGGCCGGTCTGGCGAGCCTGTGGTGGATCGTCCTTGTTGGCCTTGCGGCTGTGGGTGTGTGGGTTGCAGTCGCGGTGTGGGGGCGCCGGCGGGCGGTGCGCGAGCTTGCCGGCCGTACGCGGGTGGAGCTGGTGCCGGCGGCCCCGTTCGACCCGGAGTTGCTGGAGGTGGGTCGCGTGGCGGGCCGGCTGGCCAGTGTGCGTTCGGCGAGCGGGATGCTTCCCCGGCGCGCGGCCGCGGTGCGTGTACGGGTCGTGGCAGGTGAGGAGGGGCGTTTGCACTACTGGTGGGAGGGGCCGGAGCGGTCGGCTGGAGTGTTGCGGCAATCTGGGTACCGGCGGGTCGAAGTTGTCGCTCCTCGTGCTCCCTCCGAGCGACGGTGGCGCATCCGGTTCGTTGATGCTGCGCCGCTGAAGCGGGGTGGTTCGTGGTGAGCACCGTCAACCTGACCAAGCCCGCCGCCAAGGACAGCAGCGTCGACGGGCCGCGTTACGTGGCGCGGGCCGAGCTGGTGCTGGCCGGGCCGGATCACCGCCCGCTGGGCAAGGCCGGGCTGGACCCCGACCCTTTGGAGCACTTGGCGGCCGTGTTCGCCCAGGTGCGCACCGAGGCTGGTGAAGCGGCCGAGCTGGTCGTCGACCTGGTCCCAGTGCCCGGCCGACAGGTGGCCCGGCGGCGCCGTGCCTTGATGCGTCGCGCTACCCGGCGCGGGCCGTCTGCGTTCGGAGAGCAGCTCGGCGGGGGCGGCTGCGCGGGCGGCGTGATGGAAGTCCTGCGCGACGGCCTGGGCGTCTCCGCGGGTGGAGGTGCCAAGCGGGCGGCGCGGGTGCCGCGGCAGAGTGACCTGTCCGAGGGGGTAGGGAAGTTCACGCCCGGTGCGGATGCGCAGGTGTTCGCCGTGCAGGTGCTGGTGCGTTGTGTGGCCCGGCATCCGCAGCAGGCGCAGGCTCGCCTGCATCAGATGCTGGCGGCGATGGAGGCATTCAGCGGAGAGAACCGGTTCGTGCCGGTCGGCCCGAAGTGGGGCCCGTGGCGTCGGTATTCAAATACGTGGTGGCTGCGGCACCGTTTCGACCGAAGGCTGGAACGGGGGGACTTCGCGCCCGCCCGTCGGCAGTGGGTGACGTGGCAGGAGATCGCCGGGCTGCTCAAGCCGCCCACCGCCCGCTGCGACGCACCCAATGTGACCCGCTGCGGCGGGGTGGTTCCGCCGGCGCCGGCCGCACTGCCGACCTGGACCGGGCAGCGTGATGTCCTGCCGCTGGGCCGGGTGACGGGCCCCGACGGCAACGAGCGGCTGGCAGGCGCCTACGCGAAAGATGTGCTCTTCGGTGCCTCCTACGGAAAGTCGGGGTTCGGGAAGACGGAGAAGGCGCTCGTGGAGTGCTTGGCCCGTGCCTATGCCGGCGACGGGGCCTGGTTCCTCGACCCGCACGGTGCGGCGTGGCAGCGGGCCCGCCCCTACTTGGCGCACCCCGCGGCCGCTGGCCGGGTGTGGGAGATCAACCTGGCCCGCCCGGCCATGGACGATCGGATGGCGTGTTGGAACGCGCTCTCGATGGAGGGCCGGGTCATCGAGGAGGTCCAGGACGTCGTCGGCTCCGTGGTGGGGGCGATTGCCTCGGCCCATGCCTGGGGGGAGAACGCCACTCGCGCGAGGACGATCCTGTCCAGCGCGGCACGCACGCTTGCTCACCTCTCTCACCACATGGTGAGCACGGGGCATCCGGAGCTGCAGCCGACCATCTTCCAGATCAAGACGCTGTTGGAGGACGAGGAATGGCGTGAGACGGCACTGTCGGTCCTGGGTCCGGGTGAAGCCGTCTTCTGGCGCAAGTCCTTCCCCAACCTGGAATCCTCCGCCGTCAACCCGGTGACCAACGCCCTCTACCGGCTCGACAACTCGCTGTCCCTGAAGGCGTTCCTGGGTTCGCCCCGGTCGGCGTATGACGTGCGGCGGGCGATGGATGAGCGGCAGGTCGTGTTCGTGTGCCCGTCCGGGACCGGAGAGAGCGACGAGCTGGTCACCGCGCTGCTGCTGTTCGACCTGTTCCGGGCGGGCGCCTCCCGCATCGACACCCCGGTCGAGGACCTGGCGACGTTCTGGGCGTGGGCGGACGAGCTGACCGCAGTCGACGGAGCCTCCCACGGCCACATCGCCAAGATCTTGGAACAGCTGCGGAAATTTGAGGTGCGCTTCATGGGGATGACGCAGATGGCGATGCGGCTGTCCAACGAGACCCGGGCCGCCCTCATGCAGAACCAGTCGCTGTTGTCGGCGACGGCCGCAGACTTCGACGAGGCCGGCTTCGTGGCCAAACGCCTGCCGGGCATCGACGCGGAGACGGTCCTGGGCCTGGACAAGTACGAGTACATCCAGTCGGTCATGCTCCGCGGCAAGCGCACCACGCCCTTCAGGGTCCGCGGCGTCCCGGTGGATGAGGTCTACGCCGACTACCGCAACGAAGCGGGGCTGCCGGCCCTGGATGCGGCGATCGACAAGAACCTGGACCGCCGCACGGTCGGCGAAATCCTCGCCACCCAGCGCGGCCTGGACGACGCGATCCTCGCCCACCTCACCACCCGCCGGACACCACCACCGCGCCCGTCCGGCCACAGTTCCGGCGACGTGGTCCGCACGCTCCGCCCCGTCTGACCCCTCCCGCAGAAAGGCTTCCGATGCCACGCCCACGCTTCCTGAACCCCACCGATCGGGGTCTGTCCCAGCTCGGACAGGAGATCCTGCCCGTGCTCTACCGCCACCGGCTGCTGACCGCCGAACAGCTCACCCAGCTCCTGCGCCCTGCGGCCACCTCCACCCGCTACATCCGCCGGCAGCTGGAGGTACTCCACGGCCGCGGCCTGGTCGATGCATCGGTCCGCCGCACCAGCCGCGCCGGCGAACTCCTCTGGTACACCACCGCGCTGGGATGCGAGGTCGTCGAGAGCGGCGGCGAGCTCGCGCCGCGGGCCTACCGCATGACCGAGGACGCAGCTGTCAGCCAGCTGCAGGAGCACACCCTGGCCGTCAACAACATGGGGCTGGCGTTCGTGACCCACGCCCGGCGCCTCGGTGACGAGTGCGGCCCGCTGGACTGGGACCCCGAAGTCGCCCACCGCGTCCGCGACGGCGACAGCCGCATGGGCGACGAGGCATTCCTGGTGCCCGACGCGGTGCTCCGCTACATCCACACCACCCCCACCGGCGACGGTGGGCAGCAGCAGCGGATGCTGCTGACGTTCTTCTGCGAGATCGACCGCGCCACAATGAGCATCGCCCGCCTGGCCGCGAAGCTGCACGCCTACGCCCGCTACGCCCGCTACATCCCCCAGCCGCCCCTGGGCCGCGGCCGCCCGAAGGCAGGCGGGTACCGGCGGGAGGCATGGCGCGCCCGCTACCCGAGCTTCCCCCGGATCCTGCTCGTACTGGACGGCGCCTCACAGAGCCAGCTGTCGAAGCGCACCGACGATCTGCGGGCCCTGGCGGCCGCGGACGCACGTCTGCTACCGGCCGCAGACCTGCAGGCCGGAGTGACCACCCTCAAACAGCTCCGCGTCCACGGGCCGTTCGCGCCGATCGTCACGCCCGTCCTCGGTGATCCCGAGCCGACCGATGTCCTGCTGCGCCCGTCTGCCGCTGCCGCGTCGGTGGCCTGAGTCGAGGAGAGACAGACATGTTGAACTTCTTTCGCCGTGCGCGCCGCAGCGTGCCGGCCGAGTCCATGGGCGTTGCCGTTGTCGACGTCACTGTCTTCCCGGACCGTCATACCGAGCGTTGCGCGGACTTCGCCGTGGTCTCTCAGCCGCTGGGGCCTTTGGTGACCGAGATGATCGCCCTGCACACGCACACACGGCATCTGTCGTGGCTGTCCGAACGGGAGCAGTGCCCGGACTCCTACCGGCTGCTGGCCCGCTCCATCTTCCGTGAGGTGCTGGCCGGCTGGCGAAACCAGACCGATGGCCGCGGCACGATTGACGATCTCCTGATCGACGACGCCCGCCGCACCCGCCGCGGTCGCGTGCCGGAGCAGCAGGATGCGCGGGCATCGGAGCCTGCCGCCTCTCGCCGCGTTCCGGATCCTGAGGAGGCGGTGCCGGCGCAACCGGCACCCGAGCAGTGGTGGTCGCAAAGGACGTTCGAGGGAGAAGTCGAGGCCAAGACGCCGGCACCACCGATGTCGGATTCCAGCCCCATCTCTCGTGAGGCTGATCTTGGAGCATCTGAGCTGGCACAATCGGCGCCCCGGCAGGGTGCGGCGCCCTGGTGGTCGCATGCGAGGGGGCAGCAGTGAGGAAGGCTGGATGGATCGTTCTCGGGACGGTGGCGGGGCTGGTGACGGGGTGCGCCGGCGGCCCTCCCGCGAAGCAGCGTCCCGCCGGCGACAGCAAGCCCAAAGCGTCGCAGAAGGTGAAGCGTGAGCTGCCCGAGGGCATGCACAAGCTCGGCGAGGGCGTGACCACGGAAGAGGGGACCTGGAGGCTGACTCCCTCTGCGTTAACCAAGGTGACGCCGACCTCCAGGGCCAAGGGCCTGCCACGTGGATGGCGTGCGGCGAAGATGACCTGGACGCTCACCAACAAGACCAGCGAGATTCAGCAGCTGCTGGAGCTCTCCCCCACCGTCCGGTACGGGGCGATGGGGCGGCCGGCAGCCGTCTTCACCGACACCGGCATCGACGGGATTCCCGACGCGATCAGCGACGATCCGCCGCGCGTCAAGCCCGGCGGGGCCTACCCCCTGACGGTGGGTGTCGCGGTACCGGCAGACGCGGCCGGAGAACCGGTCACCATCACCACACGCCCGACGACGATGTTCGGGGAAACCGGCGACGTCGACTTCTTCGAGGGCCCATTTCCTGGGGCAGCTGCCCGCAAGGACTCCGTCCTCCACCCGCGGCCGGCACCGGAGACCCGCAAAACACTGGCCTTCGGTCAGTGGAAGGCGGATCCGCAGATGACCGTCGACCACGTCCGGCCGGAGGGCACCGCTGGTGGCCGGGCAACGTTCTCCGGGGAACTGACCGTGCGCAATACCGCGGCAGTGGCGGATCTGCCCTACACGCCGATGAAGAAGAGCCTGCGCATCTACTACAGCGACGAGCTGAAGGAAGCCGACCACATCCCGGGCGGGGCCGGCGCCGCCGACACCGGCTTCGTCGCTCCGCAGCGTGCCGCTACCCATACGTTCCATTTCTCGCTGCCCAAGGGGGCTAAGGCGGAGTCGGTGACGGTCGAGGTGACCGACCTGGGGAATGCTGAGGCCACCTTTGAGGGCAATATCACTGACTAGGTGTCATAACGGGATTCTCGTCACATCTCGTGGCGCCCGCGCTGGGAAGTCGGCTACCGCTCCGCACCGAATTGCCGGAGATGCCTTGACAGTCCCACAAAAACAGACTTCGCGGTCTGCAAATTCGCAGGTATCGTGCAGGTCCGGCCACTCGTATGGCGCATTCCCGCCCTTGCGGTGAGTGATCAAGAAAACCGTTCCACAGCAACAGACCCACAAAACTGCTTGTAGATCGCGCCCTAGGGGAGGGAGCACTGATGCGAACCGCACGGAGCCGGGACCGGTACCGCAGTCCGCTCAAGAACAGCATGATCGCGCTGTTTACGGTCAGTTGCGCGTTGGCGGTCACCTCGTGCAGCGGCGCCTCTGACACTCCGAAGACCTCTCCTACACCGTCGGCGGCCCAGCCGACGAAGTCGGCGGACCCCACCGAGACCGCCAAGAAGGACGCCATCGCCACCTACCAGTCCTACTGGAAGGAGGTGGAGAAGCTCTACGCCGACCGCAGCGGCAAGAGCGCGAAGCTCAAGCAGTACGCCGCATCCGCCGCGTTGAAGAACGCCGAGCAGGACGCGAAGCGCGCCCACGGCCGTGGCCTCTTGCTCATGGGTCAAGTCACCGTCCAGGACCCGACGGTCACCAAGGTCGTCACGCACGGCAAGCTGGACTACGCGGTCATCTCCAGTTGCCTGGACATCTCAAAGTGGAAAACGGTCAAGGCCGACACCAAGAAACCGGTCACGCTGCCGTCGAACCGCCTGACCAAGTACGTCATCCAGTCCACGGTCGAGCGCTGGCCCGAAGGCTGGCGCGTCACCCGTGACGAACCCCAGGACCGGCGATGCTGAGGCGGCGCGGCGCCGCCATCACCGCAGCCCTCCTGATCGCTGCCACCGTCTCCGGGAACGCCTATGCCGCGGACAATCCGAAGCCCGGTACCGGCAGTGCAGACTGCACCATGTTCTCCTGCCGGGTGGAAGCCAAGGAGCCGGGCAGTTCCGGCCGCGGCCAGCAGACGAACACGGGCGGAAGCAGCAGCAGTGACGGCAAAGGCCGCACTTCACCGGTGACCTGCACCTACAAGAAGGCGGCCCCCCAGCCTCCGGCGGGAAGCCCGGACTGGGAAGGCCACAAGCCTGGTGACGGCGCTGTGTACGAACAAACCTGCCGCTACAAGAACAGCGACGACTTCTCAATTACGAGGATGGTGTGGGCGGCCAACCCGCCCAAGGGCGGCGTCGACCCCGCCGTCCTCGCCCAGCGAGCCGTGGACAAGATGCGGCTACGCGGCCCCGCCATCGGCATCGTGCCGAAGCCGGGCGGTCACGGCCTAGTGGGACTGCCGGTGTGGATGTGGACCGCCAAGACCCCGGAGGCGTACGGACCGAACACGGCCACGGCGTCCACAGGCGCAGTCACGGTCACCGCCACAGCGAAGGTCGACCAGATCGTGTGGGACATGGGCGACGGCCACCAGGTCACCTGCACCACGGCCGGCACGCCCTATAAGTCGTCCTACGGGAAGCAGAGTTCGCCGGACTGCGGGTACCGCTACCGCCACTCCTCCAAGGACGAGCCGGGCAAGAAGTATCCGGTCACCGCCACTGCCACCTGGAGCATCGACTGGCGTGGCGGCGGCCAGACCGGTCAGATCACCCAGACCCGCCAGTCGCAGACCCAGGTCAGCATCGGCCAGCTCAAGGTCCTCAACTAGTTCCGCGGACCAGCTCGTAACGGAAAGTCGGGCGCGATGAACCGCACCAGCACCTCCCAGATCCCTGCCCCCACCACCGCGCCCCCGATGCGGCCCGAGACGCCGATCGGGGCCAGCCCCGCGCCCCGGCGCCGCAAACGCTCCACGCTGGTGCTCGGCGTGCTGATCACGCTCGTCGGTGTCCTGGGCACCTCCATGCTCGTGCGCAGTGCCGGGGACCGGGTCGACGTCTTGGCCGTGGCCCGGGACGTCCCGGCCGGACAGGAAATCACCGCCGAGGACCTGACCACCGCGGCGCTGCCCGAAGACCCTGCACTGCAGCCGGTGAAGGCGAGCGAGAAGGACAGCGTGATCGGCAGGCGTGCCACGGCTCCCCTGCACCGCGGTGAGCTGCTGGCCAACTCGCAGATCCACGGCGGCAAGACGCTTCCCGACGGCCAGGAGCTCGTGGCCGTTGAGGTCCAGCGCGGCGCCGCGCCTTCCGACGCGCTCGCCCCCGGCGATCAGGTCAAGGTCATCTCCACGCCCGGCAAGGACGAGGCGGCCCCGACGTCGGGTGCGAAGTCCGCCCCGCAGGAGATCGAGGCGAAGGTCGTCAAGGTCGGAGCACCCAACGCCTCGGGGGCCGTCGTCATCCAGGTTGCCGTCGCCTCCACCGACAGCGCGCAGCTCGCCGCGCGTGCTGCCACGGGCCGGGTTGCCATCGTGCTCGCTGCGAAGGGCTGAGCAGGATGTCCGTGATCGCGCTGACCTCAGCACACGCAAGCGGCGTCACCGTCTCATCCCTGGCCATGGCGCTGGCCGGACCGCGGCCGTCGCTGCTGGCCGAGGCCGACGCCAAGGGCGGCTCCATCCGTACCGGCTATCGCATGGGCGAGTGGGGCGGCGAAGTCGGCCTGTGGCACCTGGCCCAGGCCGACCGCGAAGGCGCGCTGGCGGAAGCCTTCGAGGCGCACCTGCGGCGCATGGATGCGTCCGGCAGTCGGCTGTGGCTGCCGGGCCTGACCGATCCGCTGCAGGCCGCTGCTCTCGCTCAGACCTGGGAGCCGCTGAGTCTGCTGTTGCAGGCCATGGACCAGCTCGCCGGATACGACGTCGTCATCGATGCCGGCCGGGTCGTCCTCGAACCGGGCGGCATCCACCCCTCCCTCTACCCGCGGCCACTGCTGCACCGCGCCGACCTGGTCCTGCTGGTCATGCGCAACACGATGACTTCCGTCGCGCAGACGCTGCCCGTCGCCCGTTCCCTCCAGAAGGAGTTGGCTGAGCGCGGTACGGGCGCCGACGCACTGCGGCTGCTGCTGGTGCAGGAGGGCGACGTGTCGGGACACGACGTCGCCCGCCGTCTGGAGATCCCGGTCATCGGCACCCTTCCGTGGGAGGAGAAGACCGCCCGCATCCTCACCCACGGCACGACCCGGCAGGTGAAGCCGTCCGCGATGCGGCTGCTCAAGCACGCCCGCGAAGCGGCCCGCGCCGCCGAGATCGACGCCAGCACACGCCGACTGCGGATGCAGCTGCCCCCACCGCCCGTCACATCGCCGGTGGTCGCCGGTGTCGTGCAGCGGCTGACCGCCCCGCGCCAGGATGTGACGATCAGTGGCTAACCACAACGGCACCCCGGTGAACGGAGCAGGTACTCCCCTGTCCGGGATGCTCAAAGATGTGCTCGCACAGCGCCAGCACAGCGGCACCCCCGCACCGGCTCCTGCGCCACCGCCGGAGGCCGCCGTGCAGCTCGGCAAGGACGACGCCGCTGGCCCCGGCCACCTCGCCGAGCTTCCCGGTGTGCTGCCTGTCTCGCGGACCGTGATCCGGGAACTGCAGGACGCCGTCTCGCAGGACCTGGTGGAACAGGAACGAAGCAGCGAGAGCCGGCTCAGCGCCGACGACCAGCTGGAGCTTGCCCGCTCCCTGGTCGCCAAGCGCGTATCGGCCTGGGCGGTCGAGCACGCCCGCACAGCGCGGCCGCTGTCCGGCACCCAGCTGGAAACTGTCCGACAGGCCATCATCAATGCGCTGTTCAAGGCGGGCCCGCTCCAGCAGTACTTGGAGGACGAGAGCGTCGAGAACATCGTCGTGGACGGTGACAAGGTCCTCGTCGACTACTTCGACCGGCCCACCCAGCGCGTCGACCCGGTGGCCGACGACAACGAAAGCCTGGTCGCGCTCATCAACCGGCTCGCCGCACGCTCCGGGCACGGCGACCGCGTCCTTAACCCCGCGACCCCCATGGTCAATTTCCGGCTGCCGGACCGCTCCCGCGTCGCGGCGACGGTGCTGACTTCTCGGCCCACCATGGCGATCCGCCGCCACCGCGTCATGAGCGCCTCCCTGGAAGACCTCGTCGAATGGGGCACGCTCAGCCCCGCGCTCAGCGCGTTCCTGCAGGGCCTGGTCGCGGCGAAGCTGACGATGCTGGTCGCCGGGGCCGCGGGCGTGGGCAAGACCTCGATGCTGCGGGCACTGGTGCGCAAGGTCGGCGCCGGCGAGCGCATCGTCACGCTGGAGACCGACCGCGAACTGTTCCTCGATGAGGATCCCAACGTCGCCGCGCATGTGATGGCGATGGAGGAGCGCGCCGCCAACGGTGAGGTCGGCAAGGATGGTCGGGAGACCGGGCGGATCACGATCGCCGACATGTACCCGCACACGCTGCGGATGCTGTCCACGCGGGTGATCGTCGGTGAGGTCCGTAGTAGTGAGGTCGTGCCGATGCTCGATGCGATGAGCTCCGGCGGCCGCGGCAGCATGTGCACCCTGCACGCCGACTATCCGCGCCTGGTCCTGCCCCGCCTGGTGCAGCTGTGCCAGAGCGCCGGCAAAGACGTCGACTCCACCCACCAGCTCGTCGCCAACGCGGTGAATTTCGTGGTCTTCATCCGGCAGACCGACCAGACGCAGATCGGTGGCCGCCGCCACCGCTACGTCTCCGACGTCCTCCAAGTCACCCCCGGCGAAGGCAGCCAACCCGCATTCAGCCGCATCTTCGCGCCGGCCGGTGACGGAGACCCGCGCGGGGTGCCGAGGGATCTGCCGACCGGAGAGGTGATGCAGGAACTGGAAGACATCGGCTTCGACAAGCGGTGGCTGACCGAGGCGCAGTACGGACGCTGGCCCAAGCCGATGGAGTTGGTGAGGCGATGAGTCTGGGACAGCTGGGGATGCTGGGCGCGCTGTGCGGCCTGCTCATGGTGGCCGGCATCGTCCTGGCCGTACGGTCCTTCAACCCGTCGGCGGAACCGGAGCGGGTGCGGCCGCAGCGGGCATCGCTGTGGCAGCGGGTCTGCGAGTCGCTGCCCGGCACCTGGGCAGAGCGCTACCGGTGGATCGTCGTGTTTGCCGGCGTCGTGGCGGTCGGGGTGTGGGTCTGGACGGCCCGGCCCGTCCAGGGTCTGCTGGCCGCCGCGGTGGTCGCCGGCTTCCCCTGGATCTGGCATCCGTCGGTCACCTCCATCCGGCGCATCGTGCGCCTGGAAGCGCTGGCCCGCTGGCTGCAGCACCTGGCCGGGGCACATGTCGTCGGGCACACCCTGGAAGCAGCGATCAGCGGTGCCATGCGTCAGGTTCCCGCCGAAATCCACGAGCCGGTACGCACTCTGGAGGCCCGCCTGCGGATGGGCGTCGATCCAGAAGCCGCTTACCGCGCTTTCGCCGACGACTTCGAGGACGGTGCGGTCGACAACGTCGTGCTCGTGTTCATCACCCACATCCGCGACCGCGGCCGCGGCATGGTCGAAACCCTGCAGACCCTCTCCGACCTGACGGCCGAAGAAGCCGCGTCCCTGCGGACGACGGACGCGGACCGCCAGAAGGTGCGCACACAGACCCGTTGGGTAGCCATCATCGTGCTGGTCATGGGCTTCACCATGGGCAGCAGCTTCGGGTCCGCCTACAACAGGCTGGGCGGACAGATGTGGCTGCTGCTCATGGGCGGCGTATTTGTGGGAGCCATGGTGTGGTTGCGGCGGCTGTGTGCCGCCAAGCCCCCGCCACGGCTGCTGCATCCGAAGCGGGCCCAGCCGACCGAGGCCGCGGTAGCCGGTAAGGGGAGTGCCTGATGATGTCGATGGCAGGCGTCGTATACGGCGCGATGATCGGCGGCGGCGCCTTCCTGGTGGTCCGGGAACTGCTGCCGTCCCGCCCGGACCTGGGCACAGTCCTCGACCGCCTGGAGAACACCACCGCGGCCCCGAAGGCGCAGTATGCGCCGGGGACTTCCCGCAGCGCGATCTGGACCGAGCAGGTCGGCACGCGCGTCCTGGGGTCCTTCGGCGAGCGTGTAGGCGTGCCGCGCAAGGACCTGGACCTGCTGGGCATCTCGCCGGCCAAGCACGTCGGCGACAAGGTCATCGGAGCGGTGGGCGGCTTCGCCATGCCGCAGCTGGCACTGGCCATGGCCGCGCTGCTGGGCGTGCCGCTGCCGTTCGTGGTGCCGCTGTTCGTCTCGGTCATGTTCGCGGCGATCATGTGGCTCTCCGCCGACACCAACGTGCGGTCCAAGGCAACGAAGTTGCGCCTGGAGTACCGCTACGCGGTGGCCTCGCTGATGGAGCGGGCCCGGCTACAGCGCGGTGCACACTCCGGCGCCGAGCGGGCCCTGTACGAGACAGCAGCCGTCGGCGACGGGCGCGTCTACGTGCGGATCCGGGCCGCGCTGGATCAGGCCCGGCTCTCGGGCATGCCGCCGTGGGACGCGCTGAAGGCGCTCTCCGAGCAGCTGGATGTCCCCGAGCTGGCCGGGCCAGCGGACACGTTCGCGCACGCGGGCGGTGAAGGTGCCTCGATCATCGCGGCGCTGGAAACGCAGGCCAAGGCCCTGCGCAAGCGGCTCCAGACCGACGTCCAGGCCGAGGCCAACGCCGACTCCGAAAAGAGTGTGGTGCCGGGCACGGTGCTGTTCGTCGTGCTGTTCGCGACCCTCGGCTATCCGTTCTTCCAAACCCTCATCAGCACCTGACCGCTCCGGCGGCACCAACCAGAACTGTTCACCACCGAAGGGGGAAATTCCCATGAAGTACACCGCCCACACCCTGCGCTCCCGGCTGACCGACCGTTGGCTGACCTGCGTGGCCCGCATGACGAGCAGCCGGAGCGACGCCGGCCTGGAGACCCTGGAGAAGCTCATCATCGGCGCCGTCCTCATCGTCGCCGCCACCGCCTTCGGCGTCGCGTTCAACGGCAAGTTCGACAGCCTGATGAACACCTTCAAGAGCTCGTTCTGACATGTGGCGGAGCTGGACGCAGCGGTGGCGCGCACGGCGCGCGGGCATGCGGCGCGACGAGGGGATGGGGACGCTGGAGTTCACCATCATCGCCCCGGTGGTCATGCTGATTCTGTGCGCCGGGCTGCAGCTGGGCATGTGGTATCTGGCTCAGGAGGCCGCGCTCACCGCTGCCCGCAAGGCAGCCACCGTCGGCGCCGCCTACCAGGCATCCCCCGCTGACGGCACCGCCCGTGCCCGCAGCTGGCTCGCCGGGGTCCACCTCATCAAGGGCCCCGTGGTCTCCGCGTCCGGCTCCACCGCCGACAGGGTCCGTGTGACGGTGACCGGCAGCAGCCTGTCGCTGGTGCCCGGCTGGACCCCGCGAGTCACCAAGTCCGCCGAAGTGCCGGTCGAGCGCTGGAACGTGGGGCCGTGATGACGATGCTGCGCCGTCTTAACTGGCGGGACGACCGGGGCACCTACACCCTGGAAACCGTCATCTGCGTGACGTTCCTGCTGCCCTTCCTGGGGCTGCTCGCCGCGTACGGTCTGGCCGGTGTGTTCGACTCCAGCGTCGACAACGCCGCCAACTCCGCGGCCCGCGCCGCCTCCCAGGCCGCCGACGCGGACACCGCCCAGGCGCGCGGCCGCGCCGCCGCCACCGCGGCCCTGCGCCAGGACGACCGCAACTGCACCAGCCGGACCGTCAGCATCGACACCAGTTCCTTCAACGCGCCGCTCGGGCAGACCGCGAGCGTGACCGCCACCGTCACCTGCACCATCCCGCTCTCCCAGCTGACGGTCCCGGGCCTGCCCGGCTCCAAAACCTTGACCGCCACCGCCACGAGCGCGCTGGACCAGTACGCCGACCGCGCGGAGTGAACATGCTGCCCCTGCCCGCCGCCCTCCGACGGTTTCTCCTCCGCCGCTTCCACGGCCCCGCAGACCGCGGCTCGGCAACCTTGTTCTGGATCATCGTCGGCACGGTCTTCCTCGGTCTGCTGGCCCTCGTCGTGGACGGCGGCGGACAGCTCAAAGCCTCCGCGCACGCCGACGATGTCGCCAACGCCGCAGCACGGGCCGGCGGCCAGCAGATCGACGCCGGCAAAGCCATCCCGGGCGGGGAGATCGTCGTCGACCCGGAAGCCGCCGCCTCCGTCGCCAGAGACTTCTTGCGCCAGGCCGGGGTGGACGGCACCGTCACTGTTTCCGGCGGCGGCAAGCGCCTGGAGGTAAGCGTGACCGACACATACCACTGCCTCATGCTCGTCGGCGTCGGCCGCCCCACACTGCCCGTCACCGGACACGGCACCGCCCAGCTCGTCCACCAGGTCGGAGACTGACTGACATGCCCCACCCCCACTCCCCCACGCGCCGCCCCTGGCCGCTGGCCCTGGTACGCATCACCGGCAGCCTGGTGGCCCTCGCCGCGCTCATCGCCGGCCTGCCGCTCGCGCTGCTGCGCATCGGCACGCTGCCCGCCGGCGTGCGCTCGGTGGGAGACATCGGGGACGCGCTGATGGCACCGGATGACGGGCAGATCCTGTTCACCGCCATCACGCTGGTGTGCTGGGTGCTGTGGGCATGGTTCATCGCCTCCCTGGTCGTGGAGGCCGCGGCCCTCCTGCGCCACCGTGCTGCACCGCGCGTGCGGGGCCTTGCCGCACCACAGCGTCTTGCGGCCGTGCTGCTGGGCGGCCTGCTGGTGCTCCCTTCGGCCACCGCTATCGCCGCGACCCCCGCCACCGCGGTTGCCCACAGCGCCACAGCAGCGCCCGGCCCCTCCACCTCGCAGGCGCCCACGCCGCAGAAGGCGGCCACACACACCGGCCCCCGGCACACCGTGGGGGCCACCGGCGAGACCCTCTGGGACCTGGCTGAGCACTACCTCGGCGACGGACGCCGCCACGCCGAAATCCGTGCCCTGAACCCCGGGTTGCCGCAGACCGCGACGCTGCCCGCAGGCACCGTCGTCAACCTGCCGGCCGACGCGAGCGGCGTGCACACTCAGCTCGCCACGGCCGCCCCGGCCCCCGCCGAGGCCGACGCGCAGCAGGAGGCGAAGACCGAGACCTACACGGTGGCCGCAGGGGATTCGCTCTCCGCCATCGCGGACAAGAAGCTGGGCAACGCCGACCGGTGGACCGACATCTACGCCGAGAACAAGGACACGATCCACGACCCGGACCTGATCTATCCCGGCGAGCGCGTCGACCTGCCCCCGCAGGCCACCCCGAGTCCTCCGGGCGAGCACAGCAAGCACGACCAGGACGCGGCGCCCAAGCATGAACAACCCGCGCCGGAGCCGGACAACGGCAGCGCCGCCTCCCCCCATCACGAGCACCAGGAGCAAGGCGGGGACGCAGAGGACACCAAGCCGGCTCCTGCTGCGCCCGACGCCTCCGACGGGAAGGCCGGAGGGCGGGACGAGACGGCGGCACCCTCGCGGAAGCCTTCCGCTGCGCCCTCCCCCGCCGAAGCAACGCCTGCCCCGCACGCACCCGCCCGTCCTGCGGCCTCGGAGCAGGTCAGCTCCGGCCAGGTCGCCGCGATCGGTGGCGGTGTCCTAGCCACGGCCCTGCTGTCCGCTGTCGCCACCCGGCGCATCCTGCAGCAGCGTCGCCGGCACCGCGGCCGCCGTATCGCGCTCCCCAAAGAAGGGGCTGCCGCCGCCGAGCAGAATCTGCGTACCGCCGAAGCTGCTCTGGACACCACCATGCTCGACGGTGCCCTGCGCACCGCAGCGGTCCACCTCACCGCCGCCGACCGGGGACTGCCGCCACTGTCGGCAGCGGTGATCGGTCCGCGCGAGATCGTGCTGCACCTGACCGAACCGGCCGCGCCCGTACCGCCTTTCACCGCCGCCCCCGACACACTGCAGCGGTGGACCTGCCCCACACGAGGGGGCGAACTCCTGCCCCAGGAGCAGACCGACGACGTCGAATCCCCCTACCCGACGCTCGCCTCCCTCGGCTGGGACGAGCACGGCCACCTGATCCTGCTCGACCTGGAGAACGCCGGTCACCTGCACCTGACAGGGGCCGACCGGCACAGGGTGCTGCGCACCCTGGCACTGGAGCTGGCGGCCAGCGAATTCGCCGACCACCTCACCGTCTCCGCCCTCGGCCAGTCGGCGCCCGGCCTGCGTGAGGAACTGCCCGAGCGGGTCATCGAGCACGCGGACATCGCCAGCGCGCTGGGCGCTCTCCGGGCGCATCACACCGAGCAGCAGCGCGCCCTGGACGTCCTGGGCGCACCTGGTCTGCGTCGCGCGCGGACCGGGGAGGAGACCGCCGCTGCGTGGAGCCCGCACCTCTTGTTCAGCGGCGCCGATGACGGTGCGGGCACGGAGCTTGAGGAGCTGCGGCAGGTCGTTGCCGACTATCCGCGGTCGGCGACCGTGCTGGTGACCACCGGCAGCGGTGCTGCCGTCCCGTCCGGGGCCCAGGTGGTGGATGCCGATACGACGGCCGGGCCCGTGACACTGCGGCTGCCGGGCACCGAGGTGGAGGTCTCGTGCAACGTGCAGGCGCTCAGCGATGAGGATTACGCCTACGCGCTGGAGGTGCTGGCGACGACCCGCGCGGACGACGTCCCGGCCGCCCAGCCCATAGCCACCACTCCGAAGGCCGTCCCGGATCTGCCGCAGTACACGGCAACGACGGATGCGCCTGCGGCCGTGCCCGTCGCTCCCCCGGCGCCGCCGGCCAGCTCCCCTGCCCAGGTGCCGAGCCTGATGGCCCAGTTCGCCCTCTACGAAGACGAACCGCCGGCCGAAGCAGCTGACGAGACGGATGCCGCTGCGGACGACACCGAGGACCAGGGCGGCGAAAGCCTTCCCCTCCCCACAGGCGAGATGGACGAGCCCACACCATCCGGCTCGTCCTCGGCTGCGACACAGCACCGTGGCCCGGCCGTACACGCACACGTCTCGCTCCTGAAGGAGACACAGCAACCGTCGCCGGAGTTCGAGGTCGCGGTGGAGGACACCGCGGGCGACGGCCCCGTGGTGCGGATGCTGGGACCCGTGGACATCGAGGGCACCCAGGGCACCATCGAGTCCAAGCGCAAGCGGACCTGCATCGAGCTGGCCGCCTGGCTCGTGCTGCACCCCAACCTCGACCACCACGCCGTGGACGAGGCGATGTGGCCCGGCCGGGACACCGCCCGCAAGTACCGCAACGCCACGGTGAGCCGCCTGAGGAGCTGGCTGGGCACCGACGAGGACGGCACCCCGTTCTTCCCGCCCATCGCCACCACCAGCGACGCCCGCTACGCCCTGGCCCCCACCGTCGACTCCGACTGGCACCACTTCCAGCGCCTGACCGCAGCAGCTGCCCAGAGCCCCGGCCCGCAGGCCGCCGCCCAGCTGCGCGCCGCACTCGAACTCGTGCGGGGCCGGCCGTTCTCCGGCGTGAACAGCCGGCGCTACGCCTGGGCCGAGCACCAGGCCCAGGACATGATTTCCGCGATCGTGGACGCGGCCGCGGACCTGGCCGAGCACTGCCTGGCCCAAGGCGATCCCCGCGGCGCGCTATGGGCGGCCACCAAGGGGCTGGACGCGGCACCCGAGATCGAGAACCTCTACCGCGTTCTGTTCCGCACCTACGCCGCCCTCGGCGACTGGGACGCGCTGGAGCGGGCCGCGGAGAAACTCGACACCCTCAACATGGAACTGGGCGTCGACATGGAGGAGTCCACCGCCGAAATCCTGGCCCAGCTCAGCAAGTCCGCCTGACCGACCCGGTCCGCCGCGCACCGGGCGGCGCAGCACGAGAGGACACCACATGCTCAGCCAGCTGCTGGCCGCACTTGTGGGCCTTGTGGCCGGAGCTGCCCTGCGCCCGGTCGTCGTCGCTCTCGCCGTCCCGGCCGGGCAGCCCGCCGACGTCACCTGCCCGGCCTGCTCACCGCGGCCGGTGCCGGCGTGGGGCCCGCACGCCCTGCGGCTGCTTCCGCCCGGCGGCCACTGCCCCAACTGCCGTGCGCGGCTGTGTGCGCCCTGGCTGCCGGAGCTCACCACCGCCGCCGCGTTCGCTGTGGTCGCGGCCGGTGGCGCCGCCGGTTGGTACGCCGCCACCCAGTACTGGATCGCTCTTCTCGGCGCCGGCCTTCTGCTGATCGACAGCGCGGTGCAGCGACTGCCGAACCTTCTGACGCTGGCTGCCGCCGTCGGCACACTGGCGTTGCTCACCACCGCATCCGCTCACCAGGAGACCGGGAGCCTTCTGCGCGCCGTGACCGTCGCGGCTGCGGCTGGAGGGTTGTTCACGGTGCTCGCGCTGTGCGGGATGGGGCTGGGCGACGCGAAGCTGGCGATCTCTCTCGGTGCGGTGCTCGGGTGGCGCAGTTGGCAGGCCGCAGTCCTCGCGCTCGTTCTGACCTATCTCCTCGGCGCCACGGTGGCGATTCTGCTCCTGCTCACCCGGCGCGGACACCGCAAGAGCACGCTGGCCTTCGGGCCGTTTTTGATCGTCGGCACTCTGGGCGCGGCTCTGATCACGAGTAGCTGAGCTGTCCTCCGAGCTGGCCGCGCCGTCTGCGGGCCAACGCTTGATCTGTCGCCGCTTTCGTTCACTGCTCTCGGCTGCGGGCACGCCCGCTCCAGGGAAATGTGCGTGGCTTTGTCCGCGAGAACGAGAACGGGCAGCACTTCGGCAGCAGTTCGGGAGGCACCGGGCCGTTGCGGCCACGTCGAATTGTTCGCGGGTTTCGACAGCAGCGGTGAATCGAGCGGATGACGGGCCGGGTGCCGTTGGAAGGCCTTCGGCACCCGGCGCGGCGTGGGGCAGCGGCTTGGCACGCTGGGCAGGGTGGAGGTCAATTAGGCATGCGGGGCCCAGAAGGCAACCAGCCGCCCGACACCCGGTTCAACGCCCTGCCAGGAGCCGTTGAGGGTGAGTACGGCGATCGCGGATGTGGGGAAGCCACGGTGGAATCGTGCCAGCGCGTCATCTTCTGCCTCGCTCGCGAGGATGTCGACGAGACCTTGTGCCCCGGGGTTGTGCCCGATGAGCAGCAGGTCGTGGACCTCGTCGGATACCTCGTTCAGGACAGCAATCAGCTCACCCGGCGACGCCTCGTACAGGCGTTCCTCGTACGACGTCCTGGGCCTCTCCGACAGCTCGGGCGCAGCGAGCTCCCAGGTCTCGCGGCAGCGCGCAGCCGTCGAGCACAACGCCAGGTCCAGGGTGATGCCGGAGCCTGCCAGCCAGCGGCCGGCGACGGGCGCATCCTTTCGACCGCGTTTTGCGAGCGGACGTTCGTGATCGTCTACCTGCGGCCAGTCGCTCTTCGCGTGGCGGAGGATCACTACACGGCGGAGGGTGTCAGCACTCATGGCGCCCCATCCTGGTGCCTGGATGGCATCCAGCTCGGGTGAACCGCGTCGGATTCAGCCAAGCGTGGCATGCCCACCCACTGGTCGGTGGCCGGCCGTGGCCGATCGGACGCACGTCATGGCCGGTGGCCGATGGCCGGTTGGGGAATCCGGGTTGTCCATCCCAGGAGGACGGATCGGCCATGGCTGACCGACGCAACGTCATGACCGATCGGCGGCCGCGCAGACGCTTCAGCCAGCCCCATACGCGGGTCCGCGGCGAGGCTACGAACGCGGGCGGGTATGGCGGAGGCGGCGGGATACGCGGCGGTGGCACGGGCGCATGCCTCTGCGGTGTGCTGCCAGCAGGTCAGAGTGCTCGCTGAGTTCGTAACAGCGCATAGCCGTGGAGCGGGCTTCCCGCCCGTTGTCACAGCCGACTTCAACGCATGGCTGGACTCCAACGAAGTACGGCAGTTCGGCGACAGGCGGCACCTGCCATCCCGGCCAGGTCGTGCTCGACGCGTGGGATACACAGGCCCGGCCCAGCCGTCAGGAACCTGGAACGCGACCAGCCCCGTCGCGGCTGGATTCGAACCCAGCGTCCGCGTCGATTACATCCGCATAGACCCACGAGGCCATGGCGTAAATCGGAAATAGCGGACTTGTGAAGACAATGCGCCGGCCCCCTTGGGCACGTGATTCAAGCCAAAGAACCCCGCGACGCTAAGAGGTTGTCTCACGTGGCAAGTTTCGCGAGCTACTTGTAGCAGGTCAGGGCGGCGGCCATGGCCAGGCCTCGGCTCTGCCAGTCGTTGCGGACCATGTACGGGATCTTGAGACCAAGAGCAGCCCATGGCAGGCTCATGCCGCATGATCGATGAATTCGCGAAAGGCAACCTGCGCGGGAGACTGCGGCAGGACCGCAAGGCGCTGCTCTGGAAACTCGACGGCTTGTCCGAATACGACGCCCGCCGACCTTTGACAGCGACCGGGACCAACCTCCTCGGCCTGGTCAAACACGTGGCCACCGTCGAGGCCAGGTACTTCGGCGAGGTCTT
>NZ_QUAC01000483.1 GCF_003389455.1 Streptomyces inhibens | reverse complement strand
ACGTCGGCGGCACAACCCGTCTCCGGTGGGCGGGAAGAGGCCGGGGCGCACTGTCCTTCGCACGTCGGTGCGCTCCGGCCGCCGTACCCTCCTGGGGCCTTCTGCGTGCTACACCCGCTCGTATTCCACGTCGGTGTTTTCGCAGCCGGCGGCGAGCCTGCGCAGGGCGTTGCGCTCGTCGCGGTCGACGGTCAGGGACCAGCGGAGCTTGGTTCCGACCCAGTCGGCGAGGTAGGGGCACTGGGCGTGTGCGGCCGGCGGCATCCACTGGGCTGGGTCCTGGTCGGCCTTTTGCCGGTTGCTCCTGGCGGTCGCAGCGACCAGGGAGCGTTCGGCGTCGAGGTCGTTGGCGTAGGCCTGGCGGCGGGCGGCGGTCCACTGGGACGCGCCGCTGTCCCAGGCTTCGGCTAGGGGCACCATGTGGTCGATGTCGAGGCCGGAGGGGCCGTCGACGACCTTGTCGTCGTAGTAGGAAAACCAGCTCCCGCCAGTAAGCCTGCAGCCCGGGCCGATGTTCGGCGGGGTGAAGGCTTCGTCGATGAGGACTTCGGCCCGGGTGTTGCAGCCGTCCTTGTCCTCGTCGATCCAGTGCTTGAACTTCGAGCGCTCGTATCCGTCGCGGGACTCGGCGGCTTGGGGGAGGGTTTCGATGGCATCGTGGAGGCTGAGTGTCTCGGCGGCATGCGCGGGGACGGTGGTGGCCAGGGGCAGTAGGGCGAGGGCCGCGGCCGCGAGGGCGCGGGCAGCCGTCTTGATCATGGTCTGTTGATAGCGCCGGCACGCTGGCCGTCGTGTGGAATCCAGATGGCGGTCACTCGGGGGAGTGGGTAGTCATACCGGCCCCGATAAACTCACATAGGTGTCCCTGTTTGACCAGCTGAAGGCAGCAGGCTGCTACTGCATCAGTTCCACGAGATCGATCGCCTGGGGCAGGAAGTCAGTGCGCGGCTGCGGGTTCAGTCCGCCGACAGGAGGCCCCGGTGACCCGTGACGAGGTGCTCAAGGAGCTGAGCCGTATCGCCCACGAGAGAGCGTTCGGCGGATACATCGGGTCCGACACCCTCATTCAGATCGGTCTGGACGCATTGCTTGCCGGGGTCGAGAGTGAGTCCCTTGCGATGCTGGCCGGCCTCGGGCGCAACGAAGAGCTCGAGGCGCCTGACCTCCTCGAGCGGGTCCTGTATGAGCTGGGGCTCGACGTCGACGTTCCCGCTGATCCACGGGCAGCGAGGTGGGCCCTGGCCTACTGGGTCGCTGGTCAGATGGTGGACGGGTCCCTCGCCCCTGCGGTCGGCGCCTTCCGGATCTGGCGTGACGTCGCCTGGGACCTCGATTACCCCGACGCGCTGCAGCCGCTCGTCGTATGCGCGTACAACCTCGACGACTGGGACGATAACTGGGACGTACCCGTCGAAAAGATCAAGAGCGACGCGATCGAGGCAGCCGCACATTTCCTGAACCAGAAACCACCGACCGAGCACGACTGACTCCCAGCTCCGGCCTCAGTTGACGCACCCCGACGTGATGGGTAGACCCATAGAGCTGTCATCACCTCACCGCGCCTGACCTGGGAGCTCTATGTACTCCGCACGCCACCTCGCCGCTGCCTTGGCCTGCCCGCTGTTGATGGTGTCCGCGGCCGCGTGCACTCCCGACACATCCCGTCAGGATGCGAAGACGTCGCCGTCGCCGAGCGCGAGCTCGTCCGACGGCAAGAGCAACGGTGCTCTATGGCTGGTGGACGCGATAGGCCAGCTGCAGGTGGCCCGTGAATTTCGTACCGGCTACGAGCGGGACAAGTTCCGTCTGTGGACCGACGCCGACCACGATGGCTGCGACACACGCAAGGAAGTCCTCATCTCCGAGGCCGTCGTCAAGCCCCGCCAGGGCAAGAACTGCAGGCTCACCGGCGGCAAGTGGCGCTCCTACTACGACGACAAGACCGTTACCGACGCGCGTAAGCTCGACATTGACCACGTCGTACCTCTGGCCGAAGCGTGGGACTCTGGCGCCTCGAAATGGACGCCCGAGCGCCGCGAACGATACGCCAACGACCTGGGCGCCGACCGCAGCCTCGTCGCCGTCAGCCTCGGGGAAAACCGCACCAAGGGCGACAAGGACCCGGCCGAGTGGATGCCGCCCGCCAAGGACGCTACCTGCACCTACGCCACCGACTGGGTCGCCGCCAAACTCCGGTGGAAGCTGACCGCAGACCGCGCCGAGGTCAAAGCGTTGCGTACGGTCGCGGCTGGCTGCACGGATGTGACGGTGAAGTACACATCGGCGCCGTAGACCACCGCCCTTGCGCGCGATGGCGGCGTTGTCGTGGTGGGGGAGTTCCGCGCCCGAACCGCAGAGAGAAGCGCGCACCCGACCTCCTCCAGCGCGACGGAATCCGCGCTTGGGTCGGCGTCCTCAGGCCGTCGGATGTCGACGGCGCGCCTCAGAATTTCTGCTGCTTGGCGCCCGGGGGCAGGAAGCAGGGGGTGCTGACGGAGAAGCGCAGTAGGTTGGGGGGCTTTACGGAGTCCGCGATGAGGCTGAAGTGTTCCTTGTTGTGGAAGCCATGGAGGAGAACTTCGGGGCGGGCAGGCCGTTCTTCGTAGCTCGTGATCTCCACCCCGTGCTGTTTGAGCGCTGTGCGTACCTTGCGTACGGCTTCGATGTGGTCCTTCTGCGGGAGGTGTGCGTACACGGCGTAGGTGAGGGTGAAGCGTCCGTCGTCGGCGACCTCGTCGTTGCGGCCGATGCACTCCTCGAACGACTCGCGGGGAGCAGGGTCGTTTGAGATCTTTGTTTCAGCGTAGTGAGCCATGGCTGCGGTGTACTGCTTGGCCCATGCCAGAGCGTCCGCACGGCTCTTGCGGGGCAGCGGCTTGTTGAGGTCATCGTCTGGTTGCTGAGACACGCAGCCTCCGGTCAGGAGAACGGCCAGGACGGCCAGGAGAGTGGGACGGAACAGGGGGAGTCGGAGCTTCGGCATAGATGCTCACTGCTGGAAGGCGGGCCCACCGGGCCCGACGGGCACGACGGGCGTCACGGGCTTGTCTTGGCGCTTTGAGGGGTGCTGACCGGCGATGACCTTTCCTTGGTTGTCGAGACTATCGCTGCGGTCGTTCCAGTAGCCGCTGTGGCCGTGCGTATCGACCTTGAAGCGGGTGCCGCCGAAGTCGCTCTTGTTCGGGGTGGTGCCCAGCGACATATCCGCAGCATTGCGGATGGGGTCGTCCTCGGCGACACCAGTGTAGAAGCGGTCTGGGTCGATGTTGAGGTCCTTGGCGTGGTCCACGCCCATGCCCGGACTGCCAACAACGCAGATGTTGTCAGCGTCCAGACCACCGTTCTTCGATGCCGCGATTCCCACCACTGTTGTGCCGTAACTATGGCCGAGCACCGTCATGTTGGCCCGGTCGCCGCCTTCATGAGAAGCCCGCAGACCGTGTGTGAAGTTACGCAGGTCGGGCCCGGCGGACTCGGCTCGCCCCTTGCCGGCGACGTCGACATTTCCCGCCTCGGAGACTGGGATCTCGGGTGCGTCGTATCCCAGCCAGTAGACCATCGAGGTCTTTGCTGACGGGTCGGCGTTCTCTGCGGAGCGCTGGAGTTTGCTAAGGCGCCCGAGCTGTCCATCGGTGGACTCCATGGTTGTGGCGGTGCCCGGTACCTGGACGCCGACGTTGTCAGCGGTATCCGGATTGCCCATGGCGATGACGGCCTTCCCGTCGCCGGCGGAGTCGTAGTTGAGGACGTAGAGCTTCTTATGGCCCTCGGCGCCGTCTCGTTTGTCGAGCTCCCGCTGGAGCGTCAGCATGTTGTTGAGCCGCTTGTTGTATTCATCGGTGGAGTACTTGTCGTGGTACTCGTAGTTCTCCATCGCGCTGAGCTCCTGCTCCAGGGCGAGGCGGTTGGCATCGTCGCGCACTGTTGAGGGCAACCCGTCGGTCCGTCCGATGATCTCCGGGTGCAGTGCCGCGTAGGCCTCCCGCTGACTCTCCGGCAGGTTCTTCCACCATTCCGCGGCGTCCTTCGGATCGTGTGGCGGATAGGGCTTGCCCAGCTCGGTGTGCATGTCTTTCGAGGCCTGCTTCACATCATCGCGTGCCTCACCCGCCGCGTCGTCGATGTTGCCCTGCAGGATCTCACCGGTCAGCTCGTACAGCGCTTTGGCCCCCTCATCGCTGGCCTTGCGTGCCTTGCCCACCGCATCATTGATCTCGCTCTGGTAGTAATCGAGCTTCGCGAGCTGATCGTTCCGCTCCTGCTGCGTGACGTCAGCAGTCGGATCCTCACTGCCTTCGGGAGGCCAGACACGCCCCTCATCGTCGACGGTGAAGTGATCCGCCTCCAGCTCCCTCACCCCGCTACGCAGCCGCTCCTGCGCCAGCATCATCTTGGCCCGGGCGATGCCCAACGCCTCCGAAATAGCCATCGCCTCGGTACGCACGACGCCGAAGCGAGATTCGAGGTTCTCCAAATAGTTGAGAGCGGCGTCCGCGTCGTCGCCCTTCCAGTGAGCGTGCAACGGACCGCTGACCTTAGACCTGTGCCGTGCGTCGAGCTCGTCCATGGCCGTAGAGAGCTGATGCCATGCCTTCTCGGCGGCTTCACTGTCAGAGAAGTCCTGCCTCAGCAGGCGCGTGTAGTCAGAAGCCATGTCCGTAGTCCCCCGTTGTTGCGTTTATCGTGACTGTTCCCTGAGCCCCCGCACACGGTGCCGGCTAACCGAAGGGCGAATCAGAGCCGACCTGAGGCGACCCTTGGTGGCCGTCGCGAGTGGTCGCGCCGGTGACACCGGGTTCATATACAGGCGTCACGGGCTTGGCATCGAGCATGTCGTCCACGGAGGGAGCCTTGGTGCCAGGGACCGGTGGCTGGTACGCGCCGCCTGACGGGAAGTCGGGCGATGGGGAAGCGAAGCCGGGGTCCGGCAGCGTCTTCCCGGCCGGTGAGGGCTGCCAGGTGTAGCCCACAGCCGAGGACACGCCAGGCCCCGCGGGGCTGGACATAGCAGTGTCAGGCGTTTTCTCGAAATCATGCGACACGAGGTCATCGTTCCACTCGTGTCCGCTGGCTGAGGCGCGTAGGTTGGCGGCGCCCGCCCTCGCACGGTCGCGGATACCGTCCAAGGACGGCCGCCATGTCTCAGTGAGGGAGTGCAACGCAGCGGCGATCGACCAGCCGTCGAGCGACTCCGCCGCCGCTTGGTTGTCGGAGAGGGCCTTGCTGTTCTTGCCCTTCATGTCGTCTGCAATGGCGTCCTCGGCCTGTGCAGCAGACCGCAGTTCCGTAGGGTCAACAACCGTCTTTCCCGACACAGAGCCCCCGTTCTTCTTTCCGTTCACTCACCCTTGGTGAGAACATCACTCGAAGATACCAATGCTCTGACGTGTAGTTCTCGACCGTAGGGAACGGCTGGGCCGAAGCACGCGGTCAGCCCGCAGTTTCCCTCCGTTGCACCCAGCACCTCGTGCTGTATCGGCCATGTTCATGACGCAATACCGTCGCCCCGGACTACCGCCTGAACCGTTCGGGGATGCTGGACGCCGCGTAGCTGACCCAGAAGTTGGCAGAGCTGACCCGCGGCCTGGCATCCCAGCATCGGCTGAAGGCTCACGATATTGGGACGGTCCGGCACTCCGCCTGAGCACAGACCCGGGTAGCCGCGCCGGCAGAACCCCACTGTCAGGCCGTTTCCGGCGGCTCGCGCGGTAGCGCACGGCATCCCGGCCTTCGTCCTGCGCGTCGAGACGGCAGGCCGGTCGTTGGTCTACTCCGGGGATACGGCACCCTGCCCCGGCCTCACGAGCCTGGCGGATGGGTGCGACGTACTGCTGTGCGAGGCCGAGAGCGCACAGGTGCCAACCGAGGGCCAACAGGTTCACCACACGCCCGAAGACACCGGCGACACGGCCAGTGCGGCCCGGGCAGGACGGTTGATCATCACGCATGTCGGTCGTTTCCTCACCCCGCAGCAGGCGGTAGCCCGTGCCTCGGCACGGTTCGGCGGCCCCATCGATTACGCCGCACCCGGTGCCGGTTTCTCGGTTGGTCAAGCAGCGGCGGATTGAGGGCGTTCAACGAGCTGGCCACGTTCGAAACGGGCTCCGGCGCGGACGAGGGCGACGAGGTGGGGTGCGTTCACGGCTCGCCAGCGAGCCTGAGCCGACTCGACCAGCTTGAACACCATCGCCAGGGCGGCCGCTCTGCTGCCCGCACCCTTGGTGACCTTCGTCCGCAGCCGCACGGTCGCGAAGGTCGACTCGATCGGGTTCGTGGTTCGCAGGTGGATCCAGTGCTCGGTGGGGAAGTCGTAGAAGGCCAGCAACTCGGCCTCGTCGGTGACGTTCTTCTTGACGGCCTTGGGGAACTTCGCCCCGTACTGCTGGGCGAACGTCTTGATCGCCTCAGCCGCGTGCTCCTTGTCCTCGGCGTTGTAGATGTCCTGGATGGCCTTCTTCGCCGCGGGCTGGGCCGACTTGGGCAGACTGTCCAGCACATTGGCCGTTTTGTGGACCCAGCACCGCTGATGGCGGGTGGCCGGGAAGACCTCGTTCAGCGCGTTCCAGAAGCCGAGCGCGGCATCACCGACTGCCAGGACGGGAACATGCATGCCCCGGCGGGCGCAGTCCCGCAGCAGATTCGCCCAGGACTCCGACGATTCGCGGTAGCCGTCCGTCATCGCGATCAGTTCCTTGGTGCCGTCCGCCCGCACGCCCATCACCACCAGCACGGCGGCCTTGGCCTCTTCCAGGCGTATGCGCAGGTGGATGACGTCGGCCCAGACGTAGACGTAGTCCGTGGCGGACAGGTCACGCTCACCGAATGCCTTGTGGTCGGCCTGCCACTGCGTGGTCAGCCGGGTGACCGTGGCCGGTGAGAGGCCGGCCGACGACCCGAGGAACTGCTCGAGTGCGGGCACGAAGTCGCCCGACGACAGGCCGTGCAGGTAGAGCAGCGGCAGCACCTCGCTGATCTTCGGGGACTTGCGGCACCAGGGCGGCAGGATCGCCGAGGAGAACCGCTTGCGCTCGCCCGACTGCCCGTCGATCCGCTTGTCGTTGACCCGCGGAGCCCGCACCTCGACGGTTCCGGCAGCGGTGGTGACCTTCCGCGGCAGGTGGTGACCGTTGCGGACCACGAGCCGACGCCCCCGCTCATCCTTCTCATGGGCCAACTCAGCTATGTATGCGTCGACTTCGGCCTCCAGGGCGGCGGCCAGCATTCGCCTTGCGCCTTCCCGGACGATCTCGTCGATCAGAGACCCGTCTCGCGTCGAACTTGTCGTCGGTGACTACCGTGAGCATGGGTGTACCTTCCCCGCCGGCGCTGCGAACGCCGGTCTACTCGGTGACCTTCAATCGATCACTCGGGAAGGTACGCCCTTCACGTTCCGACCCGAGTCCGATCCACAGGTACTGAGCATTGCTCCAGCACCCCCTCGACTTGCTGCTCAAGCGACAGATCGTCGACGAAGCGGGCATCTCCGAAGCGATTCCGTAATGAACAAGCTCAGCGGCTGACCGGATGCGCTGAGCCACCGACCAAATCGACGGGTGTTACTTCTCGGCTGTGCCGGGCTCCCCGCTGATGGACTCCTGATAGATGTCCGCGTTGGTGCGCGAGTCCTTGACCAGGTCGTCGCAGAAGGCAGCGACGTCGTTGCCGATGAGTTCCAGGACTCCCTTGCCGGCCGCCACGCCCTCCTCGAAGAAATCGACAATCCCTGAGAGCAGGTGCCCGTCAGGCAAGTCGATCGGTCCGACCTTGAAGAGGTACCTCTGCATCTCCTTGTAGACGATCTGGTAGTCCGGCGGCAGCGCCTGGACCCGCGCCATGTGCGCCCGCCACTGCTTCTTGCCCCGGATGATGTCTTGGATGCCCACGTCAGCCTCCTAGCTGGCCCAGTTTCTTTGCGACGTTCCTGTTCAACTGCTCGCGCCACCGGTCGCGATAGCTCCGGGCCCCTTCTCCGCCGGTCAGCGCCGCGCAGAAGCCATCGATGTCGTCGCCGAGCACCTCGTGAATGCTCTGCCCATCCGCCGCTGTTTCTTCGAGCAGCCCCAGGGCGCCACCAAGAATCGGCATCAGGTTGCGACCCGTGAAGCCCGAGTAGGGGGAGACGTGAACCTTGATCTGTTCCCACGCCGCCCGGTAGTCGGCCGGCAATGCCTCGGCCCGGGTTTCGAACGCCTTGCATTCCCTCGTGAGGTCGCTGCCCGTAATGGTTTCCCAGAAGTTCATCGCCCGCCCTCCTTGAGCTTGTCGATTCGTGATGAGAGGTACTCCCATTTCGCCCAGAACGTCGCGAGTTCTTCGCGCCCTGCGTCGTTGAGCGCAAAGAACTTGCGCGGTGGACCCAGTCCGGATGGTCGTTTCGTCACCTGGACGAGCCCGTTCCTCTCCAGTCGCAGCAAGATGGTGTAGATCGTCCCCTCGACGACGTCGGCGAAGCCAAGTTCGTTCAGCCGACGCGTGATGGCGTACCCGTAGGTCTCCTCGCTGCCGATGATTTGAAGCACGCAGCCCTCAAGCGTGCCCTTCAGCATCTCCGTCAGATCGTCCATCGCGGGTCCTCTTCGGTCTCCTGGTACTACGTAGTACCAAGTACCACTACACGGTATCACGGAGTAGTGGACCATGCCTGGCAAGCGGGGGCCCATGTCCTCGCCTACCGACAGATGGCCGCCATGACCGCAGCGGTTCGATCTCCAAAGTGGCGTCTCCGAGCGCCCACCAACAACCGAGGGCTTCCATGGCTCGACCGAACAGCGAGCGAATCAGATCAAACCGCCAACTAGCCACATGAGGAGGGATATTGGACACAGCTTCTCGGACCTTAAAGAACAAGCTGAGGCAACCCGAAGATCATTTACGGGACAGCCCTTAGGGATTGGCCGCTGTGGCCCGTCGTTGCTCGGTTTCGAACTCGTCGACCTTTGTACGTAGCCGTTCTGCTGCTTCGCGGTGAGGCGTGGAGGCGCCTGAGAGGGCGGTGAGCACGGCGCATTCGACGCGGAGGTAGGGGAGAGTCTCGGCCGTGATGCCGGGAGGGAACGCTGTGGCAGGGTTTTTGACTCTTTGGGTGATGCCGCGGATGGCCGGCACGTGCGGGCCCAGGTAATGATCGAGGAGGGCGACGACGCGTCGGGTCTTCGCGGATTCCCCGAGAGACAGCAGTTTTTCTCGCACGTCGGGGGTGAAGTCGAATACCACCTGGTCGTGCGGGTCACTATGTTCCGCACTGTTCTCCATGGTGACAAGAAGTCCGCTGGTGAGGACGGCGGCCAGGTCGCCAGGACTTGCGGCGGGCAGGAGTTCGGCGGCCAAGAGCTGCATGATGTGGCGGTTGAGCGGGGCGGCGGCCAGGAGTACGGCGAGGCTGAAGGCGTTCTCGGAGGCGGCGGTGCGGAACTCCCCGATGCTCTGTTCAGGACTGGCAACAGCGTCTGGCGCAGGGCTGGGGGTGGGCACCAACCCAGCAGTCGCCGACGGCGGTGGAATCTCTAGCACCTGCTGGTGCACCAACAGCCGGGACGTCATCAGCCGAACCCATTGGTCCAGCCATCGTTTCCGTATTTCCAGTACCGGAACCAAAACCTTGTGCCGGTCTCGCTCCAGCCCCCCGCCCTCCCCAGCAGAAGGCGGCACGGCCTCGGGGGGCGCGACCTCCAGAGCGCTGTTGGAACAGCCCGGCTCTCGAGCGCGCAGCTGATGGGGCCGGGCGTGAATGCCCGACAAGTACCAGTCGTGGTGGGGGAGCACGTGCAGGATTGCCACGGTGTGGTTCTGGGCCCACGCGCGAAGATCGTTCCAGATCAGTCCACGCTTCCATGCAGCGCCGACAGCATCTGTGAGGACGAAGATCGTCTTTTGGCGATGGGGCGGTGCAGGCAGACCAAGCCCGAGTTTGTTCACCGCAGGGCGGTCAAAAAGCTCCGGGTACGTTGACGAGGGCTGGCTGCGCAGCTTGACGATGTGGACGTCATTGAAAATTGGCAGTTCACAGGCACACGCGGCGAAAGCGTTGACGGTCGGGTACCAGGCGGACATCGAAAGGCCGGTGTCGACCACAAGGATCAGCTCGCGTACCGGGAGGTCTGACACCGGAGGACAGACCGGTCCAGGTGCCGAGGGTATGGCATAAGCGTCCTGGGGCGTTTTGCAGAAATCCGCTAGCTCCGGGTGCAGTTGACTCAGCGCATACAGAGCGCTGACCGACGCTTCGGCGGCAGGAAGAGGAAGGGAGGAAGGCCACCCTTCCGGCGCTGGCGCGAAGACCTTCCGGGAAGCAGCGAGATGCCCCGGGCCGCGTAGCTGGGCAGGCGTGACGGGCATGGCGGGGGCAGCGGTGATGAGCCATGTCGCGGCCTCAGGCGTACTCACAGGGTGGGAACCTCATCCGGAGCGACGAGCGGCTTGAGCACCGGCAGCGGACGGTCGGGGTCATCCCACAGCAAAGTCACTTCGCGCAGGAGCTCTGCCTCGTCTCCCAGCGGTCCCGGTGACAAATGGATTTCGCCAATCCTGCTCGGAAGGTCTTTGAGAGGGCCGCTGTGGATGAAGTTCTGCACGGATTCGCGAAAAGGCTTGGAGCAATTCTGGCGGTGCCACAAGATCGCCGGGACACCGGAGCGAATGGCCTCCATGAGCTCTTTGCGGCCGTCTTCCACGTCAGGGGGGGAGCTCAGTACAAGTGGTTCCCTCGACTGCCGCTCGTCGTCTGCCAGGTCACGGCGACTGGTGCAGGGCGAGGCATCTTCGCGCATAAGGCGTGTCCAGCGTTTGCGCCAGGAGGAATGGGAGTCGGGCGATTGAGGTCGGTCAAGACTGCGTACCAGCACGCGGCAGTCCCACTCGACATCCGGCTCGCTCGCCGGCTGGCACCACTCCCACACAGGTTGGTTCACCAATGCCAGCGGCAGCCAGAACTCGACTGTCAGATCAGTGCGTTGGCCAGCGATAAGAGCATGGCGAAGCTTGTTGGCAACAGCCCGGGCAATGTCTGGATGGCGCACCCGTGTGTCGTCGTCCCGCAGCGGAGGCCCGTCGTAGGCGCCTCCCTCCTCGTGCCACACCCGCAGGACGTAGTAGTCGCTCTCCAAGCCATCTGGCATCAGTACGAACATCACCCGACGGCCGGTGGCGTCAGGCAACTGAACCGAGGTGGCTCGTGCTCTGCACTCCCGCAGTGAAGGCACCAGCCCGGATGCCTCTGCGTGATTGAGTGTCCAGCTGCGGATCTGCTCGCCGACGCTGTCACCGACCGCGGCCGCCAGGTACTCAAGGAAGGCCATGAAGGGGGGCAGCCCGTTGGGCAAGGCATTACGTCGCAACAGATGGAGCAGAATGCTCCACGCATGAGTGCAGTGGAGTGGCAAAGGGGCAGCCAGCGGCTGCAGTGAGGCCTGAGCAATGACGTGAACATCGTCGGGCGAGGCCTGACTTAACAGCCTCTCCAGCGCACACAGCTCCCCTTCGGGCAGCCACGTCCGCGCTGACCAGCGGTCGCACAACAGCCGCATCCGCTGAGTGGTGCGCAGATCCCCGGTCAGCGTGCTGACGGCATCCGCCAGCACATCGGCGCCCTCCGCCAGGGCGGTGCATTGCGCCACCAGCTGTGAGAACTGGTCAAGGGAGCGGACTTGGGCATCAGACTCACTGAGCGGATCATCCAGGGACCGGGCGAGCATCCGGACCAGGGCGCGACGCCCCGAGAGAGAGGCAAGACGTGGTGAGCTGGACAACACGTCCACCATCGCCTGCTGCAGAGACGCTGGTGCAGCGACCCCGCTTCCCGGGTCGTTCGGCCGACCTGACTCAGCTGCCGCCATGGCAAAGCCCCCCCAAGGAACTGTCGAACATGCCGGCATCGGCGCCGACCGCCTGACTCCCTTGCCATGACTGTCCAGCAGCAGACGCCGCTAGGCCAAGGAGAAAATGAGATGAGTTTGCGAGCTTGACACCTGCCACATCTTGCTGATTGCGCCCCCGGGGCCGCCTCCGGGCGGAGACAATACGACGATGGGGGACGCGAGCGCGTGGGCAGCATGGGTGGCGGCCGCGACAAGCCTGGCCACCTTGATCGTGACGACGGTGATCGGCGGCCGTCGCGAACACCGAAAGTGGGCGCGCGAGTCGCTCACGGATGCCTTCGTCGCCTTCCTTGAAGCCAGCTGGGCGCACTCCGACATCGTCCGAGACACCCCCGCCGAGCACCCCCTCAACGTCGACACCGCTCAAGCGTTTTACGCCGAGATGCGCAGCCAGCTGACCCGGCTGCGCCTGCTTGCCTCGGAAGAAGTCCTGCAAGCCGGCGAGGATCTTCTGCGGTGCCAGCGCGCAGCCCAGGAAGCCCTGCCGGGCCTTGCCCGGCAGGAAGCACTGGCCACCGCCGCTCGCAGCCGCCGCATTGTGGTGGCTGCGGCCAAACGGGAGATGGGGCTGCCCTAGCCCAGGGGCTTTACGTTCACCGCACATAGCGTCCCAGTCTGTTTTCCGTGCTGTCGTGAATGTGCGTCAGCACGGCCTGTGTCGATGCCGGAAGCTTCCCTGTCTCCAGCTCGCGGCGGGTCCACCTCGCGATGCTGTGAAAGCAGGCTTCGCCCAGACGGTCCCGTGGACCGGGCAGCCAATAGTTGACGATGTTGCGGGCGGCCGCTGACAGCACCGGATCTCCCGGGGACAAAGCAGACAACAGGTCCTGCCAATGACCCCAGTAGCCCAGACCGACCAGACGGGCCCGCTCCAGACTTGGATGCAGTGAGTCGGTCTCGTGCGCCATCCTGTGCAGAGCCTGCTCCGCTGTCTCTGCTTCCAGCATCAGGTCCTCCAGCAATGCCAGACTTCCTAGGTATCCAATGGCCGTGGTGGCGTGCGCTGCCAGTGACACCTGTACCAGACCATGCTCGCCATGTGAGTGGGTAATGATCGTGCTGATGTTGTACTCATTTGCAGCAACCTCATGGACGAACGGCAGAGCCTCGAACAATCCCGCGCTTGCTGCAAGCATCACGAACTGATGAGCAGCTATCCCCTCAGGGCTCTTCGGCTGCAGCGAAAACAACTGCTCCCTCACCGCCGGTGTGAGGATCATCGGCTGGACGAACGGCGCGTCCAGCAGTACATCGACACTGCCGAGCAACGCGGTCAACGAGGGGGAATCGATGCCCTGCTCATCGACGAACAACGCCGTCTCCGCGCGCAGCGGCAGAACGCGGCGCCACGTCGTGCACCACGGCCAGTGCACTGCCTGCTGATCCAGGCCGTGCTCCAACAGCGCTTCTTGCACCTTGAGTGCCAGCCGTAGTCCCAAGTCGTGGTCGAGGGTTCCCGCTGCGGACACCAAGCAGGAGACCGGGTCGATGAAATCCGCTGTGAGCTTGGCCAGAACGGGCTTGAGCAGCCGCTCCAGCACTCCCTGGCCGCCAGGTGACAAGCAGTGGACGAACGCTGCCACGATCGACAGTCTCTTTGCTGACGCCTGAGCACCGACCTCTTCCAGCAGCGGGGCACCCAAGACGCGACCGTCGGACAGCAAACGATGTGCCCCGATTATCGCCAGATGCTCATTGGGCTGCGTGAGCAGGTCCCTCCAGCCATCAGGCCCTGTACCGAACATCTCCTGGTCGAGCAAGGCACCGGCCAAGACGTTCTGGGGAGAGCCGGCTTGCACAGCTCTGGCAGCTTGATCCAGCATCTCCCGCCAGTCGGGGCACTCAGCCAGGCCAGCTCGAAAACGGTAAGCGAGCAGAGACTCGATATCCCCTTCAGCAGCCAGCCGCTTCAGCAAGAACAGACGCTCTTCATTGAGCTCTTCAGCCGCAGCAGTTGCCGCCGTAACCCCCAGCTCCCTGTCGATCTGCGACAACTGCCGTGTGCACGCCTGGGCATATACAGCCCGCAATGCCCTGTTGGGCAGCACCCTCAACTGCGCGAGCGTGTCCCATGCCTGGGAAATCACCTCCCATGAGGCACCGGACTGTTCGAGACGGGACCACGCATAGCCCGCCAGGCTCGTCAGCCCCGCCGCCTGAATGCTGCGCAGAGCCCGGACGACAACAGAGTCCTCCACGCTCACCCCAGGTGCCGGATCAAGCAGGTGACATAGGACCCCTTGCAAGGTGGACGTTGCGTCCGGAACGAACCACTGGTGCATCATCACCAAGCCGTCCAGAGCCGCCTTCACCGCCTGCGGAGCGCTACTTTCGTTGAGCGCCACCTGCTGCAGGACATCCATGGCCGACGGCGCACCGTACTTGGCAAGGGCGTAGGCAGACTGACGCCACGCCGGCCTGCCACTCGCCTCCGAACGCAGCACCGCATGCTGAGCTTCTAAAAACGCCTGCCGCACTCCCGGCACAGCATCCTCAGGAGCCGCCTGCAAGAGCATCGCCCCGTACCAGGGATTCGCTTCCACTGCAGTGCTAAGCACCGCAGCAACTGTCTCCTCATCTGCATGAGGGTCAGCGACCAGGAAGAGAGCCGCGTCCCGCCAACCAAATTTTCGGATACGGTCAGTGACCGAAGGTGGATGGTCTTGCGCATCCTCCAGAAGGACGGACGCTGCACACAGTGCCTGCACCAGGGGGTTGCAGAAGGTGATCCGCGCAGAGTCCTCCTGCACAGCGGTCGTCGACAGCAGCGTCTCCAGATCCTGCTCCGCATCATGACGCGCCGGATCCCCGACGACCTGGACGGCCTCTTCGCGACTCAGCGCCCCAGAATCTCCGAGCTTGCTCACCAGCTTGTTCAGCATCTGCTTCTGCTGAGCAACCGGGATGGCATGCTCCCCCGACTTCAGCATGCGCTCCAGGTACTTGTGGACCAGGATTCCCGGGTTGGAGGGAACCTCGCCGGTATCCACGAAGTGCCTCACCAGCATCTTCAAAAACAGCGGTCGGCCAGCGAGTTCGCGTAACGCCACAGCTGCAGGGTCTTTGAAGAGCAGCTCTTCCAGCTGAGCGAATTCCGCCTGCCACGTGGCCGGGTGTCTCTTGCGCAGCTCATCGGCTATGAAGGTGCGCGCAGGCAACTCCCGGACCTTGTGTAGCACGACAGCCGGCCACCCGAAGACCTCAGGCTGATAATCTCCACCACGCTGGCACACTACGATGCGCATCTGTGGGTGTTTGACGTGAAGCTCCTTGAGCCAAGCCGTCACACCTCTTCGACGCCGCAGCTCAACTTTGTGCAGATCGTCCACCGTCAGGTGAACGGCCCCAATTTCCAAGAGGCGCTCCAGCCGCCCTTGCGATACCTCATCCGGAAGCTGAATCAGGCCACGAAGGATCTTGGAAGGGGTCAACTCTGAAGCCGCGTGCAGCTCAATACTCAGCTGCACCGCGCTGACAGACAACGGGAGACAGCACGGGGTACCGGCGGTCTTCGCTGGATCTGCGTTCTTGGAGAACGCGTTCATCATGCGCATCTTCAGCTCGCGGGTCACCACGCTCTTCCCCGACCCCGAGTCAGCCACCAGAACCACAACATCATGCTGTGCCAGGAGACGTAAGCAGCTCTTGGGAGCTACGGTCAAAGCCCCTTCGCCCTGCTGGACGTAGGGTTCTCCCGGGGCCAGTACACGCCCCTCAAGGGGGATGTAAGTGAAGTCATGGTAGTGCTGAGAGCTGTCGAACTCCTTGTTCCTGCAGTGACGTTGCAGTTCCTCGAACGCCGATGCCAGCGGACCGCTGAACAGACGCTCCATCGCCCGCCTTGCCGCCGAGCCCGCCTTCCGTGGCCGTTCGATACCTTCAGCCACCAAGGCGGCAGTCAGCAGATCAGCGGACGGCCAGCTGAGCTCATCGGAGTGCTCCAGCAGCATCTCGCGAGCGATCCGTGCCTGGTTGGCGCTCCACTGGTCAAAGAGGGTGCTGAATCCGGGGCCGAGACACTCTGAAGCTACTCCGGCAACCGCGGTGGAGGCACCGACCTGATGCTCGGACTGTCGAGAAGACTCCCACTTGAACGTGCGACAGGCCGCCAAGGTCAAGTGCTGAAAATAATGCCTGGGCCATGCCTCGCGGTCATCGACTGGCACGGTCTTCCAGATGCCCAGCCGGAGCGCCCACAACAGCGCTAGGCAACGACTCAGGACAGGCGCATCCTCGCGGACTGATTCCACCAAAAATGCCGCAGCCGAGGCCACCGCGTCAGCTCCCCAGAGGGGAATGACAATGGTGAGCAATGCTAAGTACCGCTGCAACCTCACCAGGTCAGCCCAGGACAGGAAGGGCGATACGCAGTCCCGGAGGGTGCATACCTCCATCCACGCCAGGTCGGAGAGCAGATAACTGTCCTGCTCAAAGGACGCAAAGTCGATCAAGTACGGATTCTTGTCGCAGAACATGATGTTGCGTGGATTGAGGTCGCCGTGAACTTGCGATCTTGTCCTCGCTTCAACGGAGGCTGAAAGGACGCTGAGCAGCGCCTTCATGGGGTGCTCCACCGTTGTTCCGTCGTACTGCAGCAAACCTTCCGTCTCGGTGAAGTCGCCCTTCGCCAGCAGACAGGACGCGTAGAGATCCGACCAGCGCTGGGACCGGGTGTACTGAACCGTCCCGTACACATCGAGAGGCCGCTCGCCGATCAGGTCGGCCACGTCAGTCCGATCACCTACTCCGCCAGTCAGCTCGACGTGCACTCGAAGGGTGTTGAACTGACCTGACACCACCGAGCCCTCTACCTTGGCCTTGCGCAACATCAGGCGGGCCTTGTCCCCCTTGGCCAGACTGCGGCCGATACCTGGAGGCGAGGTGGATGCTTGCAAGAGCTCGGTAGAAGTCACCGCAGGCTTCTCGAGATCCTTCGCACCGGGGTTTCCGTCTATGAGTCGAACCGGTCCTTGGCCTTCCGCGTCGATCTCATCGACCTTCAGCACCGCATTGGGGCCAAGACTCCAGTTCTCCTGCCCCAATAATTGTTCCGACGCCGAGGAGGCGTTCCGGTAGAGCTTGTTCCTGAGCGTACTCATCATTGCCGAAAGGGCCGCCACGCCCTGACCAGTCGACTCTGGATCCTCAATCGCTTCGACCACCACGTCTTCCAGTGACCGGAGAGTCCCCTCGGTGTTCTGATCGCGGTCCCGCACATGCGCATAGACCACCACATGTTGTTTGAAGTCCACCGCATACTGCTTGTCGATCACAGACCGACTCACAGCCACGATCGGCACGTAAAGGGTGTCGTCGTGTTTCCTCGCCAAGGCGTTGAAAGCTGTCCACTCTTTCATGGCCTCGTCATGGCGCATCAGCTTTGCGACCTGAAGGAAGCTGGCGGCCTTCTTTACGCTGACCTCGATCTCCAGGACTTCCGAACCACTGCGCCCACCAGCAAGCCTCCGCAGCACCGTGACCGTGTGAACACCACCAGGCCAGTACCCCTTCGGCGGATCCTCGCCCTCCTCGACGGTGACGTCGCTCTCCAACACGGCGACATCGCACAGAGCATCGATGATGTACGGCTGATCATCAAGATCGATACCACACGTGGGAGCGAACTCAACCTGTGGAACCATATGTGCCCCCCGAACTCACCCGCAGTCGGCCCATCGCTGGCGCTTGCTCTGCGTAGTGCCCCCTTAGCAGAGCGAGAGTGTAGCGATAAGTACGCCCGCGCGTACCCTGGTTGTGGAAGCCACTTAGAGCGCTACCTACCAACTGCCGCCACTACAGGCACCCAAAGTATTCGTCTTAGAGTTCGAACCGCCGTGGGTTCTGATGTACACCACGGAAGGTGTCGCGGTTCGTTGTTTCTGATCGGGTTCTTGGGTGTTGAGCTGGGCTGATCAGTTGGCTGGTTGGGCCTGGCAGTGTGCTGTGTGCTGGCGAGGGGCGTGACGTTGCTTGCGGGTTGGAGCTGGACGGGTTTGTGAGCTGCGGTTTTCTCGTTTCGGGGTGGCGGGGTGGCTGTTGGTCAGTTTGTTTGGCTGACCGGTCGGGTTCGCTGGACGGCTGTTATAGCGGTGTAGGGGCGTGGGGCCGTGGATGCCGAAGGTGGCCAGCAGGTGTTGCTGGTGGGGGTGGAGCTGTTCCCAGGCTCGTTGCTGGGTGCGGATCCATTTTGTGGTGTTGTTGGGGAAGGGCCGTCCGGTGCTGTAGTAGGTGTGGGCTTGGTGCCAGCTGTGGTTCCAGTTGGCTCGCCAGGGCGGGTTCCACCACGGGTCGAGGGCGGCGAGCTGTGCCTCGTGGGGCCATGGCCGGCCGGTTCGTTTCAGGTGGGCGTGGGCGGCTCGGCGTTGTTTGTACAGCCACCATCCGAGGGGGAAGCCTTCGCGTTCGGTGCAGTATCCGGCTGAGGTGAGGTTTCCGTACTGGGCGGCCCAGGCTTGGGCGTAGGGCAGACCGGCAGCGAGTGACGAGGGCGGGTTCTTCAGGCGGGGGCGGGCGGGGCGGGCTGGTCGTTGAGGTTTCGGTGGTGGTGCCAGCATGCGGGCGCGTTCGTCTGTGAGGCCGATGTCGGCGAGCAGTTGCTGCTGTTCGAGGTGGAGGCTGTCGTAGCTGGAGCACTGTGTGAACAGCCATTTCGCTGTGGCAGATGGGAGTGCGTCGAGGTCGGCCGTGGTGCCCAGAGGTCGGTTGGTGGTGTGGGTGCGGGCGGTGAGGTAGGCCTGGTGCCAGCGCAGGCCTCCCGTCGGGTTCCAGTGGGGATCGATAGCCTCCAGTGCTTTGATGCGGTCCTCCGGTAGCCGTCCGCGGGCGGCACGTTTGCGTTGGTGGGCAAGCCATCGGCCGAGCGGGTAGCCGTCGAGGCGGGTGTCTCCGGTGACCGTGAGGTGTCCGTGCTGGTCAGCCCAGGCCGCAGCGTGGACCAGCCCGGCTGCGAAGGCTGCGGCCTGGGGGATGCGGCGGGGCCGGGCGGCCCGGGCACCTTCAGTCGTGAGGCCGAGGCCGGTGAGCAGCTGCCGCTGTCGGGGGTGGAGTTCGTCGTAGTGGGTGCACTGTTCGTACAGCCATTGCCCGGTCCAGTCCGGTGTGCCGGGGAAGCCTTTGCCCGGGGCGAGGTCTTGGCCGGGAGTGAGCTGTGCGCGGGCGGCTTGGTAGCGCCGTTGCCAGACCATGCCCCAAGGCGGGTTCCAGTACGGGTCGATGCGGGCGAGGGGTTCCTCGTGCGGCCAGGGGGTGTCGAAGAGTTCGCGGTGGAGGTTGGCCTGGTGCCGTTGTCTGGCCAGCCAGCGGCCGAGGGGAAAGCCGAAGTGGTGGGCGGTGCGGGGCAGGTCGAGGGTTCGGTGTTCGGCTGCCCAGGCCCGGGCGTAGTGCAGCCCGGTCTCCATTGATGGTCTGCATGAGATTGTCAGTTGCTGATCGTCACTGCGATGTCAGCTTAGGCCCGGCTCGAACAGGGGAAAGCTGCTGACATCGTCTGCCGATTACTAGTGACATGGGTGACGAAAGCCGGTGTCAATTTCGTGCAGACCGGTATGGCATGCGCTCCGGGGGAGTGACGGGGGAGGGGAGGACCGCTCAGCTTTGCATTCTCTCTGTGAGGGAAGGCCCGATCGGCCTCAAGCTGACCCAGCCTTCGATGGTGCGCTCGCTATGCTGCTCCAGGTCGAGCTGGTCTTGAGCCGGCAGATCGCGGTGAACTCTCCCGCAGCCTTGCCCGGGCGCGCTGTGTAACGGTTCTGCCGGCCCTACGGCGCAGTGGAGTTCTCGTGCTGGGCAAGGACCTCGTCCAGCTGTTTGGCGAGTGTGGGCAGGACGTGCGCGTAGAGGGTTTCGTGCTCACATCCCTCGCCTCCATTGACGGCGATCTCTGCGGCGAGAGGCCGCATTGCCACGGGGCCTTTCTCTGCGAGTACGGCGGTGAGCTGGCGGTTGCCCTCGAGTTTCTCTGGCTCCTGCTTGTACTTGGGCCCGGCCCGGTACAGCTCGACGTTCATGCCCACCGGGCTGACGGGGCGCTCGATGCGTTCGGTGAGGTTGTGGATGATACGGATGCCGTGGGCGTCGAGGTCTTGCCAGGCGGCAACCGGCAGCGGGGCCATCGTCCGGAGGAACTCGATGAGTCCGTCGGTGGCGTATCCGGCGCCCCAGATACACAGCCAGCGGTCGACGATCTCGGGGATTTGGCAGACCTGTTGGAAGGCGTCCTCGTTCTCGACCAGGACGATGCCTGCAGCGTCGCAGTTGATCAGCCCCAGCACACGAAGGCCGCGGGCGGGCAAGCCGAGCCAGGGGCGGCAGGCGGCCGCATCGCCGACGACGGATCCGACGCGCCACTGCAGCGGGCCGCGCATGCGCAGTTCGGTGTCTGTCCCTTCTACGGCCTGGTCGAAGGGCATGCCGATGAGGTTGGCGAAGGCCTGCTGGTTTGCGGGGACCGGGGCCGGCATCGGAGCAGCAGACGAGCTTCGCTCCCTCGCGGTGCATCCGTGCGAAATTCTCGCTCCGTTGCTCTACTCGCCTGGCCATGTGTGGTGCGACCATCGAGCCTTCCGGGAGCCATGCTTCGGTGACGCCGACGAAGATCCCCGCCTGCACTATGGCCGCAAAGGAGACGTGTTCGATGCCGTCGATTCCGGCTGCGACGGCGTCAGCGATCCCTTGCCGACCGTGGGCATGCGCGGTGACTGGCCTGCCGTGCGCGTGGGCTGTTCGCGTTGCCGCTGGAAGTTCGTCGAGTGTGTACTGCGACTGGTGCGGTCCCCATCCGGGAGATCAGGCCGCCGGTTGCCATAATCTTGATTACGTCGGCGCCGCGTGCGATGCGCTCCTTGACTGCGGTCTGCACGGCCGTGATGCCGTCGGCTTCGCCGCCCAAGAACCAGCAGTGCCCGCGAGACCGCGTGATGGGCGGTCCTGCGGCGAGAATTTCCGGTCCTATCTCCGTCCCGGCCGTGAAATGTTCACGAAGTGCTACTGCGAGGTGATGACGATCACCGAGGTCTCGTACGGTGGTGATACCCGCCCGCAGCTGTTGCCCGGCGTGGACGCGCATGCGTGCCAGGGGCGTGTGGGCATCTTCTTCTGCCATCGCCTGCTTCGACTGGCTGTCGGGGTCGAAGGCGAGGTGTACATGAGAGTCGATCAGCCCGGGCAACAGCGTGGCTTCACCGAGGTCCAGAACGTGCAGGTCTGCAGAAGGATGCGCCCCGGTCATGTCGACACCTGCAATGCGCGAGCCATCGATGAGCACAAGTGGGTGCCCGGATCGCAATGCGTGCCAGTCAAAGAGCCGCGCCGCGCGGACTGCCCAGGTCCGTCGATGCTGAAGGTATCGTTCGCAGCTGGCAACCACCCCGATGCTCCTCCTCACCGTTCAGTCCGCTGGCTGCGGCGATCATTCACCGATGCCGTGATAACCGGTGAGTGTGCGCCCTGCACGTGACAGGAACGGCACTGGGCAGCGCCGCCAGGGAGGCCGGGGAGACGATGGGGGAGAGCCGGAATGGTGCAGGAAGTTGCTCAGCAACAAGGCAATCTCCTTTTCTACACGGGGCTTTGACTGCCGCGATCATCGATCGTAGATCGCCTCATCGTCACCGGTCGTGCCTGTTCCGCAGGACTGGCCGGTTCTGCATGGGCGTCTAGCTTTACAGCGTTCGGAGCGGCGTGCCCATGGCACGGTGAGCGTCCATAGCTTCCGCCCACTTGGCAGGAATCTCGACGACGGCCGAACCATGGATTCAGCCGACGCCGACACGGAATCTTCCTTCTTCATCGAGGACAGGTAGCAAGGGCACACGAATCCGTACGACTCCAGCGTCAAAGCCCTGTGGCGCTGCCGCTTGGACATCGCCAAATGACCGAAGACGGTCGGCGTCCACGCGTCGGCCGGGATCTTCAGGACGGCGGTGGTGTGCCTGCCCCTCCGTTGTGACAACGCCCGAAAATCGAGGGTCTGCCCCGGTGCACAGATTGTCAGCGGCGTTGTGGGTGATGCCAGCTGGCAGGCTGAGCAGTCCTGGAGGCCGGGTAGCCAGTGAGCCCCGCGAGTGCCGTCGTGCCGCTCGCCCCCGCGGGCCTCCAACGCAGTCTCTCCAAGGTCCCTGGTGGAGTGATCGAGGGGAGAATCGTTTTGAAAAGGGTCGGCATTCGTGAGCCGAGAAGGCTTACATCTCCGGCTGACGCGAGAGAGATTAGACGAAGGCCGGCGAAAGAGCTGACGATGCTTTCAGCAACCGTGCGAACTTCCGTGCAACGGCCCATGAGTTCGCCGTTTTTGAGTGACCTCAGCAGAATGCCTTCGACATACTGGACCCAGTATCGCAGGCCGTTCCATGAGTTAGAGTGGCCGTTTGCCCCTTCCAATGTCAGGCGAGCAGAGGCCTGCTGGAGTACGTCATCGCTTCGAGTGACCAGGGCGTTTCCGGCATTTAAAAGTTCCTGCAAGATTACTGGCTCGGGATCGCGCGCCACGACCATGCTGATGTCCACCACGGATTGCTCCAGCAGAGCCTCTGCAAAGCCTTCCTTTGTCTCGAACACCTCGCGCAGCTTCTCCTCCGAGACCCCGGCGCTACGTGAAATATCTGTCATCGTGGCCTCGTCGTAGTCGACGTCCACGAAAACGCGGGCACCCGCCTCTAATATCTCGCGCCTGCTGAGGTGAGGGGCAGATTGACTTGACACGGTCTTCCTCCAGACTTCCTTGGGCATCATCGAATCTACGGGCAAGGAGTCGCTAACCAGCGGCGGGGGGCCTTAAACCGACGCGCTGCAGGCCGCTCCGGCCCTCAAGGGCGGAGCCTGCAGGCCAGGCGCCGGGCAAAGACGGCGCCCGCCGCCATCAGCCCCGCACTCGCGATCCCGAAGGCCGGGGGCCTGACACCGCGTGAAGCACGCATGGGGCGCCGAACTGCATGTTTCGCGAGACGCGAGGGCTGTTCCACGAGGTCAAGCGTCAGGCCGAGATCGAAGTGGCCGAAAAGTAGGCGTGATTCTGCGCCAACTGTTCTCCCCGCTCAGGGCTGACGTTCAACCGCTTCAGGACACCGTCCCGAGCCAAAGATGGGAGGATGATCCTGTACCAATCGCGGATGCTCTTCTCAGCCTGACAGTCGTCACGATCTGACAGCGCCGCAGCCCCGACCCAATGTTCAACGACAATACGGCTCAAGCTCTCAAGGCTGCACGCACCATGAGCCGCATCAGTGTCTTCGTAGTATCCATCTTGAAGTTCCTGGCGGGCGCGTGCCGCGGCAAGGTACTGGCAGTTTCGGCTTGTCCAAGCGTCCAGCGGTGTTTTGATGTCACGTCGTGCTCGGATCTCAGCGGAGACACGGAGGCTGGCCTGCAACGTGGGGATCCGGGGTATGCAATAGGCCACCGTCAAGCCGAAGTCGACCCACTTTTGAAGCTCTAGGCCACCCTCAGCGACTTCGGTGGAACGCAGCAAACCTGCCTCCGCCTCGTCGACGATTCCCTGGATGAGGGCAATTTTGTCCGGGAAGTGGTAATAGAAAGTCCCTGACGTCCGGCCGATTTCGGCAAATATTTCCCTTAATGGTGTAGAGGAGCCGGTCTCACTGATCACTCTCGCCGCGGACTCCAAAATGTGCCGGCGAGTCCACCTACTCTTTTGCGACTGGTCCGCCATGTGCGCTTCCCTCCAAGAGGGGCCCCAAGGGCCAACGACCTTACGAGGACGGAAACATGAGCCCCCGTTGGCGATCAAATCTATCGAACAGCCGGCGACAGGCATGCATCACGCGACAACAGGCCACGGTGGCGGGGCAGCACAGACCCGGTGGTGACCGATGCGCCTGGGCCCCGTTGCTGTGGTGAAAGGGATGGGCTCGGTGCGCCAGTCGGGCACCGGGCCGAGTGCTGGGAGGGGGGATTCGCAGCGCCCAGCCCGGTGGGGGGAGGTCACCGTCATGCCCTGCGAGGCCACAGCGCGGCCCTCACAACCGGCTTGGCCCGGGACGGAAGCGCCGCTCGGGAAGGCGCACCGTCGAGCCAGTTCAGTCGAAAGTGAGCTGGAAGGCAAGGCCCAGGCTTCGCGGAGGCAAACAAGCATCGCCAGTGACATACCGCCTGGCGATGCCTTCACGGCGCGAAGAGCAGTGACCGAGATTGGATGTTTGTCGTGCCCTCCGCCATTACTGAAGGCCGCCCGCGTGCGTGAATGTGACTTCCTGAACGCCGGGATGGAGGTATCGCATGGCAAGTTTGCAATTCCGCTCAGGGAACGTGTAGCCGGCGGACTTCTCATACACGGAGCCAACGACCGGGTCATCCAGCGCGGCTTCGTGGAGCTGTTGCAAGTGCGGGCTCTCCGTCCAGTGGAGCGCGGCAGCCTCGATGAGTTCGGCTGCGAGGATCTCTTGCCAGGTATCCCCATCCGCCCATTCGCGAGCCACGTCCTCCATGAGCAGCAATGACATCAAGTTGCCTCGTGCCAGCCGTCTTTCGCTGACTCGGACGAGCTTGGCAAACGGTTGGTTCCAGTCCAGGACCGCGAAGCTCGTGTCGACTAGGCAGGTCGGCTGGGAGAGGAGCCCTCTCGCCCATGACGAGTCACTGGCTGGGGTGACGGGCCCACCAGAGGAGGGGTGTGGCTCGGACCGCAGGGCTCGGCGGTAGAGGGCGACCCGCGCGCGCCATGTCATCTGCAAGAGGTCCGCCACCTGCTTAAGTTCCTTCGGCGTGAAGCGGAGTTGCATCGACTCGCGCCGCATATACCATTTCGCTTCTTTGCCTAGTTTGGCGGCAATCTGCTTGTGGTTGACGCGCTCCCCTGATTTTCTTCCTTGGGCTGGTCGCTTGTGGGGTTCCCAATCGAAGTCTCGTGGATCTGCCTGCAACCTGTGTGCCGTGAGCAGTTCTTTGAGCAGGTAGCGCAGGTGCGGCTGCTGTAAGTTACCGGGGGAGTCATTGCGTTCGGTAGCCGTGTCCACGGCAATAATGTACCTCTACCAGACCCCGTATTTGAGTGCGGGAAATGTTGGTCCTGGTCAACACCTTCTCCCCAGGCGAGAATCGGCAGCCGGATGCGGAGCGTGACGGGACGCCCCATCCGCAATCTGTGGGTCGGGTAGCCGGATCACGTTGCCGTGACCCGGCCCCCTCAGAACCGGACGTGCCAGTCGTCCCGGCATCCGGCTCAAGCAGGCCCCATGGGCTTCGCAGGTCAGCAGATTGCAGTGGCCCGTCTGACAACGGCATCAAATGGCGCGGTATGCCGGTCGACTTCCCTCCGAAGCGAATCGGACTCCGGCTTGGCGAAGGCGCACGAAGTAGCGGTCCTCGCTGTTAGGCAGCCTGCGCTGCCCGGCATGCTCGATGACGAGCCCTGGGCGCCGGGCGGAGGTCACGATGCAGGCGCCGGCCGTATCCGCGAACAGGCCGCCGTAGACCTTCTCCACGATCCGGTGTTGGCTCCTTGGGATGGCCGTTGTGAGCTTCTCAGCCACGACCACCAGCACCTTGTCATCCAGGAAGCCCTGCAGGCGGTTGAAGGCGTGGACCAGGCTCAGCCCTCCTCCGGCGCACGTCGCTGCGCTCACGTTGCACAGATCCACATCCGGACGGAGCCCCAACGCATTGCACAGGGGCCCCCAGGCCCGGCAGGCGAAGTGACAAGCTGTGACTCAAGTAGACGGCATCCCACCTCGGCCGGCCTCATGCCCTCAGCTTCGAGGGCCTGCGTGGCCGCCTGCGCGGCCATCTCCAGGGAGTCCTCGAAGACCACGTCGTTGCGGTCCTCGACCTCCGCAGTGCCAGAGATGGTGGGACTCCGAAGCGGCCGGGTTAGGGAGAGTGATTCGATCCCCAAGTTCCGGAGCATGATCGAGACCTTCCGAGCCACCTCCGTCAGCCGTCCGTCCAGGCCGAGGGGGTAGTGGGATATCAGCTCCTCGCACATCTCGGCGTGGGGCACGGTGTACTTCCCGCGGACGATATGTGGGGCGCCGACGTGTGCGCTGACCATACGCTGCCTTCCTATGAGCATGTTCCGCACCACGCGCACAGCGTGGTTGCGAGCGCAGCGTACGGATCAACTCGCACCGCGACTGCCAGGGGAATACCCAGGTGCCCCGAAATTCGCGAACGGAAAGTAAACCTGCCAGACCGAGCCCTTCCCTGGATCGGGTACTGCACGGGCCACCCCGCAGCAAGGGGCGGCCCGTCCCAGGGCTAAACACCGGTCGCCAGCGGCGTCCCTCCGCGAGCACCGTCCCGCGCCCCAACGCCCCGGCGCCACGCGACAGTGGCATCGGTCCACCGATACGTGCCTCGATCAGGCGATCTCCTCCTGGACCTCTCCCTCCGCGGTCAGCACAGTCTGATATGTCGGACGCATCTTCGTGAATTCCAGGCGCATAATGGTAGCCGCCGAGCCGACCAGCGACACCGGGAAAAGCCGGACGTAGCCGCGCCCTTCGTTGGGATGGTGAAAAGGCCGGCATGCGCCATCAGAGTGGATTGGCGTGTCGGCATAGCTTGAGTATGCGCGTAGGGCTCGGGGGTCGGCCTTCACCTTCGTCAGCATCTGATTCAATTGCTGGTTCTTGCCTCCCGACATTTCAACGACGTGTTTCAGTTGAGTGACGAAGCAGGGAGCCCATTGTGATCCCCAGTCCACGAGAACAGGGTTCTTCACCATCGGACCACCTCGCGCCTGATCATTGAGCATCATCCACTCAAGCATGTTCTTCGGTGGGGAACCTTCGAACACGTCCGCCCAGAGCTGGTTGTATGCCAGGACGTTGTACGCCCCGTCTGTCAAGTAAGCCATACATTTGTTGTCCTGGAGCACCAGGTCGCGAAAATTGCTATCGATGCTCATGCCGGCTAAAGGGTTTACGTTGCCGGGAGGGGCATGGCCACGCGCCAGCCACCAGATTTTATGAATTGTTTGAGCGTCCTGGATTTTATACAGTTCGATCAAATCGACCAGGAAGGTAATGGAAGGTTTAGCTTTGCCTTTTTCGACCCGTTGAAGGTAAGAATCGTGGCACCTCATCTCATAGGCGCCTCGCGACTGGGTGAGCCCCGCCTCCTTTCGCTTGGATTTCAGTATCTCGTTGAGCCTTTTTGTTCGTATTGGGGAATCCCAATCATGATATTCCATGCGATCGGCTCTCCATTCGTTGAGGTGGAGTGGTCATCGGGTCAAATGGGGTGATAATGCACTCATCAGATGCGCGCAGCGTCGTGCGCCGGATACGCCACCCGGGAACTCCTATGGCATGAGGTGCACGGGCAATTCCATCACGGAGTTGGACAGCATGGACGGAAGAGGCTTCGGGGCAGTGTCATCGACCGCGAGCCTCATGTGAGGGTAGGCGCACATGAGTGCAGGAAGCGCGGTCACTGCTTCCCGCCGTGCCAGCAGAGCACCAACACAGAAGTGTGGGCCACCACCGAACGCCATATGTTTCTTGTCTTTGCGCGTGATATCGAATCTCTCAGCGTCCTCACCGTATTTAAGTGGATCGCGGCCCACCGCGCTGTAGGGAGCAACAATTGCCTCGCCGGCTGGGATAGTGACATCAGCTATCGTGATGTCCACGAGTGCCACACGGGTCAATATGTTTCCTACGGGACCATCCCACCGCAAGGTCTCTTCGACCACCGCCTCCCACGTGCCCGTGGCCCCCTCGCGAGCCATGGCGAGTTGGCCGGGATGCTTCAACAAGGCGCGCACTGCATTAACTAGCAGGTTGCGTGTGGTCTCGTGCCCGGCTGAAGCCACCAGCCAAAGAGTGCTGTACAACTCCTCTTCAGTAAGCAGCTCAGGATTCTCCCGTCGCGTGACAATAAGTGAACTCGTCAGATCCTTTCCGTGATTATCGCTTCGGTATGTGACCAGTTCGGCCATGGTGCGGAGAATCTCTTTTTGGGTATTGTTTACCTGGTCGCCTTGTATGGTGTGATCGAATACGCTGGCGGTCAAATCTCGTATCCGAGAATGAAGGTATTCGGGAACACCCAGTAACTCGCAAATAACGTTCAGAGGCAATGGGTTGGCGAAATACCGACATAGGTCGACTGAGCCATCCTCAGATATATTCCGTGGTAGATCGCGAACTAGGGTCGCCACGATTTCGTCCAGCCGCGGCTGGAGAGCGCGGACGGACTGCGGAGTCAGCGCATTGGTCACCGCTGTGCGCAAACGCCGGTGCTGCTCGCCGTCGGCGCTGAACATGTTCGTCACCTTGACGACGCCCGTCAGTGACCAGTTCTCGGGAAGCAGGTTGTTTGTGACGGCGCTCCAGCGACGCCAGTCCTTACTGACGCGCGGGTCCCTGACCAGGTCTCGAAGCTCGTCGTGTCGTGTAACTGCCCATGCTGGGACGCCACCAGGGAGAATGACCCGGGTAACTGGTCCGGCCTCCCGCAGGCATGCCGCCTCGCCGTGGTGGTCCCTACCGCTGGGATCCAGATGAAGGGGGTCGTGCTCGGCGAGAACTGTCATCATTCCTCCGTTGACGGTGGCTACGGCGCCGCAGGGACCATCGCGAAGCAGCGGTTGTGCCCTTCACCTTCACGTGCCCCGAGAGCGGTGCCCGGCTGCCCACAGTTTGCCCACGGCAGGAAGTTGTAGCCGCCAACCAGCCGCGCAATTGTCCTCTCAGTGGTCTTGGGGTGACCTGCCCGCGCGAGCGGTGAGCGTGGCGCGGGAACGCGTCGTCTCCCGCTCGCCGCCGGGGAGTTGAACCCGCTCAAGTTGCTTGTCCCTCAAGGCCGGCCCTTCGCGAGAAAGCGATGAAGAAGAACCGAGAGCTACAGCCCTCTTTGCGTAACTTAGCCTTCCTGTGGTGAATAGCGCGGTACGTCTTGTCTGTGCCCCAAAGCATGTAAGGACAAGATGGTGATTCAGGTACGGGAATTAACTACGGGCTCCAACTGACGTGTTGTACTACGCTCCCCGCCTGCACAGATGCCACCATGCGGGTGCGGGTGCTGCCCGCCGGGCTCTGGCGGGCAGCATCACGACATCTTGGGAAGTTGATCCGGGTTGGGGGGTGGGTCGATGGGAGATCAGGGAGAGGGTGCTTGGCGAGATCCTGCGGGGGCGTTACGCCATCGTGCGACCACGCAGCGAGCGCAGGCTCGGGGAGCCATTCCGTGGGCTGTCGCCGAGTTGGGAACCCCGGTGACGGCCGCAGATATTATCCGCGCGAACCGGGAGAAGCTGGGATTCACGCGGGAGGAAGCCGCCCTCGAATTCGGATTCTCTCCCGAATGGTGGGCGAGGGTGGAGAGGGGTGGGAAGATCACTATGGCGACCTTGCTCACCATGCGACTCGCGCTCCTCATTCCCGACGACGAATTCGAGCAGGCCGTCCTTTCGGCCACCGGCGTGGCGCCCTCGTTCAAAGGGATCAGGAACACAGGACTTGATCACGTGACACAACGCTGGGTAGACGCTCATGTTACCCCGCTCAAAGAGCCGACAGTTCTACTGGACGGCGGATGGAACACGCTCCACTATAACGCCGCCTGGGCCGCACTCTTTGACGGTGTCGCACCTCACCCCCATGATCACCCCCTCGTTAATCCCATTCGCTTTCAGCTCTTCCACAAGGATGCAAGGAAACTGTTCGTGGACTGGGAAGAAAGGTGGATTATTCCCAGCCTGTGTCAAATTGCACACCACTATTACCTCAACCACGATAACCCGGAACTCCGTGCACTACGGGAAGGTATCAGCGAGGATCATCGGTTAGAATACCTGTTCACCGTAGTGGTACACAAAGAACTCGCCGAGCGAGGATTGGATCGGATCTTCGCGTCAGATGGAGAGCAGCGAGAAATAGTAGGACCCGATGGAGTGACGCCATGTGTGCTGACAGGATTCATTCCCTGGCATGCCCGAGCGGTCGGCTACCAGGCGTTTCAACTGAGCCATGCCGTTCCTGGGAAACTACTTCTTCCGGAGTTATCTCCTGATGTCCAAGGAAGTCGTACGGCCTACGAGGCTGGGGCACCGCTAGCGCTGGCGCGGACTCCGGATAATGCTTCAGGAGGAGGGGGGCGCCCGCCTCAAGACCGCGCTGCATATGCTGGCTATCAAGCGATAGCGGCTCAGCCCGCACACGGGCTCACGCACCCCGACGTGGCCATCACCACGGGACAGATATTTCACACCTATCGAGATCGTCTAGTTATTGGAGAACGCGTAGGCATTCCGCAAAACCTGTTGCCTCACCTGACGTCTATCGGGATGTCCGACCGGAAGTATAGGGATTTGGAGGGCGGTAAGATGTTTCCGACTCCACCCCAGCTCACCAATATCGTCAAAGCCCTGGAGATTCCGGAACCTGTCGACCGCCTCCTTTACTGTATGGTTACGGGTGGGAACCCTCCCACGAAGGCCGTGCGGGGTAAAGCTGATTTCGAGAGGCGGGCCAAGATCTGGGCGCAAAGGCACGTGGACGTGCAGTCCATCCCTACCTCGCTTGAAGATGGCCAATGGAACGTCATCTGTCACAATGCGGCATTCGCGCAACTCTTCAGCCATGCTGAGGCTACTCGAAATCACCCAACAAAGAGTTCATTCCGCTACGTCCTGTTTCATGACGACGCCCGTCATACGCTCGCTAATTGGTACGAGGAATGGGCCATACCGTTCCTCGTTGAATTCGGCGCAAAGCTCATGCTTCACGGTAATAGCAGGCACCCCGAGCATGCACAGATGCTTGAAGATATCCGAGATGATCCCCTTCTCTGGGATGCACTCAATGGGCCGGTCAAGGCGGAGCTGCATAGTGGCGGAGCAGGAACCGGGCCTTTGATCGACGGCGGAGTCAGAAGATTGAATCTGCCCACGCCTGGCTACTGTCGAAACAACCTCGCTGCAAACCGGAAACGATACAAGGTCCTCGTCACGGCCGGCGCGCCGCTCTTCGGCCTGACCGAATACGGATGCCAGACGGTGTCTCTCGACGTCCAAACCGACTAGCTACTTGCCCCTGAAAAAGGGTTTCGGCCGGTGACGGGGTCGGAGCTGTTGGACAGCACCAGGCCGCCGGGCTGCCGTTGGTCCCTGCCTCACCGGCTGAGGGTGGTCATTCGTTGGAGTTTGTAGGCGAAGACTCCGAGTCCGGCCCAGGTCTGGGCGCCGGTCAGGCGGCGGAGGCGTGTGCGACGGAAGCCGAAGCCGCGCTTGAGATGGCTGATGCGGGTCTCGATACCGACTCTCCAGTTGCTCATACGACGGAACGGGCGACTGTGTTCGTACTCACGCCGTGCCTTGCCAGATCCTCCAGCGTGTTGGAGGCTGATCCGCTGGATGCCGACACGAGTTCGGACAGGGCCTGGTCGTTGGCCGCGGAGCCAAAGCCCCAGTCGGCGACGACCGTGCCTGGTGGGCGGCCGGTTCAGCGTGGTGACGCGCTCCACCGACGGCACCAGCTGCGGTGCGTCGGATGGGTTCCAGCGCTGGACCTGGTGGTCGACGACGAAGCCGCGTTCGTCCTCGGCAACCAGTGCCGTGTAGCCGAACTGGGCGGGGTGTTGAGGCTTGCCCTTACGGATCGGCCGGGCAACGGGGTCGGCCAACGAGACCAGCCGGTGAGGGACCTGCCCGGCAGACGTACCGGATACCGGGGGAGATCGAATCCGTTCAGCCGGGAGACGCCGGTGTTGGCCCTCAAGGACCGCCGCCCAGAATTCCTCAACGCCGATGCCGCTGGGCGCGACCACGCCCAGTCCGGTGACCATGGCCTTACGGCGGACCGGTCCGCAGAAACGCCCGCCGCCCTCGTCAGAGTGGACCCGTTCATGCCGCCACGTCCGTGTGCCGGCGCAGTACCATGGCCGACTGGAAGCCGCCGAAGCCACTGCCCACCGTCAGCGCCGTGCCGAGTCTCGCCTCACGGGCTGTCAGCGGCACGTAGTCCAGATCGCACTCCGGGTCCCTCTCGTGCAGGTTCGCCGCGGGCGGCACGGCGCCGTACTCGATGGCGAGAGCGCACGAGGCGGCGCCCAGCGAGTGCCCGATCATCGACTTGATGGAGCTGACCGGAACAGGGTAGGCGTGAGCGCCGAGCGATCGTTTGAAGGCAGCGTTTTCGTGTTGGTCGTTCTGCTTGGTGCCGGAGCTGTGCGTGTCGACGTAGCCGACGGCCTCCGGGTTGATCCGGGACTGGTGCAGGGCCGCGTCGATGGACTCGGCCATCTCGCGGCCGTCCGGCTTCAGCCCGGTCATGTGATAGGCGTTGCAGCGGGTCGCGTAACCGGTGTTCTCCGCGTAGATGTGGGCCCCGCGCCGGACCGCGTGCTCGTACTCCTCCAGCACGAACATCGCCGCGCCTCGGCGAGTATGAAGCCGTTGCGGGTGCGGTTGAACGGGCGGGACGCGTGGTTCGGGGGCGTCATTGCTGGGTGTGGTGGCCTTGATGGTGTCGAAGCAGGCCACCGCGATGGGGGAGATAGGTGCGTCCGTCGCGCCGATGACGAGAACGTCCGCAGTGCCCTCGACGATCAGTTGATAGGCATACCCGACCGAGCCCAGGCCGGAGGCGCACCCCGAGGAGACAATTGCCGCCGGTCCTTCTGCTCCGACTGCACGGGCGACCTCGGCGGCGATCGTCCCCGGAGTCAAGTAGTCGTGAAGGGGCGGAGAGGCGTACCCCGTATCGACCAGCCAGTCGCGACCGGTATCGGGCAACACCAAGTACTCCCGCTCCAGGCTGGTCGTCGCGCCCACCGCGCTGCCGACGCTCACAGGGATCCGCTCCGAATCCATTTTTTGCGTCGAAACTGATTCCGCTGTGCTCCAAGCAGTCCCTGGCACAAGCCACCACGGCCAGTAGCGTGGCGCGGTCCATGCGACGGGTCTCGCGGTGCGTGAAGCCGATGGTCGCGGGGTCGAAGCCACACTCGGCCGCCACCCGCGACCGGAAGGGCGAAGGGGCGAAGTAACGGATCCTTCTGGGAGCTGCTGCCCGGAGGTCAGTAGCTCCCAGAAGGTCTTGGTGCCTGCCCCGCCAGGGGCCTGCACACCGCATCGAAGTCGTGCGGTACAGCGCTGCTCGCAGCGGCGCGCGTCGCAAGATTTCTTGAGCTGGCGTCAAGAAACAGGAACGAGGGAGAGAGCAACCCGCGCTGCCCACATCACGGAGGCACCATGCCGCGCCGACTCCCGATTGCGCTCCTCTTGCCTGGACAGGGCGCTCAGCACCACGGCATGGCCGACCGGGCTGGTCTGGTCTGCCGAAGCGCGCGCGACAGCCATTTCATGGTCCGGCCGCACTGCCGGCCGCACGATGCAGCACTGAGGTGATCGGCCGTCCGCGGCCGCAACCGCCCGCGGTGTCGGTGTGGTCTACCCGCACTGGTCGTCGGATTACCGAGGAAGAGGCCCGCCGCCCAGAATTCTGGGGTGGTCAGCTCGCGGCGCCGGTCCATTTTTGGTCGGCAGCCGATGCGCTGCTGTGCACTGGCTCCCACCTGCTGGTGGACATTGGCCCCGGCCAGGAACTCGCCACCTGTTGAGGCGCCACTGATCGGTCCGATCCGGCGACAGCAGGGTGTTGTGTCTACTACCGACGGACGCGGACGGGACCGCGGCGCACTGGTCCGCCCGCACACCGCTCGACGGCGAGGCCGTTACCGATGCACCAGGCACGAGGGCGGACTTGCAGGTCGTGAGCTACATCGGCGTCGCCAACAGTGCAGTGCCTGCGCAACCGTGGTGAGGCTGGCTGATCTGCTTGGCCACCGTCACCGCGGTCGGGGTAGCCGTCGGGGTATGAGTGCTTCGTCGGGTCGCCCGTGCCCCGCTCGCGGTCAGGAGAGGAGGGCCGGTAGTGCGTGGCGAGCCCGGCGTGCTGGTCCGGTCTGGCGAGACGGTGCGATTCAGGGTGATCGAGGCGGGCTCTGCGTCCGTGCAGGAGGGAGGCCGTTATCTGGGCCAACAGTCCGGAGCGAGTATTCATCGTGGTACCTCTCCAGCTTCCGTATGCCGAGGGTAACGAGTGCCAGCCGATGCCGCGTCGAGGCAGGCGAGTTGCGGGTGGTGCGGGAGCTGGCTGCGACCCCGGGGCGAAGCGAGCAGGCTTCCTCGCCCCCGACTCCAGGACCAGGTTGACGCTGCGGCCACTGTCTTCGCGGTCCTGCTCGCCGAGAACATTCGATTGTCTGAAAAAGCACCGCTGTCTTGACGGGGCCGGAATAGTAGCCGTTGAGCACTGCAACTGAGGGAAGGACGTCGGATGTCGGAAACTGGTTGGAAGTCAGATCGCTTTGCAGCGGCCTTGGGCGGCATCGGCAAGATGCCTGACGCAAATGCAGTATCTCCGTTCGAGGAAGATGCGCCGATTACCCTGTTTGTAGGGAACTCCGAGATTCAACTGGCCTTGAACAAGACGGCTAGGAAGCTCCAAATTACCGATAGCTCCGTGGATCACGTCAGAAGGCAGGTTATCGACGTCAAGGATGGCGCGACCGGTACGCTGAGTCAGGACCCGCTTGGAGACGTACATGTGACGACACGCGTCAGCTCCGATGGCCATGTGATGGCCGAAGTAACCTACAGTGCCAACGGCGGGATGTGGTCGTCGGCACCGGTCAAGATCCCCCTCGGTAGGCTCACTGGCTGAGAGCTCGCGAGATGGTACGGCGTACATGTAGTTGAATGCCGCGTGCAGGCCGTTCCCGTGTACTCGTTGTGCTCGCGCAGCGTGCGCATCACTGTGGCAGATGACGGAAGCTGGCCCTTCCTGGCGCCTTTGGCGACGATGAGCTGGGTGATCCTCTAGCTGCGCATGTCGAGGGCGATGGCGACCACGAAGTCGTCGGTGACGCCTGCTGCGCCGATGGTCTCGCCGCTCTGGAGGGCTTGCGGCTTTCGGGGGCGCGGTTGTGGATGAACTCGAGTTGCCTCGCAGGACCGGGCACGATGGCGGTGCAGGTGATGCCGGAGGGGCATTCGAGCTCTTGTGTGAACTGCGCTGGCTGGGATGCGGCAGGCGTGCCTAGTCGGCGGCCGTGTCCGCATCGTCAGATGCGTTCGCAAGTGGGCAGCAGCCATCTGCGACTTCTTGGGTTGGTGTCGTGGTGGTGAGAGTCGGTGTCCCGGCCGGCTCACGCCACCGCAATTTCAGCGGCCTGAAGCGTTCCGGGTTTGATCGAGACTCTACGTTGCGACTGTGACCTGGGGTTTCGTGGTTGCTCGGTAGTAGTTGGTCTCGTATTCGGCGGGCGGGGTGTGCCCGATCTCACCGTGCAGTCGGCGGTGGCAGTACCAGTCGATCCACTCAGCGGTGGCCAGCTCCGCCTCGGACAGTGTCTTCCAGGGCCGACGGGGCTTGATCAACTCGGTCTTGAACAGGCCGATCGTGGACTCAGGGCATTGTCGTAGGTCGCCGACCGATCCGATCGACGCGGCGATGCCTGCCCGGTCGAGGTGCTCGGAGAGCGCGAACGATGTGTACTGCGACCCGGCATCGGAGTGATGTACCAACTCGCCTTTCCGTAGGGGTATTGATCTCGGTCGCGCTGCCACAAGGCCATCTCGAGGGCGTCCAGGGCGAGCTGCGTCTCCGTCGAGGTGGCTGCTGACCAGCCGACGATGCGGCGGGAGAAGGCGTCCACGACGAAGGCGACGTAGACGACGCTGGCTAACGTGGTGACGTGGGTGAAGTCCGCGACCCAGCAGCGGTTCGGGGCGGGGGCGACGAAGTCGCGGTCCACGAGGTCCGGGGCCCGTTCCGCGCTCGCGTCGGGGATGGTGATGATCACCTTTTTGTCGCGGACCGCTCCGGTGATGCCGAGTCCACGCATGAGGCGCTCGACGGTGCAGCGGGCCACCGCGACATCCTGGAGGTTCAGGTGCCGCCAGATCTTCCGGGCCCCGTAGACACGGTAGTTCGCCTCGTACACCTCTGTGATGAGGTCTTCAGCTTGGCGTCGCGGACGGTGCGGGCCGCGGGTGCGGCCTGGAGCATCTGCACACGTTTGCGCGTAGTGGACCAGTAGATGGCCCCAGATCTGCTGGCGGATGCTGTCGGGTGTCTTAATGGAGAGGACTTCTCCTGCGCCGATCTGTTGGGGCTTGAGTTCCTTGATCGTCGTTTCGATCTCCCAGCGTTTCGGTGTAAAGGGCGCCGAGCTCACTGGCTGGATACCGTTCGTGGTCGGTCAGCGTGTACTCCTCACCGGCTGCCTTGAGTTGGCAGCACACGGCGCGGACCTGAATGCCGTGCTCGCGCCGCCGGTCGGTGTACCCATAGATGGTGGTGAGCCATGACCCATCCGCCAGGATCTGATCGGGAACGAGGCTGTAGCGGCTACCCGCCAGCCGCATCAGCAGGTCGGCGCCCGAGGCTGCCCTCGCCCGAGGCTGCCCAGTCCCGCCACAGCTCTACACCGGGTAGCCGCGGTCGGCGTACCAGCATGCCTGGCTGCATCGACCGGGCCAGTTCCTTGCCGGCAGTGGTCTCGTGCGTGTGGTAGTCGGTGACCTCCGCGTCCACGACGGCGTGCGTGCCACACTCCACCAGGCCCACGATCCGCGTCTGCGGGAATGCGGCGCGCTTGTACGGCCGTTTCCCCGGCTTAGGCTTGCCACCTTGCCGCCCGAACACCCCGTCGTTGGCCGGGGTGCCGGCGATGTCCACGCATGTGCCGTCCACCGCCATCAAACGCAGTCCGCGCCAGAAAGCCCACCCATCCGATGGCTCGGCCAGCGGCACCACGGTCCGCACGACCAGCTCCCGCAGCGGCTCTCACCCCAGCCGTCGACGCGCCAGTGAGATGGAGGGTTTGTCCGGCTCCCGCCAGGCGCCCAGCAAGCCGACTTGCCGCAACCCGTATGTCAACTTGCGCATGACCTCCAGGTACGGATCCGGGGAGAACAGGGCCAGCCCGAGCACGAAGTACAGCACCAGTCGCGCAGGCAGCACCCAGGACCGGCGCTCGCGCCGTCCGCACGCCTCAACGGCCCGGTCTACCGCACTCGCCGGGTACACCCGAGCCAACAGCCCCACATCCACCACATCACGAGCCGCGATACCACTCGCCGCCCCTGCCTGGCATCTCGTCACACAGGTACCAATGACCTCTTAAACTAACGGTATTGGATCTTGAACACACTTTCAGAATGATCAAGCAGTCCTTGGGATGGCCCCCAAACTCCGAGATCCGACTGCCGCCGACCCTGGACCTGGCTGGTCGTCGTCGCCATACCCAACTTCGCCTCGCGCGGCCTCTCGCGGAGGATCTTCGCAGGCCCTGGGAGCGGCCCGCGCACCCAGGACGCCTCACCCCCGCGCGAGTCCGCCGAGGAATTCGCCGCCTCCACAGAACAACCGCGCAGCCAGCCAGTGCACCAAAACGCACCCGCGCTGGTCCCGGCCGTCCAGTCGGCAGGAAGAACAACTCCTTGGTCTGGTCGCTTGTGAGGCTCCCAACCGAAGTCTCGTGGATCCACCTGCAACCTGTGTGCCGTGAGCAGTTCTTTGAGCAGGTAGCGCAGCTGCGGCTGCTGTAAGTCACCGGGGGAGTCATTGCGTTCGGTAGCCGTGTCCACGGCATTAATGTACCTCTACCAGACCCCGTATTTGAGTGCGGGAAAATGTTGGTCCTGGTCAACGCCTTCTCGCCAGGCGAGAATCGGCAGCCGGATGCGGAGCGTGACGGGACGCCCCATCCGCAATCTGTGACACCAGGGGGATTCACGTGCTTAAGGCTGTGCCTGATGCCCAGTCACTGAAGGGCAACATCGCCGTGCGGCGGGCCATCGCGGTAATGCAAGCCCTCCAGGGGCTAGACAAGACCCACGGCCGAGCCTCGAACCTGCGCGAAGTTGTCGCTGCGACGGGCCTTCCGACCCTGACCGCACACCGGTGCCTCCAGTCGCTTCTGCAGGCCGGAGTCGTGGTTCAACCAAGGAACGACGCTTCCCGCGCTCCCTCCCGAGGCCGCTACCACGTCCAGTGGCCCACGCCGGCAGACGAACTCCCGGAGGGCAGACCCTCGCAGGCCACCCGAGATCGGCTGGTCAAACTGGCAGGCCAGACAGGACAGATCGCGCTGCTCTACGTGCCGTACTCCGTCTCCGAGCAGCCGAGACGTGTCTGCACCGCCCACGCCTCGCCCTCCGACCAGCCCATCACGCACGCGGACGTCAAATCCGCCCCGCTCTCGGCCCATGCACCCGGGATGGCCATCGCCGCAGCCATGGGCTGTTGTAGGGCGACCACCCCGACGTCCTCGCCGCTCCCATCTGGTACGGCTCCGCCGTCGCCGGCTCCGTTGCCCTGATGCCGCCGCGCGTACAGATGCGCTCGGCCAGGCGGAGGACCGACTTCGTTCGAGCCGTCCTGGACAGCGCCGACGCCATCACCGAGCACCTCACACACCAGCCCCTCCAGTGGGCGGCCTGATCGCCGCCACGCCACCTCAGCACGGAGCACCCACACATGCCTGACATCCGATCCGCACCGCGCTGCTACCTGATAACCGGGGGATCCCGCGGTTCCGAAGTCCCGGAGTGGGAACGGGAGTCGCAGCCCCTACCGGGGCACTCTTTCCTGCTCGGACGAGAGATGCGCTGGAGGACGCAAGCCGCGGTACATGCATCCCTCGACGTATCTAGCCGTCGAGGGACTGGTGGATGCGGCGCGCCTGGCAGCCATGATTCTTATGACCGAGGCCCAAATTCGCCGGCAGTCTTACGAGAGCCGGACCCGTGAAGTGGCCCGATGGCTGGCGCGTCGCAGCCGTCAGCGGATCATGCTGTCTGCTGCGCCAATCGGGCTGCTTGCTGGGCCGAGAGGACGCAGGCCGGCCACGGGCCGACTGAGCCTATTTCGGAAGATGCCGTTGACGCGGGAGCGAGGCTGATTCCGGTTGCGCCCAGGGACAGTGGACATGGATTGCAGAGGTTCGGGGGAGCCGATGGCGCGGCTGCTGGGCTGCACACCGGCGGACGAAGGTGACCTGGTTGGAGGTCTCTTGGGGAAGATCGAACCTAGCTCAATTGCAGCCGATACCCAGGCACCTCGGGCTCAATAACCCCCACGTAAGCGTTCACATCGAGGAGGGTGCGTAGTGATGGAAGGCGTGGCTAGGAAGCCTTCATGCCCGAGTGATTTATTAGATCCGAACGTTGAAAGCGTTTCCGTCGCTTCGCTGGTAACAGCGGACTCGCCGCGACTGGCTGGGGAAAATGTAGAGCACGGGCGCACGCTTGCTCAGTCTGAGACTGAACTTCCCCCGATCATTGTGCATCGCTCGTTGATGAGGATCGCCGATGGAATACATCGACTGCGCGCTGCGATTTTACAGGGCAGGGGGCGAAATCGGCGTCAAGTTCTTCGATGGAAGCGAGAAAGACGCATTCGTACTTGCTGTTGAGTCCAATGTGCATCACGGCTTGCCGCTGACTCTGTCCGACCGCACCGCGGCGGCAAGACGCATCGTCAAGTCACATCCGGAGTGGGTCTGATCGCGCGGTTGCCGTAGCGACTGGGCTGGCGGCCAAGACCGTCGCTGCTATTCGCCGGCGGTCAGCAACTGAGGAATTTCCCCAGCTGCACACGCGGATTGATCGGGACTGCCCCGCCCGGCCAGGGGTGCCGAAGGCCCCACCCTGAGCGACGTGTGGCCAGACCTGGGTCAGCGTGCAGGCGTGAGTCATCATGCAAGACCCGCCGCGCCAGGTACGCCAGCTCGCGGAGGAATGCCACCCATACCAAAGCCCATAGAAGACCCCCCTCCCAGCCGCCCGGCAGTGGCGGTGGCGCCCTCCAGGAGGATGAACCGAAATGTGGTGGCAAAAGAGGGCGCTCTCGTTACCGCGTGCACTTCACAACCGATATGCGCGATGCCTTGCGGATCTGACTTTTCGTAGCCCGTTCGGCCCGGAGGCGCTAGTGCGGAACTGGGAGGGGGTGCGGGCGCGCCAGATGCACCTAGTTGGGACTGGACGCGATCAACGGGTCTTGCGGCTGGCGGGCGCGACTAAGCCCCTAGGCCCGGGTCGATCCAATGCTGTGACGTACCAGAAATTCCTATTCTGCTGCAGAAACGCAACTTCTCACCGTATTTCCCGAAATTCGGGTGCTGCACTGCTGTGCCCATGGAGGAGTATTTTCGTGAGTACCGATAAGGCGCGTCGCCAGGTGCGGCTGCTCATCGCTGATGGAAACGAGTTCTCCAGACGCGGAGTGCTGGAAATAGTCGGCGAAGAGTTAGACATGGTGGTCGTCGGACAGGCGGCCGATGGTGTGGAAGCCCTCAGTCGTGCCCTGGCCCTGCGTCCCGACATCGTCATCGCCGACTTCGAACTGCCGCAGATCAGCGGACTGGAGCTGACGCGCCGGCTTGCCGCCACGCCGCACGGAGAGACCATCCGCACGATCTTGATAGGCAACGGCATGGCCACTCGGTCGTTATCGGAAGTCATCAGGGCCCGGGTCGACGCCTTTCTCTCCAGTGATTGCCCGGCGCGTGAACTGGTTGCTGCCGTCAGGGCGGTGGCGGAGGGATCGGCGTTCTTGTCCGCCATCATCACCAGGCACCTCTTCGAACACTTCCAGCTTCTGCCCTCGGATGCCGAGCACCGTGTCGCCGATATCGGACTGAGCCGACGAGAGATCGACGTGGTGCGTTCCATCGGGACGGCCAGGTCCAACCGCGAGATCGCACGAGAACTCGGGGTGTCTGAGGCGACGGTGAAGTCTCATGTCTCCCGGCTTCTCACCAAGCTCGACATGCGCGACCGCGTACAAATCGCGCTGCTCGCCGTCCGACTCGGGCTCGTCCCCCTGCACGACAGAGACCCGGCCAGCAGCGAGTTGCTCACGATCGTCGCGAGCTGACACGACCTATCAACCCTTGACAGCAGAGAATGGAGCGTGGGGTGCCCAACCAGAACGATCAGCCCTATCTGTATCGCCGACGAGAGATGGCGGAGCCCGACTGGCGGCGGATTCCCGCCTGGCGACACGTCACCGTGACCGAGTGGCGCTCCGCACAGTGGCAGCGCGCTCATTGTGTCCGCAACATCAGCCAGTTGCAGGCCGTTTACGGCGACCTGCTCGACGAGTACTTCTACACAGACCTCGACCGGGACCAGCGCGAGCGGGCTACCATGTCGCTGCTCATCCCCCCGCACATGCTCAACACCATGGCGCCCCTCGCCTTGGTGCGCGGTGCAGGAAGCCTCACGGCTGCTTTTCGTTCTGATCCGGTTCGGCGCTATACGCTTCCGGTCTCTCGGACCGCCATTCCGACTACCCATCCCACCCATTCGCTGCGCGGGACTCGCTGCACGAGAGCGAGATGTGGGTGACGGAAGGGCTCACCCATCGTTACCCGACCAAGGTGCTCGCCGAACTGACCGCCACCTGCCCCAGTACTGCGGACATTGCACCCGGATGGACCTGGTGGGCAATTCCACTCCGCAGGTTCGCAAGAACCGGCTAACACTCAAACCGGTCGACCGGACCGCCGCCATGCTCGACTACCTGCGAGCCACCCCCTCAGTGCGCGATGTGGTGGTGTCGGGGGGCGACGTGGCCAATATCGCCTGGCCCCGACTCGAGGCCTTCGTCATGGAACTGCTAGGTATCGAATCGGTGCGCGACATCCGGCTGGCCAGCAAGTCCCTGGTCGCGCTACCGCAGCACTGGCTCGCCGACGACATCAGAGCCGGACTGGAGCGACTGGGCCGCGCCGCCCGTGACCGTGGGGTCAACCTGGCCCTGCACACCCACGCCAACGCGGTCCAACAAGTCACTCCGCTGGTCGCGGCAGTTGCACGGTCCGTGCTCGACGCTGGCTTGCGCGACGTACGCAACCAAGGCGTGCTGCTGCGTGGCGTGAACGACAGCATGCACGCCCTGCTCGACCTGTGCACAGCCCTGCTCGACGACGCCGCGATCATGCCGTACTACTTCTACCTCTGCGACATGATCCCGTTCAGCGAGCACTGGCGGCTTTCGCTCGGTGAAGCACAGAACTTGCAACACCAGATCATGGGGTACCTGCCCGGATTCGCCACACCGAGGCTTGTCTGCGACGTCCCCTACGTCGGCAAGCGCTGGGTCCATCAGGTCGCCCAGTACGACCGGACCAGGGGCATCTCCTACTGGACCAAGAACTACCTCACCAGCACGGAGACCCTGCCGCCCGAGGCACTCACCCGCGCCTACGAGTACTACGACCCGATCTACACCCTGCCCGAAGAGGGGCAGGCATGGTGGCGTAGGCACGCTGCCCGCCGAACGGTGGCATGGGACCGCAACCAGCGGACGCACCCGATTCGGCTGAGCAGCCGAAGTGCCAAGTCGACGGCTGTCCCTACCCTTTGGGCACGAGCGGCTGGCCCTGACGCGGGGCTGGCATCACGTAAGGGGAAGGGGATCGCCATGCACGAGCCGACGCCCGTGTCTGCCGCCCAGCGCCGTCTGTGGCTCGTGGACCGGAGCATCACCCGAGTGCAACGTGACGCATGCTCTGCGACTGAGCAGCTCGCTCGACCTCAGGGCCCTGCAGGCGGCACTGGATCTGACCTTCGCCCGCCATGCTGCACTGCGCTCACGGTTCGGTGCGGACCGCGACGGCTCCCCCGTGCGCTGGACCGTGGACGACAGCCACGTACGCATCACCGTACGGCCGATGCGCGGCGCCGATGAGAATGATATCGAGGGGGCGATCGGTGACTTTGCCTGGACGCCGATGAACCTCGATACCGGGCCGCTGGTGCGCGCGCTGTTGCTGCGCAACGCCGACGAGGAGCATGTGTGCGCGCTCAGCGTGCACCACACGGTTTTCGACGACTGGTCGACGGACATCCTGCTGGCTGACCTCGCCACGGCCTACGGGGCGAGCGCTGCCGGCGAGGACCGGCCGCCGCCCTGCCACCGGCCCCCTGGAGCCGGTGTACGAGGACGGGAACGGCGATCCCAAGGCCAGGGAACGCCTGCTGTCCTACTGGCGCAATTGGCTTGACGGTGCGGTCACCCTGGAAGTTCCGACAGACCGTGCCAGGACGGCGCAGCGATCGCGTGCGGGCAACGTCGTTCGCTTCGAGGCCTGGCTGGAGCGGCCGCTTGTGGAAGACCGAACCTGGCCTTGCGGCCGATACCCAGGCTTCTCGGGCTGAATGACCCGACGCAAGCTCGTTCACATCCTAGGGAGGGTGCACGATGACGGAATGCGTATCCACGAAGCCTTCACGCGCGAGTAAGTCATTAGATCCGCATATTGAAAGTGTATCCGTTGCTTCGCTGATTGCGGCAGACTCGCCACGGCTGGCTGGGGAAAATGTAGAGCACGCTAACATGCTTGCTCAGTCCGAGACTAAATTTCCTCCAATCATCGTGCATCGCTCGTCGATGACGATCATCGACGGAATTCATCGACTGCGTGCCGCGATGTTACAGGGTCAGGATGAAGTCGACGTCAAGTATTTCGATGGAAGCGAGAAGGACGCATTTGTACTTGCTGTTGAGTCCAATGTGCAACATGGCTTGCCGCTGACCCTGTCCGACCGCACCGCCGCAGCAGGACGTATCGTCAAGTCGTACCCGGAGTGGTCTGATCGCGCGATCGCCGCAGCGACCGGGCTGGCGGCCAAGACCGTCGCTGCGATTCGTCGGCGGCCAGCAACTGGAGAAGTTTCCCAGTTGCACATGCGGATTGGGCGGGATGGCAAGGCCCGCCCGGTCAACAGCGCGGAGGGGCGCAGGCTGGCGAGTACTCTGCTCGCGGAGAACCCCGACGCCTCATTGCGGGAGGTCGCTCAGGCTGCCGGTGTATCGCCCGGCACGGTGCGTGATGTGCGCCAGCGCCTTCGGCGCAACGAGGATCCGGTCCCTCCCCGCCAGCGTAGGGCCGAGCTCAACGCCGCGCAGAAGGCTCGCGCCGCGAAGGGTGGTAGCACCGCTGCCATCGGGGGCCTGGACCAGAAGAGGGCGACACAAGCGCTCATGCGAGATCCACAGCTGCGCATGTCCGAGGAGGGGCGGCTCCTGTTACGCCTGTTTGCCACAAGCATCGTCAACAAACGGCAGCAGCAGCGACTTATCGAGTGGATTCCCCGTCGTTGGCGGTCCATCATTACAGAACTTTCCTACTCCCGCTCGCGTGACTGGTACCAGTTCGCCAAACAACTGGAGGCGTGTGAAGAGAGAGCCGACGACGAGCAAGTCCTGGAAGCGGTTGGCTAAGGGCTGTCCTGTAAACGATCTCTGACGTGTGCTTCAGGCTGCTTTCTGCCTGGTCACCCCGTGAGAGTGAGGTTGTGCAGGCGGGCGATACCAAGCATGGCGTGGTGTACACCGTCGCCTTTCAGGCGGCAGTCGCGAAGGATCTTCCAGCTCTTCCTCCGGGCGAAGGCGTGCTCGACGCGGGCTCGGACCTTGCGGTGGGAGGTGTTGTTAGGTCGGCCCGGGGCGCCCTGCCGGCGTTGCCGCTGGTGGGTTTCCCCGGACCGCCTTCCGAACCCGGCGTGCCCGTCTCCAGGCACCGGGCTCTCCACAAGTCCCATCTCAACAACCTCCGATCTCATCCGGTGACCGTCCACGGCGTCGGAATGCTGTATCCCCTGAACCTGTAGCGAGTCGTGGTGACCTCACCGGCTTGGAACAGCCGTCCTCTCTCCGTAACGGGCCGCCGTCCGCCGTTGCAGTAGACCCGACGGAACCCACTGAGCCGCATTCCTTTGTGCTTGCGGCACGCCCAGATGAAGACTCTCGTCTACGTGAAGTGGCCGAGATACTGGAACGTCGCCTTGGACACGCCGGGGCGGAAGTAGGCACACCATCCCCGCAACACTGAGTTGAGCTGGTGCAGTAGAACGGTGAGGGGCAAGTTCTTACTCTTCCGGCAAATCTTCTTCACCTTTGCCTTGACGGCGTCGAGCGCCTTCCTGGCGGGATAGGTGTAGACGTACCGCTTATCTGTGCCCCGCTTGATATGACGCTGGATGCGCCACCCGAGGAAGTCGAAACCATCGTCGATGTGCGTGATGAGTGTCTTCTCCGCCGACAAGGTCAAGCCCATCGGTGCGAGAACCGAGGCCACTTCGGCGCGTACGGCCTCCGCCTGTTCGCGGTTGCCTGAGACAAGCACCAAGAAGTCGTCCGCGTACCGAATGAGCCGGTAGTTGGCCAACCCGTGGCGCCTGCGCTTCGCACGCTCTCTCTGATCTGACTTCGGACCACCGGCCATCCCGGCGACATGCTCATCCAGGACCGACAGGGCGACGTTCGCCAGTAGCGGCGACAGAATGCCTCCTTGCGGGGTGCCGGTGTAGGTCTCCTGCGTCTGGCCATCCTGGCTGAGGATGCCCGACTTGAGGAATGCCTTCACCAGGCTCAATACACGCCTGTCCTTGTCGGCTATGGTCTGTTCTCCTGGGCATGTGGTGGTGGTCGCGGGAGGTTCACCGGGCCAAACGTTCCCTGCTGGAGCCGACATCCTGTCAGCCAGCGAAATCCCCCGTCGCCTTTCCCCTCGCGGAGCCACGGCCACCCGCGGGTTCGTCACACACCAGCGTTCAGATTCCGCGGACCCGCTGGTTTCCGGATCGCCCCTGTGCCAGACCCCGGGATACGTGCGGACCGCTCAGCAGTTACGGGACAGCCCTTAACTCGCTACTTGCCCAAGACAAGCCACAGCATAGCCGGAGACCTGCACAAGCCTCGTATGCAAGGAGCTGTTCACGTGCATGAGCGCTGGGTGTTGGAGCACACTGCACTCGCGGGTGTTCCTGGCAGTCATGCGCGGTGCGCAGGGGCAGAACGGTGGTCTACTGGACGCGAGGAACCTCGGGTGGAGGTGGCCGTGGCCGGCCGCGCGGAGCGACGGTTGGCCGGATAGCGGCTGATGCACAGCCCCAAGCGCAGAATGCGCTGGTGCGCACCGATGAGCACGCCAGCGAGCTGCACGAGTGGCTGTGCTGAGGGCGCCACCTTGGTCTGGCACAGGACGAGGGCACGGTGGTGACCGTCGCTGCGGTTGTGATCGGCGGTGGCATCACAGCGGATTCGGCGCCGCACCTGCCGGAAGGGCCGTCGCTGACGGAGGCTGGCTGCGGCTGCCCTGCAAGGTCGCGTGTGGGCTCGCTCGCCTCAGGGGCGCCAGCGAGCGCATCGACTTGATATGCGGATGCCGTCGAGGCGCGGTCCGAACGCCGATAGCTTTTCACCGAGTTGCCGACGCGGAACGGCGAGGACCCGGGTCGCCCGTGGAAGTCGTCTGCAGTCGCTCGGCGTGTCCTGAGTGCCGTGGCTGGGTGTGGCGCCAGCACTCGCTTCCGTCCGCCCCTTTCGGTTGTGCGGGCTCCTGTTACGAAAGCCCAACGAAGAAAATCCGACGTGGTCCTACATCACCCCCACCGCGCCTCGCTCTGGGTTGTCAATCTTACGTCCAATGCATTGCCAAGCTGGGCAAGTTACTGTCATAGTTCTTGCCATGAAGCCTCGTGTACTGGTCCTTGGCGACCAGCAGTCCATGGTTGACGCGGCAGTCAAGCTGGGCGCCGAGGTGTGGTGGGCGCAGCATTCCGAGCGTGTCCGGCCCGGCGAGGCCGCCGCTACGGCCGTGACACTGCTGGCTGACTACACCGAGCCGGCTTTCGTCGATCTTGTCGCGCATCTGCACCTGCTCCGGCCGTTCGACGCGGTGGTGAGCATCCAGGAGCACGCCCTGCTGTCCCTCGCTGCGCTCAACGAGCGGCTGGGGCTGAGCGGGCCCGGTCGGGAGACGGTCCGCATCGTCACTGACAAGTGGGCCATGCGCACGAGACTCGCCGAGCGGGGCCTGAGTCCCGTGGCTGCCGCGCTGGGGCGGACGGCGGACGACCTGCGCGCGTTCGGTGCCGAGCGGGGTTTCCCGTTCATGGCCAAGCCGGTGGCGGCGACGGGCAGCTTTGGCGTGGTCCGGGTCGAGCCGGACGAGGTTGAGGCGGTCGTTAAGCGGTTCGCCGGCACCGGGGCGAGTGCGTTCCTGATGGAGGAGTACTTGGACGGGCCCGAGATCAGCGTCGAGAGCTTCACCTTCGCCGGCCGGCACGTCGTGCTCGCGCTCACCGACAAGCTGATCGGCCAAGGGTTCGTCGAGGGCGGGCACACCGTGCCCGCCACCTTGGACGAGGCCGTCGTCGCGGAGGTGGTCGAGCTGGTCGGGACCTTCCTTGACGCCGTCGGTCTGACCGACGGGCCCTCCCACGTCGAGGTGAAGCTGACCAGCGACGGTCCGCGGGTCGTCGAAGGACACTGCCGGCGCGGCGGCGACCGCATCAACGAACTGGTGCGTCTCGCCTACGGCGTGGACATGGAAGAGCTGACCGTGGCATGGGCGCTGGGGCAGGCCGAACCCCTGGCCGGGCCCCCGCCGGCCCTGCGCGCGTCGGCGATCAAGTTCGCTGACGCCCCCTGTGGCGAACTGGTCGCGGTGACCGGGGAGGAGCAGGTCCTCGCCGACCCGGATGTGACGGAGGTTCGCGTGCTGTACGAGGCTGGTCAGCACATCGGCCCGGTGCGCTGGTCGGGCGATCGCGCCGGGTACGTGATCGCCACCGGGAGCACCCCGGAGGAAGCGGCGGCCAGGGCCGCGGCAGGCGCGGCACGGCTGGAGTTCGGCGTGAAGCCGGCCGGGCCGTCGTCCGTGCGGCCGGAGGACCGGAATCTCAGCCGCGAGAACGACCTGTCCCGGCACGTCGGCTATCAGCGGACGGACGGCACCGCCGATGACTGAACTGATCGAACAGCACAGCGTGGGGCCCCGGTTGAGCGAGACGGCGCTGCGGCGGACTATCGGCATCAACTATCTGTGCTGCCAGTTCGGCAAGTTCTCCCTTTTGCCGGTGCTGGTCGTCATGCTGACGCATGGCGGCAAGGGCAACGCGTCAGCCGCCGGGTTCGGCATGTTCGCCTTCCTGCTGTGCGTCGGCCTGTCCTCGTTACCGATCAGCCGCTGGTTGCCGAGACTGCCATACTCCGTGACGATGGCCGCGGGCATGGTGTGCTCGGCCGCCGGGTTCGGCGCTCTGGCGTACACGACCCACCCGGTGCCCACCCTGCTCGCGCTGTGCCTGGCCGGATTCGGCAACAGCGTCCACGGTGTGCTCGTACGCGTGCTGGTCGCGGAGAGCCTCGCTGCCGAGCCGGCCCGCAACATCGTCTACGCGATCATGCAGATTGCCACCAACATCGCCGCGGCCCTCGGCCCGTTCATCGCCGGCGCGCTCTACGTCTCCGGCGACGGCCGGCCGCTGCTCGGTTTCGTCTCCGTCGCCTACCTGGCCGCAGCCGCGACACTCCTCCTCGGCCTGCCGGGCAGGCTGCGGCCGCCGAGCACAATCCGGTGCACCGACGGAGCCCGCGCACGGATCCGTGCCCTGCGCCATCCGGAGTGCGTGCGCGCCATCACGTTCACGGTGGTCGGAGCCTTCGTCTACGGGCAGTTCTACTCCGCGTTCGCGCTGTTTGTCAGCCTGGCGATCGACTCACCGGTGCTCCGCGCGGTGCTGCTCGGCGGCCCCCCGGTCGCCATCGTGCTGTTCCAGTCCGGGGCGACGGCCCTGGCCAACCGCGGCCTGCGGGCCGGTGTGGCGCCGAACACCCTGCTCGCCCTCGGGGTGATCGTCTTCGGCGGCGCGATCGCACTGCTGGGTATCGGCCTGCCCGCCGTCGTCGGGGCGACGGTAGCCATGGCGGTGTTCGCGTTCGCCGAGATGCTCTACACCCCGATGGTCAGCATCGCATTCAACCGCCTCACCAACGTTTCTCCCCTCACCTCATCCAACCTCCAGGGTGTCTCGCTGACCACGGGCGAGGCCCTCGGATCGCTGTTCGGCGGAGCCGTCTTCCTGGCTTGCTACCACCACGGCGGGGGCGACTGGTACTGGCTGGCGCTCGGCACGGCCACCGTCGCCGGCGTCTGCCTCCGCCTGGCGAAGGCTCACACCACCATCACTGTACGTCCAGACGAAGGGCACTGAAATGGACCACCTGAAGCGCATCGTCATCCTCGCCGACGACGAGATTACGCCGAGCCCGGCCAAGACCCTGACTGGCATTCTGCGGTACCGGTCCGACCGGGTGGTCGCGGTGGTCGACAACCACAACGCTGGCCGGGACACCGGGGAGGCCGTCGGCGGCGGCCTCGGCGCTGGGATCCCGATCGTGGCGGACATCGCGGCCGCCATGGCCTTCGAGCCGGACTCGGTCCTGCTGGGAACCGAGCCCACCGGCGGCATTCTGCCGCCCAGTTGGCGGCCGCTGATCCTGGAGGTGATCGGCAGGGGCCTCGACGTGATCAACGGCCTGCACACCATGCTGGGCGAGGACGAGGAGTTCAGCGCCGCGGCCGAGCGCAGCGGGGCCCGGATCTGGGACGTCCGCCGGGAGCCGAAGGAGCGCTACACCGTCGAGCTCCGCGAGGACGGCAAGCCGGTCTTCGAGATCAGGAAGCACCGCCCCGGCTCGCGCACGGTGCTCGCGGTCGGCACCGACTGCGGCATCGGCAAAATGACCACGATGCTGGAGATCGAGAGGGAGGCGCTACACCGTGGTTTGGCGCCCGCGTTCGTGGCGACCGGGCAGATCGGCACCATGATCACCGGTAGGGGCGTGTCGATCGACGCGATCATGGTCGACTACGTCGCCAAGATCATCGAGGACGAGGTGTGCGCCGCCGTCGAGGAGAGCGACCTCGTCCTGGTCGAGGGCCAGGGTGCGCTGAACCACCCGCGGGGCTCCGGCGGGCCGTTGTTTCTGATGCACGGCAGCCGCGCGGACTCCCTGATCATGTGCCACGACCTCAGCCGGCCCACCATCAAGCTCCTGCCGGACCACCCGCTGCCGTCGCTGGAGCGGGCGATCGAGATGCACGCGGAGGGAGCGAGCTGGCTGTGGCCGAAGGGCCGCTGCCCGATCGTGGGCATCTCGCTGATCACCGCGGGGCTGCCGGACGACCGGGCACGCGAGGAGATCGCCGCGATCGAGGCGGCCACCGGCCTGCCGGCCACGGATGTGGTCCGCTACGGAGCCGCGCCGCTGCTGGACGCGATCCTCGCCGGCCCGACCGCCTGAACCGTCGAAGCCGTCGGGGAAGCGTCCCGGCCTGACCCACCGGGGTATCAGCGTCCAGCGGAACCACGACCTCGATGACGACCGGCCGTGGCGTTCGGCCTCCGCAACGGCAGCTGCCTCCCGGCCACCCCATTCCCGCGTCCCGATTCCCGGTCACCTGATTCCCGCGCCGAGGGGGGATCGCTGCCGCGATCCGTCGGCGTTCGCGATCCCGCGCGATGTGATACCCCCCTCGGGCGCGCAACACTACGCCGGCCGGCACCGCCCCGGCCCCCCGCACAAGCGCTGCACACCCGCACCGAGTACGTCGGCCAAGCCGGCCGGCACGCGTCGCCAGCATCGGCGAGGGCGGCATGCGGGACAACCTGACGACCTTCCCGGTCCGGGATCTGTCTGCGTTCACAGCGCCCGCGCAACCGCCAGTTCGATCCATCACGCCGCGAGCTGTCGCACGCCCACTCTGCCTCGGTCCGCGCCGTGCCGCCTTCCCTGCACCTGGAGAAGAAACATGATGACAACCGTACGGAACGACTTCCGCACCCTCGACTTCAGCAGGCTCGACCGCAGCGTACGCAAGGAGCTCAGAGAGCTGTGCACGCTGGACAATCACCACGCTCCGCTGGCGCTGCTGGGTGATTACCTGCTCCTCGCCGCCTCGGTCTGGTTGTGCGTGGGCGTCTCCTACTGGTTCTATCCCGTCTCGGTGGTCCTCATCGGGTCCACGCAGCGGGCCTTCGTGAACCTGCTGCACGAGTCCTCGCACAAGGTGCTCGCCCGCAACGGCCGGCTCAACCTCCTACTGGGCACGGTGTTCTCCGGCTATCTCGTGCTGCACATGTACAACCCGTACCGGAACTCCCACATAGGCTTCCACCACCGGTTCCTCGGAGACCCAGAGAAGGACCCCGACTACAACTTCCACGTCGGTATCGGCATCTACGACCACACGCAGTCCGACCGCAGGTTCTTCCTCCGCAACATTGCGTGCGCCGTCCTCGGTCTGCGGGCCGCTGCGTACGTGACGTACGTCGTACGCGACCGCATCCTCTTCAAGGCCGACGACGTCGCGGTGTCCATGCCGGTCCGCCAGCGCACCGAGCGTGTGCTGCTGCTGGTGCAGTGGATCCTGATCGGATCCGTGTGCGCCTGGCAGGGTTGGCTGCTGGAGCTGCTGCTCTTCTGGTTCGTCCCGCTGTTCACCACCGCCATCGCCATCGGCTGGCTGTCGGAGCTGGCGGAGCACTACCCGCTGCCGGAGAGCGAGTCCCGGCAGATCCTGATGACGCGCAACCGGCACGGCTGGGCGATCGAGCGGTTCCTGCTTGGCCGCCACCACGACAACTACCACCTGGTGCACCACCTCAACACCGGTGTGCCGTTCTGGCACATGAAGCGCGCCCACCACGTCCTGCTCCAGGACAGCGCCTACGCCCGCTGGGACGGCCTGTGGGCGGGCATCCTGACCCGGCCCCGTGGGCGGTGGGAGCAGGAGACCCTGCTCAGCTACGCCGCCAAGTACCGCCAGTGGCGCCGCGCCGGAGGGGCTCCGCAGCAGCTCGGCGAGGACGGTTCCTTCGCCGAGGTCGCCGCCCTGGGCCGGACCTCCTGACCCGCACACCTGGAACGGAGGAGGAGCGCCATGCCCATACACCTCAACACCGCGGGCGCCGGACTCATGCCGGCCGCCGTGGTGGACGCTATGACCGGCTGCCTGCGCCGAGAAGCGCTGGACGGCGCGTACGAGACGGAGACACGGTACGCGGACACGCTCGAGAAGGGCGTCTACGAAAACCTCGCCAGCGTGCTCGACGCGCCCGTCGAAGACCTGGCGCTGTTCGACAGCGCCACGCGCGGGTGGACATCGGCCGTGACGACCCTGTCCGTGACGTCACGGGACCGGATCTGGATCACCCCGTATGAGTACGCGGGCAGCCTCATCCTGTGGACCGAGCTGCGCCGGCGCACCGGGGTGCGGATCGAGGTCGTGCCTCTGCTGCCCTGCGGCGACCTGGATCTGGACTGGATGCGGAGCAACATCCGGGAGGACGTGACCGTCGTCTCCGTCCCGCACGTGCCCTCGGGGTGTGGCATCGTCAACCCCGTCGAGGAGATCGGACAGCTCCTCGCACCCTGGCCGTGCCTGTATCTCGTTGACGCCTGCCAGTCGGTGGGCCAGCTCCCCGTCTCGGTACGGGACATCGGCTGCGACCTGCTGACGGGTGCGGGCCGCAAGTTCCTGTGCGGGCCGCGCGGCACCGGCTTCGCCTACATCGGGCCGCGCCTGCGCGCCACGGCTCGGCCGCCCTTCCACGATCTGCACGTAGCCGACATGACCTCCAACGACACCTACGAGGTGCACACCGGCAGCGCACGGCGATTCGAGTACGCCGAGCGGGCCACGGCCGCGGTCATGGGACTCGACGCGGCCCTGCGGCACCACCTCCGCCATCCACCGGCCGTCTGCGGGCCCTTCGGGGAGACGATGCGCGACTTCGTGCGCGCGGCCGTCGGGGAACTGCCGAGCACCCGGCTCATCGACCCCGGCACCCGTCACGCGTCCATCGTCACCTTCGTCTGCGACCGCGTCCCGGCGAGGCGACTGCGGGACGAACTCTCCGCTCGCGGGGTCGCTGTGTGGGTGGCGCAGGGGAGCCACACGCCCCTGTTCATGCGACAGGAGGGGGTCGAGCACGCCGTGCGCGTGTCGCCCCATTACTACAACGGCGCCGAGGACATCGACGTGTTCGCCCGGGAACTGCGGGCGATCATCGGCTGAGTCCACACCTTACTGGCGCCCCACGGTGCGCGGCCGCGCCGGGCAATGGCGTGCTGCGCACCTCCACTTGACGATTCTCTTTTCACGTTCGGCCCGAGGACTCGGGCGAGGCAGGAGGCATGGTGACCACACCGCACGAGGGGATCGACCGGGGCGCGTTGCGCGCCCTCGGCGACGAGCGCATCGACTGGCGCTTCAAGGGGCTGCCGGTCTCGGCGGAGGCCAGCACCGTGGCGGAGCTGGCGGCCCGGCGGCCGAACGTCTTCGACGACGGCTTCGTGGGGCCCGTGCTCACGATCGACGCCGACGCCCTGGAGCACAACACCACCACCATGGCCAAATGGTGCGCTGAACGCGGCGTCCAGCTCGCGCCGCACGGCAAGACCACCATGGCACCGCAGCTGTGGGCCCGGCAACTCGACGCCGGAGCCTGGGGCATCACCGCGGCCAACACCGCGCAGCTGCGGGTCTACCGCGCCTTCGGCGTGGCGAACGTGCTCTTCGCCAACGAACTCGCCGACGCCCCCTCCCTGCACTGGATCAGCACCGACCTGGACCGCGACCCCGGCTACCGGTTCAGCTGCTTCGCCGACTCGCCCGAAGTCGTCCAGCGCATGCACGACGCGCTCACCGCGCTGCGGCCCGCGCCGACGCGGCCCATCGACGTCCTGGTCGAGATCGGCCGTACGGGCGGCCGGGCCGGCGCCCGCACCGTGGCGGACGCCCTCGCGACGGCCCGCGCGGTGGCGAAAAGCCCGGTCCTGCGCCTAGTCGGGGTCGGGGGATACGAAGGCGTCCTGGTCAACGACCCCTCGCCGTACAGCCTCGAAGTGATCGACTCCTTCCTGCGCCGGATGCGCGAGGTAACGGAACTCATCCATCAGGATGGTCTGTTCGAGACCGACACGGTCATCGTGACGGCCGGCGGCAGCTGCTTCTTCGACCAGGTGGCCGACGTGCTCACCGCGCCGTGGCCGGCCGGGTTGACCGTGCTGCCGGTCCTGCGCAGCGGCTGCTACATCGTCCACGACGACGGGTTCTACCGCTGGATGTCGCCGTTCTCGCGGGAGACGGCCGGAGAGAGCTCACTGCGCCCCGCGCTGCGCGCCTGGGGCCGGGTGACCTCGCGGCCGGAACCGGGCCTCGCCCTGGTCACGGCCGGTAAGCGCGATCTGTCCTTCGATGCTTGGCAGCCCGAGCCGCAGCTGGTCCGCCGGGACGACGGATCGACCCACCCGCTGCACGACTGTGTGATCAAGGAGATCAACGACCAGCACGCCTTCATCCGCCTGGCGCCCGGCAACGACATCCGCGTCGGCGACTGGGCGGGCATCGGCCTCGCCTACCCGTGCACGGCCTTCGACAAATGGCAGCTGATACCGGTGACCCGCGGCGAGACCGTGATCGATTTCGTACGGACGTTCTTCTGACGTGCGGCAGCGGAAGGGGGGCGACGGATGACGCCGGCCGGACAGCGAAGCGTGAACGCGACCGGGCTTCTGTACTCCCTACACACGGCCGTCGCCCTTCCGGCGAGCCGGCTCCTGGCAGGCCCAATGCCCGGCGGCTACGCCTTCGGGGCGGTGCTCGCCGCGGCGCTCGCGGCCGCGGCGACGCTCGGTGCGTGCCTTGCGCGACGCGTCCGCGCTCGCACGCGCTCCGCCCTGGCACTCTGTCTCGGCGCGGTCGCCGAGGCCGGACTGGCCGTCGGCCCTTTGCTGCCGCAGCTGGCGGTGGCGGTACTCATGTGCCTGGTCGGATGTGCCACGGCGATCAGGCCACGTGCGACACCGGCGGGCACGGTCCTGGTCTGGAGCGCCGGGTCGCCGCTCGGTGTGCTCGTCTCCCTCCTCGTCGGCCCGGGCGTGCCCTTCGCGACGCTCGCCGCCCTGGACGCGGCAGCGCTGACGCTACTCGTGGCGGGACCGTTCATGCCGCGCCTGCCCGGTGCGGCGAGGTCGGCCGCCGTCCGGCGGCAGCTCAGCCGCCCCGCGTCCCAGGAACCGTGGCCTGCCGGTCGTCGCCGCTGGGTCCACGAGCGGACACCCCTGACCGGCGGCCTTCCGGCGGCGTGGAGACACGGTGCGTACGTGCGGACAGCGGCGGGGTGGCACGACGCCGAGCAGTGTCCGTACGTACGCACACGTCCGGCTGCCTCCCCCCGAGCTCAGAACTCCGCTGAGTACCACGGCTCCTGGCTGCCCCGGAAGGCGAGTGAGCGGCGGGCCAGTGTGCCCGGGACCAGCTCGGTGAGCCGGCCAGGGCGAGTGCTTCCAGCGTCGTGCCCCCAGGTACGCGGCGCCGAGCTCGGCCGCCGTCATCCTGAGCTGCGCGGCGGTCCGTCGTGCGCTCGCAGGAGACGTGCTCGCCGTCGGCGGACAGCCGGTAACGCCCGGTGTGCCACGGGCAGAACGCGTCCTCGGCCTCGAGGACCACATCCAGGGGTGCCGCGTAGCGGCGCGCCGCGAGCGCCCGGCCGACGTCGACCAGACGCACCCACAGGCCGTCGGAGACCGTGGTGCGCAGGCCCGCATGTCGGCCAGCAGGTGCAGCAGCGGCTCGCCCGGCGCGCCGCAGTGGCGGATCCACGGGTGGACGTCGATGTCGATCAGGTAGCGCCACAGGGCTGCGTACGCCGGCCGGGTCGTGGTCCCCACCTCGCCGACTTCCACCGCGCTGTCCGGATTCTCGTGGCCGCCGCCGTTGAGCCGGTAGAGGCGTAGCCGCTCACCTCGCCGCCGGGCTCGGTGTGCACGGCGAAGCGCAGGCCGTCGCCCCGTGGCGCGCGTGCTCCTCGTCGTACAGCCGGTCGTCCCAGAAGGGGCCCGGCCGGTCGATGCGGCCCACGGCCAGGGTGCGGGCGGTGTCGTAGAGCTTCTCCAGGACCGGCCGGGCCGTTGGAGGGGGGGCACCAGCCGGATGGTGCCCCGTCCGAGGTCCATACTGGGGCGGAAGCCCATCGCCCGGGTGCCGCCCAGGTAGTCGGCCTGGTACGAGGCGACGCCGTAGCCGAAGCGCTCGTAGATCGCCGCCTCGGAGGCGTTGAGGACGGCGATCGGCTCGCGCCCCGCCGCGTAGACATCGGTCAGCTGCCGGCGCATGAGCGAGGTGAGGATGCCGCGCCGGCGGTGGGTCGGCGCCACGCCCACCCAGACCACGCGAGCGGTCGGAACGACCGCGCCGGGCACGGTGAGGGCCCGGGTGTACAGCGCGGCGCCGCCGACCGGGACGCCGCCGTCGAACGCGCCGAGGGTGCGGTCGAGTTCGCTCGTGCCGCGTTCCACGGCGAGCTGGGACGCCGTCCGGTCCTCGCCGTAGCTGTTGGCGACGGCCAGCGCCCACGCCTCGAACTCGTCGGGACGGATCGGGCGCAGTGGACAGGGAGGGGCGGGTTCAGGCGGGACGGAGGACATGCAGGACGTGCTCCTTCGGGTTCAGCGCCGGGATGCTACCGCGTGGGCACGGTGTTCGTCTGCGGGCCGGCGAGCGGCAGGGCGAGCCTGCGGACGACGGCGTCCGGACGGCCGAAGCGGCCGCGCGCGTCCGGGCCGACGGCGGCCAACGGCCCCGGCCCGGCGTACCGATCGTGTCGGGGAAAGGCGGGCGGATTGACGTCGACGAGCGCCACTGCACCGCCCAGCACGGCCTCATGACGCTCCGCCAGGGATGGCGGCAGCGGTCCTCCGGTCAGCGTCACGGTATCCAGCGTGCGCAGCCGCTGCACGCCCGACTCCGCCGAGGCCTCCAGCACCTCGCCGAACAGGGCGGGCGTGCACAGCAGCTGGGTGACCCGGTGCCGCTCCACGAGCCCCGCCACGGCCTCGCGGTCACGCGTTTCCTCCTCGCCGGCGAGGATCAGGCGTCCCCCGGCGGTCAGCGTGGCCCACAGTCCGGCCACGGCGAAGTCGCGGGTGAGTGGCGCGGCCAGGAGCAGGACCGGCGTGCCCGGACACAGCGCGCGCCGCACCGCCGTCGCGGCGGACAGCTGGGCATGCGTGAGGCCTACGCCGCCCGGCCGGGCCACGCAGGCGGGATCGTCCGGTGCGCTCCGATGGATCACGGGTTCCCGGCGGTTCCCCGCCGCATCTCCCGTTTCCGGCAGGGTGCCGTGGCGTTCCACGGCCAGCGTGGGAAGTTGTGACAGGCCCAGCCGGGCGAGGCGGCGCGCGCCGCTGCGTCGCAGCACGGCGCAGCGCAAGGCCGCAGGGGACAAGGCGAGCGGCGCGCACGGGTCGAGGGGAACGTAGGCGCAGCCCGCGCGCAGGACGCCCAGCATCGCGGCCACTAGGGCGGGCGACGGTTCGACGAGCACGCCCACGCGGTCGCCTCGGCCCACCCCTGCCGCAGCGAGTCGGCGGGCGATCTGCCCCGCCCACAGGTCGAGTTCGCGGTAGGTGACCGCGTCGGTTCCGGTGCGCACGGCGGTACGGGCCGGAAGCTCCCGGCTGACGGCGGCCACCACGTCGTGCACGGGCGGATGGGTTCGGACGACGTCGACATGGTCCGGTTTGGGCATCGGGACTCCTCCGACTGCTCCACGGTTGGTTGCGCGCCGTGCGCCACCGGAAGTGGCCGGAGACGCACGGCCGGGCACTGACTCGTACGGCGCGTCCGTCGGGCACGTACGGTGGCCGGTACGCGGCCACGCACGCGCCCGACGGACACGTCACCTCACGGCGGCGGGCGCCGTCAGGGCCTCCCGGAGCAGGGCGTAGGGAGGCTCGGACACCAGATAGAAGTGATCGCCCGACACCCCGTGTTCCTGCAGGCCGCCCCGCGTCAGCTCCGCCCATGGCCGCAGGTCGGCGTCCTCGTCGATGTCCCCCGTGATCGTCGTCACCGGGCACTGCGCGGAGAGGCCGGGCCGGGGGACGTACGAGTGGAACATCTGCCCGTCGGCCCGCACATAAGGCAGGACCAGCTCCTGGAACTCCGGGTCGGCGGCCAGTTCGGGGTCGGTTCCGCCGAGCGTGAGCAGCCGTTCGACCACGGCCGCGTCGTCCTCGTCGTCCGCGTTCTGCCAGTCCTCGGCTGGCGGGTACGGGGCGTTGCGGGAGCCCGATGCGAACAGGCGGACCGGCTGGACGCCCCGGGCCTCCAGCGCCGTGGCGGTCTCCAGGGCGATGGGTGCGCCCATGCTGTGCCCAAACAGGGCCACGGGCCGGTCGGCCAGCTGCGCGACCGCGTCGGCGACGCCGTGGGCGAGTTGCCGCAGGTCGGTCGACGGCGGCTCGTCGATGCGCTGGCCCCGTCCCGGGTAGCACACCGCGTGCACCTCTATCCCGGGCAGGTCCGTGCCCCAGCTGCGGAAGAACGCCGCGGAACCCCCGGCGTGCGGGAAGCAGACGAGGCGGATCCGCGCATCGGGATCGGGGGCCGTGCACTGCAGCCAGCGGGCGGGGTGCGTGCTGACAACGCCGCTCATGACGCCTCCTGCTGGTCCGCGGCCCGGCGGCCCGCCCGCAGCGCCCGGGCCCTGCGAGCCGCAGCCTGGCGCGCCCGCGTGTCCTGACCGTTGTCCGCCGCCTGTCCCGCGCCGTCGCGGAGCATCGCGGCCTGCGCCGCCACCGTGGTGTGCTGGAACAGGGCGACCACGGGCGGCCGTTGCCCGGTGTGCCGCTCCAAAGCCTCCCGCAGCTGGTATATCGCGAGCGAATGGCCGCCGACGTCGAAGAAGTTGACATCGACGGGCACGTGCGCGGTCTTGAGCACCTCGGCCCAGGCCGCGGACACCTGCGCGGTGAGATCGCTTGCGGCCGGCTGGGCCGGGCCGACCGGCACCGCCGAGGACGGCTGCGCGTCGGCGCGCTCGCGCAGCGCCGCTCGGTCGGTCTTGCCGTTGACCGTGCGCGGGAACCGGTCGAGCACCACGATCCGCGCGGGCACCATGGCGGCGGGCAGCCGTGCGGCTAGCTGCTCCCTGAGGGATGCGGCGTCCACCGGAGCCGGGGCGAGGACGAAGCCCACCAGGGCGCTGCCAGTGCCGTGCACGACGACGGCCGCTTCGCGCACGCCCGGCAGCTCGCACAGCTGCGCCTCGACGGCGCCCAGCTCCACACGGTGGCCGCGGATCTTGACCTGGTGGTCACGGCGGCCGAGGAACACCAGCGTGCCGTCCGGCTCCTGGCGTACGAGGTCACCCGTGCGGTACATGCGCGCCTCGGGCGACTCGGCGAACGGATCCCGGAGAAACGCCTTCGCGGTCGCCTCCGGCCTGCCGTGGTACCCGCGCGTCACACCCGCACCGCCGATGTAGAGCTCGCCCTCGCAGCCCGGCGACACGGGGCACAGCGCGTCGTCCAGGACGTACAGCCGGGCTCCCGGCACCGCGCGGCCGATCGAGACCGGCCCCGGGGCGTCGAAGCGGTGGTAACTCGCCCACACGGTCGCCTCGGTGGGCCCGTACTCGTTGACCAGTGCGGTCGGGCCGGTGCGCTGGGCGAAGTGCCGGGTGACCAGTTCGGGCGGAAGCGGCTCGCCCGCCACGATCACGGTGTCCAGGGAGCGCAACCGGTCGCTGCCCAGCCGCCGGGCGGCGTCGAGCAGCACGCTGTACAGGGAGGGCACGCACAGCAGGTGGGTGACCTCGTGCCGCTCGACCAGCTCGACCAGGCGCTCGGGGTCCCGCACCTCGTCGGCGGAGGCCACGATCAGGCATCCACCAGCGGTGAGGGTTCCCCACAGTCCTGCGACTGAGGAGTCGAAGGCGAGCAGGGAGACGAGGAGGAAGACCGGCTCGCCGGGGTAGACCATGCGGCGGGCCGCGGTGGAGGCGGCGAGCCGGCCGTGGTCGACGACGACTCCCTTCGGCTCCCCGGTGCTGCCCGAGGTGTAGATGAGGTACGCGGGGTCGCTCTCGCTCACGGCTGCGGCGGGCGGCCCTGGGGCACTCCCGGCCTCGTCACCGGGGCTGTCCGCCCGTATCACCGGCACTCCCGTGCAGGCCAGGCGTTTCCCGCCCGTGCCGGTGACTACGACGGCGCTCACCTGGGCGTCCGCCAGGATGCCGGTGATGCGCCGGTCCGGATGCGAGGGGGCCACGGGCACGTAGGCGGCGCCGCAGCGCAGGATGCCGAGGACCGCGGCGATCATGGCGGTGGACGGCTCGGCGAGCACCCCGACGCGCGCGCCGTGCCCGACGCCCTCGGCGATGAGGCGGGCGGCTATCCGCTCGGCCCAGGCGTCGAGTTCGCCGTAGCCGATGCTGTCCGTTCCGCTCCGTACGGCCGTGCGCGCCGGGGTGCCCCGCGCGAAGCGGCGCACCAGTTCGTGGACCGGGGACAGTGGTCCGGCGGGCAGTGGTTCGCCGTGTCCGGGCGGTCGGGGGGCGGCGGGCGATATGGCCGGCGCCTCGTACTGCTTCAGCGATGCCATCAGGACTCCTTTGCTGGTGCTGCTGACCGGTGACTCGTGGACGCGGCGGTCCGCGCGAAGCGGCGGTGAGGCGGGGCGTCCTCGTACGCCCCCGTGGGCTGCGGATCCCCGGCCCGACAGACGTGTCCCGCCGCCTCGTGGAGCTGCACGGCAATCGATATTGCCAGCCTAGTCACAAAAATGGCAATCTCTTGCCAAGTCTGGATGTGCGACATCCCGGTCCAGGAAACTCCACGGAAAGGCAACAGCCATGACGGAGACTCTGCTTCCGCAGACCGGCGTGACCGTCACGCCGCTCGCCACGAACATCGGTGCCGAGATCGGCGGCGTGGACGCGAGCGGCCCGCTCGACGACGCGACCGTCGCGCAGATCCGTGCCGCGCTCCTCACGCACAAGGTGATCTTCCTTCGCGACCAGGACCTCGCCTACGACGCCCAGGCCGCCTTCGCCGGGCGCTTCGGCAAGCTGCCCCTCGGGCACCCGATCTACAGCGCCCCCGAAGGCCGACCGAACCTGCGCGAGATGGACTCCAAGCAGGGCACCCGCGCCAGCCACTGGCACACCGATCTCACCTTCATCGAACGCCCGCCGGCCTTCGCGTTCCTGCACAGCAATGTGATCCCGCCGGTCGGCGGGGACACCGTCTTCTGGGCCAACGCCGCGAGTGCGTACCAGAGGATGCCGCCCGAGCTGCGCGACTTCGCCGACCGGCTGCGGATCGTGCACAGCAACGACTGCGACTTCACCGACGACACCGTCATCGAACGCGGCCACTACATCGCCACCCCTTACGAGGCGGAGCACCCCGCGGTCCGCGTGCACACGGAGACCGGTGAACGGTCGCTGCTGCTCGGCGGCTTCGCCCGCCGGGTCGTGGGCTACGGCCCCGAGGCGTCCCGCGACATCATCCGGCTGCTGCAGAGATACCTGACCCGGCCCGAGCAGACCTTCCGCTGGCAGTGGCGGGTCGGCGACATCGCCATCTGGGACAACCAGGCCACGGCGCACTACGCGATCTACGACTACGGCAACAAGTACCGTCACGGCGAGCGCCTCACCGTCGTCGCCCCCGTACCGGTCGGCGTCGACGGCCGCCCCAGCGAGGCGCTGCGCGGCGACACCACGGCGTACGGAACCAGCCGTGACTGACCGCGGGCTGTCCGGGCCGACGCTGCGGCCCGGACAGGAGACACCGCGCGCACCGTACGGCAGCTGGGCCTCCCCGGTCACCGCGGCCGCCGCGGCGGCGGGCGAGGCGCGGACCGAATGGGTTGCCTTCGTCGGCGACGAGGTGTGGTGGACCGAGCTGAGGCCCGCCGAGGGCGGCCGCAGCGCACTCGTCCGCCGCACCCCGGACGGCACGGTCGGCGAGGTGCTCGGCCCCGACTGGGACGTGCGCACCCGCGTCATCGAGTACGGCGGCCGACCCTGGCTCCCGCTCGGCGACGACCCGGCGGCGGGCTGCGTCTTCACCCACTGGGCCGACCAGCGGGTGTACCGGATGCGGCCCGGCAGCACGCCGGAGCCGATCAGTCCGGAGCCCGCCGTGCCCCAGGGCGCCCGCTACTGCGACGTCACGCGGGTCGGCGACGAGGTGTGGTGCCTGCGCGAGGCGGCCACCGGCAGCCACCAGGCCGACGTGCGCCGCGAGTTGGTGGCGCTGCCGCTCGACGGCACGGCCGGACGGGACCCGGCGGCGGTGCGGGTGCTCGCGGCGAGCCACCACTTCATGTCCGGCCCCAAGGTGTCGCCGGACGGCACCCGGGTGTGCTGGCTCGGCTGGGACCACCCGGCCATGCCATGGGACGGCACGGTCGTGATGTGCGCACCGATCGGCCCGGACGGCGCGCTCGGCACGGCCCAAGTGGTGGCGGGCGGGCCCGGCGCCTCCGTGAGCCAGGTCGAATGGGACCCGGACCGGCCGGACGTTCTGTACCTGCTCAGCGACCAGGACGGCTGGTGGAATCTCCACGAGCTCACCCCCGGCGGCATGAGCCGGGCCCTGTGCCCGCGTGCCGAGGAGTTCGGCGAGGCGCTGTGGCGCATCGGGGCGCAGTGGTTCTTCCCCGTCGGCGGCGGGCGCCTGTTCGTGGCCCACGGCACCGCCGGACGCAGGCTCGCGGTGCTGGAGGCGGACGGTACGCTGCGGGACCTCAACGGCGCAGAGCAGTACACCGAGTGGGCGGTGCTCGCCACCGACGGCCGCAGACTCGTGGCGACCGCCGCGGGTCCGCGCCACCCGCGCACCCTGCTCCTGATCGACCCGGAAGGGGACGAGCCGGTGTCCGGGGCCGAGGTCCTGCGCGCGCCCTACACGGCGTACGCGGACTACCTCCCGCCGGGCTACTACGCCGTCTTCCACGGCGAGGACGGCGAGGAGGTACACGCCTACGTGTACCCGCCCCACCACTCCGGCCACACGGCACCGGAGGGGGAGCTCCCGCCCTTCCTGGTGCAGGCCCACGGCGGCCCCACCACCCGCAGCCAGCTGGTAGCCGATCTGTCCGTCGCCTTCTTCACCAGCCGCGGCATCGGCGTCGTCGACGTGCAGTACGGCGGCTCCACCGGCTTCGGCCGGCGCTACCGCGACCGGCTGCGCGGTCAGTGGGGCGTGGTCGACGTACGCGACTGCGCGACCGCCGCCCGCGGGCTGGTCGCCCAGGGCCTGGCCGACCCGCAGCGCCTCGGTATCCGCGGCGGCAGCGCGGGCGGCTGGACGGCGGCGGCATCCCTCGTCACCGAGCCGGAGCTGTACTGCGTCGCCGGCATCTACTACCCGCTCCTGGACCCGGAGGGGTGGAGCGAACGCGGCACGCACGACTTCGAGTCCCGCTACCTGGACAGCCTGGTCGGCCCCTGGCCGGAGGCCGCGGCACGGTACGCCGAGGTGTCCCCGCTGCGCGGGGCCGACCGCGTCCGCGCGCCGTTCGTGCTTCTGCAGGGCCTCGACGACCCGATCTGTCTGCCGTCCCAGGCGGAGGCCTTCCTGGAGCGGCTGAAGGACAGCGGGGTGCCGCATGCGTATCTCACGTTCCCGGGCGAGCAGCACGGCTTCCGCCGGGCGGAGACGGTTGTCGCCTGCCTGCACGCCGAACTCTCCGCCTACGCACAGAGCTTCGGCTTCGAGGCGCCGGGTGTGCCCCGGACCGAGCTGACGGCCGGCCTCCGGACCGAGCAGGCAGCATAAGTCTCAGCCGAACGGCCGCCGCCCCCGGACGATGTCCGGGGGC